>NZ_OZ032147.1:1652931-1983518 GCF_964026435.1 Rickettsia endosymbiont of Gonocerus acuteangulatus
TTAGAAGACTTTGATTTTAATTTCCAACCAAGTGTTGATGCCAAAGTAATAAGTGATTTATCAACTTGTGATTATATTAATACTAAGGGAAATGTAATATTCATAGGTGATTCAGGAACTGGGAAAACTCATCTTGCCATTGGGCTAGCATTAAAAGCTTTAACACGAGAATACTCTGTATATTTTACTACGGTATCGGATATGCTTTATAATTTACATATTGCAAGAGCAGATAATAGTTATCACAAAAAGGTTAAATTACTCCTATCGTTTGATTTATTAATTCTTGATGAGCTCGGGTTTAAGCAATTGCCAAAACATTCAGTAGAAGACTTTTTTAATATTATTGCTAAACGATATGAAAATAAATCTACCATTATTACCACAAACAAGGATTTTGAAAAATGGAATGAAATATTTGCTGATGAAGTATTAACTCATGCAATTATTGATCGAGTGGTACATCATGCTCATATACTAAACATAAAAGGTAAAAGTTATCGTATTAATACTATAAATCTGGAGGTAATATGGCATAAAAATTTTTAAATATAGTGGTTCCTTTTTCGTGCAATTTACTGGTCCCTTTTTAATTGACAATGACACATACTTGAGATTTTTTATTATCATACAAATAAAATGTACCGTTTAACTCATATTGCATATAGTTATGAGCTACTTCATTATTTTGTAATGCAGTTACGATATTATCTTTTATTTCAAAAATTCCCTTAAATTCTCCCTTTACATATTGTATGCCCAATTGGCATGTATTACCTAATGATTCAAAAAATTTTCGAGCTTGTATAACACATAATTTAGGAGTAATATAACTATCATTAGATATAACATATTCTTCACCTCCTAGAAAAAAATTGGTAAAATTACCGAACATATTAGGATTTTCTTTAATCCTAGAAATAGGTTGTAGACTTAATTGAAATTGTTTAGGTATAGCATAAATCATTAAGATACTGACAATTTAATAGTATTAAAAACAGCATCATAAAATGTTTCAAAATCTCCTACAACTTTCCTAATTTCATTTTTTATCTTAAACCAGTAATGCTCTATAGGATTTAAATCAGGAGAGTAAGTTGGTAAATACAATATGGTACAACCAACGGATTCAATGAACTCTTTAACTTTAGAATTTTTATGAAAATTAATGTTATCCATAATAACGGTTTGCCCAGGTTGTAATTCTGTAATTAATACATCCCTAATATAAGTTTTAAAGACCTCTGTATTACAATTACCTTCAATATTACAGGAGCAATAAGATTACCATTACAAAGACCAGCTATCATACTTATTCTAAATTTATGTTGATACACCTTTTCTCCATAACACCTTTGTCCTATAATGCTCCATCCATACTCTTTGCAAGCATTATCCTCTATTCCAGATTCATCAAGATATACTAATTTGTCTTTTGTGATGGTTTGTATCTTTGCTATAAATTCATTTCTTAATTTAATATCTCTTTTCGGATGAAAATGAGTTTTGTTTATAGCTATAGCCAAGTTTTCTGATTTGTCTTAAAATAGTTACAGATGCAATATTACCCCATTGCTTTGCTAACTCCTTTGATGTTTTATTCATATTAGCTTTAAAAAATTCTTTAAAAGATTCTGAATCTTTTATCTTATGACTATGTCCTTTCTGATAACCAGTTGCTGCTTCTAAAGTACCTTGCTTATCTTTTAATTTTTTCCATTTATATATAGTATCACGACTTACATTAAATAATTTACTTACCTTACTTATTCGTATCCCTGCTTCTACAGCTTTTATAACTCTTAGTCTTAGTTCTATTGCATATGCTCGTGCCATATCTCTTTACATGCTTGTTAATATTTGCTTACTATAACATGATACTCTCGCTCTGTCAGTACCTTAATGACTTATGCTATATAACACTCTCCATATATTAAGTTGATTATGAAAAGGTATAATATAAATATTTACATATTTGTAAATATTTATTAACTATTTTTAGCAGTTAATAATTGTTATTATTTAATAAAATTGCTTTTTAATTGATATAATAGCTCTAAAGCTTCTTTAGGAGATAGCTTATCGGGATCGATGGTTTTAAATTTTTCTTCAAGTTTAGAATTTGGTATCTGTTTAGCGGGTTCAATGGCAAATAAACTTAAATTATTTGACTCCGTCGATAAAATATTCTTTTCCTTGCCTGCCGCATTTTTCTCAAATTTAAGCAGAATCTGTTCTGCTCTATTTATAACGCTTGCAGGCAGCCCTGCTAAGGCTGCAACATGAATGCCATATGATCTATCAGCTGCACCTGCTATAATATTATGCAAAAATAAAATATCTTTGCCTGATTCCTCAATAGCAATAGTGTAATTTTGCATAGCTGGCAGAAAATTATCCATAATAGTTAGCTCATGATAATGCGTAGCAAACAAACAGCGGCATTTTAGTTTATCATGAATATATTCAAGCACCGACCAAGCAATAGATACGCCATCATAAGTAGAAGTTCCACGCCCTACCTCATCTAGTATAATCAATGAGTTTTTAGTAGATTGTGCAAGGATCGCCGACGTCTCTAACATCTCTGCCATAAAAGTCGATTGTCCTTTAATCAAATCATCAGCTGCCCCGATTCTGCTAAATATCTTATCCACCATCCCTATTCTAGCACTTTTAGCAGGCACAAATGAACCTATTTGAGCAATTATTGCAATAATGGCGTTTTGACGTAAAAAAGTACTTTTACCCGCCATATTAGGACCGGTAATTAGCCAAATACGCTCCGCTTCCGATAAATGACAATCATTATGCACAAAGCTTTTTCTCTCTTTATTTAAAGCCTCTTCGACTACCGGATGACGCCCTTTAACGATGTCAAAGCTTAAATCATCGGTAAATTCAGGTCTGACATAATCATTTTCGCTTGCAATATAGGCAAAATTACAAAACACATCAATACCGCTTAAAGAACTGGCAAGAATCCGCAAATAATCGGATTGTTTTGTTACTCGCTTGCATATATCTTCGTACAACTCTTTTTCCAAACTTATTACTAGGGTTTTAGCATTAACTAAATCACTTTCAAGTTTTTGTAACTCGGTAGTAGTATAACGTACGCTATTAACAGTCGTTTGACGATGAATAAATTTAGGGTCATTAATCTTATTAGCATTTTTAGCGGTGATATCGATAAACAGCCCTATCACATTATTATGAGATATTTTTAAACTATCTATCCCTGTTTCTCTTTTATACTGATCTTTTAGTTTCTCAATATGTAATTTGCCGTTATTAATCAGATCATGCAACTGTAATACTTTCGGATGATATGAATGTTTTATAACACCACCATCATTTAAATTATTCGGGGCATCTTCGCATATGCTTTCCTCGATTAAATTATATAGCTCATCATTTCTTATTAAAGGCTTAATGATTTTTTCAATAAAGCTTGGTAGCTCAAAACCATAATTATCAAAGAATATTTCTTTGATAGAGTTAGCCGTCTCTAGCGTATATTTAATACTAAGCAAATCACGCCCCGAACCTCTATTCATAGTAATACGGGTTAAACAACGCTCTATATCACTGGTTTTCTTTAGTAGCTCACGGACTTTTGCGGTTATATCTAGATTAGAATGGAAAAACTCCGTTATATTTAAACGCTGATTTATTTTATGAGTATCAGTTAACGGGCTTGATAGGAAATTATATAACAACCGCCCGCCTTGTTTAGTAACAGTATGGTTAAGAGTACTAAGCAAACTTCCTTTATTACCCCCACATGAATTTGTGACGATCTCAAGATTGCGTCTTGTTGAAAAATCAATTGTCATATAGCTATGAAAATCGATAATCTTTGGCTTTGGTAAATTGGGGATATTTTCTTTTTGCGTTAGGGTAAGATATTCCAAAATACTACCTATCGCACAAATTTGACTGCTAGATATTTCCCCTACCCCTTTAATATCTTTCATCTTATAAAAATCTAGAATAATCTTTTCACATTTATTAGCGGCAAAAAAACTATCAACTTGATAAGTAATGCGGAAATTTAGTTGTTTGGAAATAATACTAGCAAGATCAGAAGACCTTAAATGCTCGCTAAGCAGGATTTCACGAGGTTTTAGGCGGGCAAGTTCATTAAGAATTTCAAGCTCAGGAACATTAACCACAAAAATCGTAGAAGTAGAAAGGTCAGCATAGCAAAGTGCTGCCGTATCTCTGTTTTTTGGCACAACAAGACTTGCTAGATAATTTGGCTCAGCAGTGGTAATAAGATTTTCTTCAATCACTGTGCCAGGTGTTATAATCCGGGTAACATTTCTGTTAACTACCGCTTTATAACCGCCTCTATTCTTTGCTTCTTCTGGAGTTTCTAGCTGATCACAAATAGCAACTTTATAATTTTCTTCGATTAATTTAGTTAGGTAATTTTCAAGAGCATGGTAAGGTACGCCGCACATTGGGACTTCTTCATCACCATTCTTACCCCTCTTAGTTAGGGCAATACCAAGCACACCACTAGCAAGCACCGCATCTTCATAAAACATTTCATAAAAGTCACCCATTCTAAAAAGCAATAAACAATCTAGATGAGCAAATTTAATATCCAAATATTGCTGCATCATTTTAGTAGCAGCATCATAACCATATTTATGCTTAAACTCTTGAAAATCCATATTATGCAAATCTTTATATTATGGTTTAACAATATATAAGAATGTGCTAATGAATTAAATATATATTTTTTATTATCAGATTTTTAGGTAATCATTGCCGTATTTTTCAACATATTCTTTATACAAAACTTACGCTATGTTTGGTTCTAAATATCGTAAAGATGGAGAACGCAGCTGTTGTTGCATATAGTCATCTAAAAGCCCTAACTTTATTTGGTAAACCGTTTTACCGATTGTATTTGCAGTCCTTTTGAGAAATGCCCAAACTAAAAATGCCCAACTAATATGATTACGTTGAAGACACTGTTTCCTGCATTGACAACGTTCTATCCCAGTAAGTTGCTTAATTTCTCTGTGCATGCTCTCAATTACCCATCGAAAGCCACACTCATCTTGTGCAGCTTTAGAAGATTTGTGAGTTTTGTTATTGGTAACAACATACTCAACTCTGTTGGTAGGAACAGTAAATTTAAACAAATTAACATGCTTATTTTTAGCAAAGCCTTTTATATGAATCTCTACTCCATGCCTGATCTCTTCATCTGAAAATGTCAACTCTTTTACAGCTTTATAAGGTTTAGAATCGTGCGTTTTACTAACGTTTCTATTGGCTTTAATAGGGACATAATAATATTTCCCCAGAGAGTCAACATGTTGCATAATTTTGTGTGTAGAATACCATGTGTCAAAAAGTACTGTTTGAAAAGGAATCTTCTTGCTATAAACAGCATTATTTAACATGTTTAATAGGTGTTCTAGTTTTGTTGCTCCATCATGATCAGGTGCAAAAATTCGATAATCTATTACCCAAAACTTATTAATATCAGGGTTATAATATACCAGACTCACTACTCCTATACCTTTAGTAACTCTACCTGTAGCTCCACTGTACTGCGATCTTGCAATTTCTATTTGCTTCGTATTCCTTTTATTTAAAACCGTATAGCATAAATCATTAAGATACTGACAATTTAATAGTATTAAAAACAGCATCATAAAATGTTTCACAATCTCCTACAACTTTCCTAATTTCATTTTTTATCTTAAACCAGTAATGCTCTATAGGATTTAAATCAAGAGAGTAAGTTGGTAAATACAATATGGTACAACCAATGGATTCAATTAACTCTTTAACTTTAGAATTTTTATGAAAATTAATGTTATCCATAATAACGGTTTGCCCAGGTTGTAATTCTGTAATTAATACATCCCTAATATAAGTTTTAAAGACCTCTGTATTACAATTACCTTCAAATATTACAGGAGCAATAAGATTACCATTACAAAGACCAGCTATCATACTTATTCTAAATTTATGTTGATACACCTTTTCTCCATAACACCTTTGTCCTATAATGCTCCATCCATACTCTTTGCAAGCATTATCCTCTATTCCAGATTCATCAAGATATACTAATTTGTCTTTTGTGATGGTTTGTATCTTTGCTATAAATTCATTTCTTAATTTAATATCTCTTTTCGGATGAAAATGAGTTTTTTTATAGCTATAGCCAAGTTTTCTGATTTGTCTTAAAATAGTTACAGATGCAATATTACCCCATTGCTTTGCTAACTCCTTTGATGTTTTATTCATATTAGCTTTAAAAAATTCTTTAAAAGATTCTGAATCTTTTATCTTATGACTATGTCCTTTCTGATAACCAGTTGCTGCTTCTAAATTACCTTGCTTATCTTTTAATTTTTTCCATTTATATATAGTATCACGACTTACATTAAATATACAAAACTTACGCTATGAGTAAAAAAGTGATAAATTATTGTAAAAATAATTAAACATGTCAAAGAGGATAAAGTTGCAAGCAATACCAATTAATAGGACAGATTATTGTCAATTTTTAATAGTTAGCCAAAAGAATTATAGTTTAACCTACTACGCTGAATATGCAAAGAAATGTAGTCATGATGTTATTAATAGATTTTTAAGGAATGAAAAATATACACCTTCTTTGTTATGGGAACACATCAAGAATGATGTTATTTTTTCATCTAATGGATATACAATATTTGATGATACGGTTTTAAATAAAAGGAATACGAAGCAAATAGAAATTGTAAGATCGCAGTACAGTGGAGCTAAAGGTAGAGTTACTAAAGGTATAGGAGTAGTGAGTCTGGTATATTATAACCCTGATATTAATAAGTTTTGGGTAATAGATTATCGAATTTTTGCACCTGATCATGATGGAGCAACAAAACTAGAACACCTATTAAACATGTTAAATAATGCTATTTATAGCAAGAAGATTCCTTTTCAAACAGTACTTTTTGACACATGGTATTCTACACACAAAATTATGCAACATGTTGACTCTCTGGGGAAATATTATTATGCCCCTATTAAAGCCAATAGAAACGTTAGTAAAACGCACGATTCTAAACCTTATAAAGCTGTAAAAGAGTTGACATTTTCAGATGAAAAGATCAGGCATGGAGTAGAGATTCATATAAAAGGCTTTGCTAAAAATAAGCATGTTAATTTGTTTAAATTTACTGTTTCTACCAACAGAGTTGAGTATGTTGTTACCAATAACAAAACTCACAAATCTTCTAAAGCTGCACAAGATGAGTGTGGCTTTCGATGGGTAATTGAGAGCATGCACAGAGAAATTAAGCAACTTACTGGGATAGAACGTTGTCAATGCAGGAAACAGCGTATTCAACGTAATCATATTAGTTGGGCATTTTTAGTTTGGGCATTTCTCAAAAGGACTGCAAATACAATCGGTAAAACGGTTTACCAAATAAAGTTAGGGCTTTTAGATGACTATATGCAACAACAGCTGCGTTCTCCATCTTTACGATATTTAGAACCAAACATAGCGTAAGTTTTGTATATTTACTTACCTTACTTATTCATATCCCTGCTTCTACAGCTTTTATAACTCTTAGTCTTAGTTCTATTGCATATGCTCGTGCCATATCTCTTTACATGCTTGTTAATATTTGCTTACTATAACATGATACTCTCGCTCTGTCAGTACCTTAATGACTTATGCTATATAAACTTCAAAATTAATTTATAACTGCTATGAAAAAATGATAACTGGACAGCCTATATTTTAATTCATTCTTAGCTAAAAGTAGTATTGCGGCATGATTTCTATGCCATTCCCGCAGAATCTGGGATGACAAATGAGTCATGCAACAATACCCCTAATAGGATGACGGTTCTACAACTTTAAAAAATAATTTCATTATTCCATAATTTTTCTAAAAATTTCTGCAGAGGTATTATATCTATTTCTTGCGTACTCCAAGTTATTTTTCTTAGCCTTTCTTCTAAGCATACTATATAACCTTTATGCACTTGATGTTCTTCCATAAAAGATTTAATACCTCGAAGCTCACTATTATGTACATTTTCTGAGATTTTTACTTCTATCGGTAAAATCTTATTACCACGAACTGTGCTAATTATAAAATCAACCTCTAGACCTGTTTTAGTATGCCAATAATTTATACGATAATCAAGATCATTTAAACCTATATAAGCTTTTAGCTCGGTAAATATATAATGTTCTAAGGCTTTTCCTGCTTCTTGCCCTTTTGTATTATCAAATTGATGCTGGGTAATATTATTTGCAACCCCAACATCAAAATAATAAAATTTTGGCACAGATGATATAATTTCTCTGCTAACTTTTTTGCTATATGGATAAAGTAAATATCCTACTAAAGTATCAACAAGTATTTGATAATACTCCTTAACTGTTTTTGCATCTATACTACAATCACGTGCTATATTAGAATAGTTTAATAACTCACCATGAGAAAAAGCAATACTATCCATAAATCTACCGAAAGCTGCTATGTTTCGTACTAACCCTTCGACTCTGATTTCATTTGTTAAATAATCTTCTACATATGCTTTTAACAATTTACGAGGGTTATTACTGATAAAATGTGATGGAATTAAGCCATTATTGAATATCTTGAGTAATTTAAAACCTTCTTTTATTTCTGGATATACTAATGGATAAAAATTATATTTTATCGCTCTGCCTCCCAATAAATTTGTACCGGCAATTCTTAATTTTCTTATACTTGAACCGCACAAAATAAAATAACAATCCGTATTTTCTATAAGCCAATGTATTTCATCAAGCAATACAGGTACTTTTTGGATTTCATCTATTATAATAGGTAAAGCGAATTTATCTCTTTCAAGACCTAAAATTTCTTCTCGAAAATCTGAAGGTTTCTTTAAATATTTCAGCTGTAAATCTGTTTTTAATAAATCGTAATATATAGAGTTTGGATATAATTCTTTTAGATAAGTAGATTTGCCTGTTTTTCTTGCTCCCCATAAAAAAGCTGTCTGTTTTTTATCCAAGCTTAATTTTAAATATCTATTATACATTTTTCATTACTATTTAGGAGTATATTCCTAAATAGTATCACTTTTTAGGAATTAAGTCCATATTTTAAATTCCATAATATTACTTTTTAAAACTAATATTATAATCTTTGTAAAAGCTAAAATGCAACTTTTCTTTCAAGCTTTATTAAATTATGTGTTACTCAAAAGCAACTTATCAATCAATGGATTTTCTAAGTTAAGTTTATATTTTTGATATATTTTAAATTTATTATATTATTTACATATTAACTTATTCTTATTACGTTTAAAAAACAAATTATTATAAAGGAATTTAGTATGTATCACATTGAAGAGGGGATTGAATTAATTACTCAAAAATTTCTTGCTTTATGGAAATATGAATTGTTTCCTATTGCTAATAACCAGATCACAGTAAGTAATATTTGTATTTTCATACTACTTTTATTATTTGGTGTTAAATATTCAGAACGCTTATCTAGATCTGTTAATAACTTTGTAAATCATAGATTGAAAGGAAATAATACTAGTGCAAGCATTTTAAGTAAGCTAATTATATATTCAATACGTATTTTATATATAATTATTGCTATGTCTCTAGCTAATATCCCTATGGGAAGCTTAGCCATTTTAGGTGGAGCATTAGCATTCGGTTTAGGGTTCGGTACGCAAACATTAATTACTAATTTTATTAGCGGAATTATTATAATGATCGAGCAACCAATTAAAGAGGGTGATATAATTGAAATAAAAGGGGTAATCGGAAAAGTAAAAACAATAGGCATTAGATGTATTATTCTAAAGACTACTACTAATCATTCTATCCTTATTCCTAGTAGTGAAATTATTTTAAATAATGTAACAAATTGGACCCTAGACAATAATATAGTAAAATATCAGCTAGAAATAACATTCCCGAGTAGCGAAACTAAATTAAATCCTGAAAGTTTGATGGATAAACTTAAAACATCGATGAGCAAATTAGATTTTATAATTCCTAATGAAGAAGCGAATGTATTTTTGACAAAAGTAGATAATAACGGCTTAACTTTCTATATTAGATTCAATATTGACATTAAGAAAAACTCTGATTTTGAATATATTAAAAATAATTTAAATATTGCCTTATATTCACAACTTAAAAATTATAATATTATTTTAAATCACTTAGATTGTACAAAAATATAATAGAAAAGTCATCATCTATTTTTCAAAAGGTTAAATATTAAGGCATATAGTAAATTAAACAAAGCCATTAATTTAATGCTCCCATAGCTCCTTAAATTTACCTTTTTCTATGGAAAGCAGTTCAGTAAAAGTACCGCTTTCAACAATATTACCTTTATCCATAACGATAATTCTATCCATATGTTTGATGGTGGATAGTCTGTGAGCTATAGCAAGTATAGTTACATTATCAATATCGAGCATTGCGTTAATGGATTTCTGTATTTCCTACTCGGTATGGCTATCAAGACTTGAGGTTGCTTCATCCAAAATTAAGATCGGAGCATTTTTGAGAATAGCAATAGCTATGCGTTGCCTCTGCCCACCACTTAGCTTTACGCCCCTCTCACCAACTATTGTTTCATATTTCTCCGGTAAATTTTCAATAAACTCATGAATATTTGCAGCTTTTGCAGCATTTTCTATCTCACCTTGCGTAGCATTTTCTTTTGCATAACCGATATTCTCACCGATAGAGCAATGGAACAGCATAATATCTTGAGGGATTAATGATATTTGTGATCGTAAACTATCAGATGAGGTATCATAAATACTTTGATTATCGATTATGATATCGCCGCTTGAGGCTTTAAAATTCTTCAATAATAGTACAACCAAAGTAGATTTACCACCACCTGAATGCCCGACAATACCAATTTTCTCACCGGCTTTAATATGTAAAAGATACTTAAATACATTACTATCTTCTTTATAGGCAAAAAATATTTCTTTAAATATTATTTCGCCTTTGGAAATTTTTATTTCAGCTGCATTTTCTTTATCTATTGTATCTTGCGGTGCTTGTATAATTGTAAAGGCGGAACGGAAAGCCGCAATTTTCTCCAAAAAGCTTTTAAGCTCCATAGTTGTGAAAATACTATAAGTAAGTAGAACAAAACTTATTTAAAATAATAAGATTTTAAATAGGTAATGATGAACAGAAAATATAGACACTTATCTCGCGAAGAGAGATATGAAATAAAAAGAATGTATGACCTAGGAGTCAGTATTAACAAGATAGCACAACATCTTACGAGGTCTAAAAGCACTATTAGTATGGAGCTAAAAAGAAATAAAGTAAAAGGTAAGTATATGCCTTGTGTTGCTCAGGAACAATATAAAAAAAGGATGCATCAGCAAGAGTTATTAAAAATAGAGAAGTTACCTATTTTGTTAAATTATATCAAAAATGCTATGATTCACAAGAAATGGTCACCGGATGCTATAGCCGGAAAGTTAAAACTGGACAAAAATACAGCTTGTTGTATCAGTACAGAAAGTATATATAGATTTGTCTACACTTCTCCAGTTGCAGCTAAATTAAAGTTATATAGCTATTTACCGTCTAAAAGATATAAAAGGCAAGAAAGGGGGACAAGGCATCAAAGGATCATTATACCACAAAGGATCTCAATACATCAGCGTGATGCAATAGCAATGCAAAAGCTAGAAGTAGGGCATTTTGAGGCAGATCTTACATTTCATAAAGGTAATCAAAGTATGAATATCGGTGTGCTGGTGGATAAAAAGAGTCAAAAGATTATTTTAGTGCTGAATAACTCCAAAAGAGCTAAAACAGTTACCACTGGGTTTTTAAAAAAGATCAAAACGCTGCCAAGTAGTGTTAGAAAGACTATTACTATGGATAATGGCAAAGAGTTTGTAGGGCATCTTGCTTATAGACTATCTGGGTTTCAAACTTTCTTTTGTGATCCATATCGCCCTAGACAAAAAGCACTAGTGGAGAAAATGAATTCTATGATTCATAGAATTTTACCTAAAAATACAGATATTACAACCGTTACACAAAGAGGTCTTGACAATATTGCTGAGATTTTAAATAACATGCCAAGAAAGATTTTTGGTTATAAAACCCCCAATGAAATTTGGGCAGAAAATTTATAGGTTTTGTTCTACTTAGTCCTTGAATTTTCAGTTGTATGCCATGAATTTTCAGCAACTAAAAAAGTTAGCGACATAATAAAAGCTATGTCACCAATACTAATTTCACCTAGATTTCGCAAGTAAATTACATATATAAATATTCCTATCAAATATACCCAATATACTAAAGATAATATTATACAGATAATCAGATCATATTTAAAATACCTAATCGTCAAAGGGTTATGCACTTTGCGGTAATAATCTTGTACTTTATTTAATTCACGCTTTTTTGATGCAAACGAAAAAACAGTAAAAATATTTGTTATGCAATCGGCTACTATACCAAATAAATTATACCAAGAATCCTGCTTATCTTGTTCCATTTTAGCAAGCTTGGTAAAAAAAATTGTAATGCAAGCGGTAAATAAACAGCAGTAAAAGCGATAACAGCGATAAATATTTTAAGATTAGTATTAGCAAGAGTGATACTAGATAATATATAGCATAAATCATTAAGATACTGACAATTTAATAGTATTAAAAACAGCATCATAAAATGTTTCAAAATCTCCTACAACTTTCCTAATTTCATTTTTTATCTTAAACCAGTAATGCTCTATAGGATTTAAATCAGGAGAGTAAGTTGGTAAATACAATATGGTACAACCAACGGATTCAATTAACTCTTTAACTTTAGAATTTTTATGAAAATTAATCAAAACTTACGCTATGTTTGGTTCTAAATATCGTAAAGATGGAGAACGCAGCTGTTGTTGCATATATTCATCTAAAAGCCCTAACTTTATTTGGTAAACCGTTTTACCGATTGTATTTGCAGTCCTTTTGAGAAATGCCCAAACTAAAAATGCCCAACTAATATGATTACGTTGAAGACGCTGTTTCCTGCATTGACAACGTTCTATCCCAGTAAGTTGCTTAATTTCTCTGTGCATGCTCTCAATTACCCATCGAAAGCCACACTCATCTTGTGCAGCTTTAGAAGATTTGTGAGTTTTGTTATTGGTAACAACATACTCAACTCTGTTGGTAGAAACAGTAAATTTAAACAAATTAACATGCTTATTTTTAGCAAAGCCTTTTATATGAATCTCTACTCCATGCCTGATCTCTTCATCTGAAAATGTCAACTCTTTTACAGCTTTATAAGGTTTAGAATCGTGTGTTTTACTAACGTTTCTATTGGCTTTAATAGGGGCATAATAATATTTCCCCAGAGAGTCAACATGTTGCATAATTTTGTGTGTAGAATACCATGTGTCAAAAAGTACTGTTTGAAAAGGAATCTTCTTGCTATAAACAGCATTAATAAAAGTAATCCCCGCCGCAAGCAGCGGGGTATTTTAGAAGAAAGCTAGCTGATGATCCTCATGCAGTTTCTGATATTCCTTGCCTTGGTTTTTTACGTATTTTCCTATCATATTCTCATTTCCATGCTTACCTACCGTACTCGTAAAATATCCATCAGTCCAAAATTCTCCACCCCATAATTGTTTCTTTACCTGTGGACACTGTCTAAATATTTGACGAGCTGTAACACTTTTAATTGTTGTTACTATTTTTGTTACGCTATAGGTTGGTACAGATTGTACCAAAAAATGGACATGATCTTCATCAACCCCTATTTCTAAAAATTTTATTTGATATCTCTTTTCTATCTCTAAACATATTTCTCGTAATACTTGATCAACTGATACGTCAAACACTGCTCGGCGATATTTTGCTGGAAATACCATGTGATACAGCAGTACCGTAACATTATGACTTTTATGTATATATTTGCTCATTCCGCCATATTACGCCGCAAGCGGCGGGGAATATACCCAAAAGAGATTAAATAATTTAAAGCTAGAAAAATTAATTACATTCTTTGATACTAAAAATTTAATAACATTATATCAGTTTCAAGATATAAATAATATTAGTATACATTATATCAAAACTTTTTTAGAAAAAGCTCATGGGCTAAATTTCCATCATACAGAAACATTCAAATCATTAAATAGTAAACTAACCGATTTGCTTCCTAAAATAGATAATTTAGGAGAACGAAGCTTAAAACTTATAAAAACTCAACCTTTTAAAAAACTTTCTCCGGATTTAAAAGATTTAGTAGAAAAAGTTTATATTAAATTTACTGAGAGCTTACAAGAATTTAAAAAATTTTTAGACCAAAAACAACTTACTTTAAAAGAAGAGATAGAGGAATTATTACCTGAGATTTTACAAATTTTATGCACGAAAATAAAAGAATGGTACAATATTGATGCATCTGAATATATCACAAATGTAAAAACAGTAGAAGAGCTTAAAAATACAGAAGTATTAAAAGATATTACCGCCAAAATCAATAACTCTAATTCTATATTTTCTCAATCCAGAGATAAATTAAAATTTTCAATACCTCCTATTAAAAGAAAAATAGTTAGTACTGAAAATATTAATAACAAACTTTTAAAAACTCATAATGAAGAAACTTATGATTCAAGTTTAGATGATGCAATAAAAGAATATTATAAGATAATGGGGGAAGATAGAGGCTCTATATCTTTGTAAAACTACTATTATAGTTTAATATTTACTTCCGACTAATTTTGACTATACTTTAAATTAGCCGCGTCTAATTTAAAGTGAGGTAAAAATGAGACGAGTATATTGGCTATTACTTTTCTTTCTCAATTGGTATAACAGTGAATTTTATATCCTTGTAAAACTACTATTAATATTATAATTTTTTTCTGGTCCTAGGACTTGATAATTAAGAATAAAAGAATCAGGATTTAGAAATATATAGGTAGCATTATAGTGGTCTTTACCGCATAAATGCCTACCTACAGCCTTTATACTCTTCTGCTCTGAAAAGAATTGGCTCTGCAAAACTTCGGGGAACTTGCGTGTTCACCTATTAAGTATAAGATGTGTGTGCTCGCCCCTTGTTTTACATTCCAGTTCTCCAAATCATTCGAGTATACATTATTGATGAAATCTAACTAATAAAACAAGCTATTCTCTGGAGTAGTAAAATATTTGGTGATATTATTATTTTCCAGAATATATTTATATTCTTTTACTGCAAATATTTGATTATCACAGCCATAATAATTAAAAATTAGCTCTTCTTTATATTAGTAATTCGTTAGGATTAATTTCTAAAAAATATGCACACCCTTCCCCATAACCATAATTCTCTATGGTTCTTTTAATAACATATTTTCCGGAAAGATTTGCAAAGATTTTATTTTTTCCAAAATTCTTCATGAGTAATGCAGTCTTCTAACGGTTCTTTACTAGATTCAAGAATTCTTTCTACTAATCCAGGTACAGAATAAATAGCTAAAGTTTTCTGTAGCCCTTCGTAATCTTCCTTTGATATGATTACTGCATTATTACGTTTTCCTTTTATATAAATAGGCTCATGAGTTTCATTAGTCTCATCAATAAGCAAAACTTACGCTATGTTATAGCAAATATGCTAAAAACTCTTATTACACAGCAATGTTTTATAGTGAAGCACTTCATAATATCCCTTAATTCATGGGCATTATATCAAACATAGCGTAAGTTTTGTAAGATTAAATAGTTTAGCTCGTGCTTGGCTACTAGTGTAAATAGTCACAATTATATACCTAAAATAGTTATATACTCCTAATAAATGAAGAGTTAGTAGACGAAGAAGCTCAATTTGGAAAAGAGCAAGGAGACTTATACCTTCCGAGCGGAGCGTATTAATATGTGAGCACCCGAGGTCTTACAAAGACGACGCTGCCAATTTTTCAAATTAAGCGAGTATACGCTCTTGTACCACACTATTTATGTAATAGCAATAATAGATAATTTTAAAAGGATTTTTTATAGATGCTCTGTTAATCGTCATTGCGAGAAGAAACCGCAAGTTTCAACGAAGCAATCTCAGGAGTCTTAATATTACTTCATGAGATTGCCACGTCGAGACTTTGTCTCTCCTCGCAATGACACATAAGCTAATTCTGCAAGATTTTCATCATTAGGTTAATTTCTTCACGTAGTTCTAGGTCGCTTTCTAGTAGCTCTTCTACTTTTTTGATGGCGTGCATAACTGTTGTGTGGTCTTTTTTACCGAATTTTTTACCGATATCGACTAGACTTTTAGGGGTGAGGATTTTACTTAAATACATAGCTATCTGACGTGGTCTTGCTATAGTACGCATTCTACGAGGTGAGGACATATCGGATAATTTAATATTGTAACGATTAGCTACTTTTTTCTGAATATCTTCAACTGTAATTATCCTTTCATTAGAACGGAGCAAATCCCTTAAAATATTTTGTGTATTTTCTAAAGTTATTTCTTTTGCAGTAAAATTAGAGTGGGCAATAACCTTATTTAACGCTCCCTCAAGCTCTCTTACATTTGAAACAATTTTAGAAGCTAGAAAATCAATTACATCTTTTGGAACTTTAACGTTCATCTGTTCAATTTTAGACTCTAAAATACCAAGACGTAACTCATAAGTAGTGCTATGAACATCTGCCACTAAACCCCATCCTAAACGGGATTTAATTCGGTCTTCAATATCGTCTAAATCGGAAGGTGACCTATCGCAAGAAATAACCATCTGACGGTTATTATCAATCAGCGTATTGAACGTATGGAAGAACTCTTCCTGCGTACTATCTTTACCACAAATAAACTGAATATCATCAATCATTAACACATCAACTGAGCGAAATTTCTCTTTAAAAGACATTACTTCTTTGTTACGCAAAGCTTTAACAAATTGGTACATAAATTTCTCTGCCGACATGTATATAACCTTACGGCTTGGATTATTCTGTTTTATGTACCAACCAATTGCATGCATTAAATGGGTTTTACCAAGCCCTACTCCGCCATATAGGAAAAGAGGATTAGATTCGGAAACTGCACTTGAGGATTCAGCTACTGCTCTTGCAGCAGCATAAGCAAGTTCATTTGGAGCACCGACAACAAAATTATCAAAAGTAAAACGTATATCAAGTGTTGAGAAAATATTTTCTGAATTAAGCTCACTACTACCAATATCAGCAAAAGTTTTAGTAGGCAACTCAAGAGTTGCTTGATTAGATGCCGGCAATTCTTTAGTAATTATATCTACTGTTTTAATAGCATTATTATAATGCTGAAATAATTGCAATATAACGGCAGAATATTTAGATTTTATCCAATCTCTAATAAAATTAGTAGGGGCACAAAGAATAACAGTATTTAATGTAGATTCTATAAAATTGACCTTACTAAACCAGCTATTATATAAAGCCTCACCGTAATAGTTATAAAGGTCTTGGGTTACGTTACTCCAGACATTTACACTATTATCATTTTGATTTGTTAAAATTATTTGATTAGTATTCACTTAAAACTGCCACGGTAAGTTATTTTGTTTCCAGCCTTTATCTTGAAGATTTCCTTCGAAACCATCAATAATATTATAACAATTTTTATAACCTATATTAGCCATAAAATTTGCTGCCATTAATGATCTATGCCCTGATCTGCATAAAAAAATATAATGTTAGACATTTTATCATCAATAATAGATAAAAATTTATCTTCAAAATCTTTATTCAGCTCCATAAAAGGTGATAGCTGCCAACTTAAAAAGACCACATTATTTTTATTACTTAAACTCGGAACACCCACATTTTTCCATTCTTCTTCTGTTCTAACATCAACAAGAAAAGTATTATTATTCGAAACCAGCATATTATAAGCTTCTTTAGAACAGATATTTTGAACTAACATATTTTGCCTATTACTTATATTGCTGTTATATATAATAAAAATGTTTAAACTATTGGATTTTATTCATGCGAAGATGAATTTATTAAGATAGTATAGCTTTCGTAAAACCTTAAATATTTTTAAAATATTCTTGGTCTCTGATAGTTTTAATAATATTATCATAAAAAAATTTTGCAAGATTTTATAACATGAATAAATTAAATAAAAACTCTTTACAAAAGAAACTTTTTTATCGTAGTAAAAATCGTGGCTGCAAAGAAATGGATTATATATTAGGCAATTTTGCTAGTCTTTATCTACCTTTCATGGCGGAAGAAAAACTTTTAAGCTATGCTTTAATACTTGATCAAAATGACAATGATTTTTATAATTGGATTACTAATAAATCTTCCGTTCCTTCTAATTTGGATGCCGAAATAATGGAGCAATTACGCAAAATAATAAAAATATAATTTTCCATCATACATGTTACAACAAAAATTTCCACAAGCTGCTAAATCTTTCTTCACAATTGATAGCTTTATAAAGAATTCTAAGCAAGATTTCATTTTAGTTACAAGCAATGAAGAGGAGACGTTGCAATTATACAAGCAGGCTTTATTTTTTTTACCAAGCAAAAATATATATTATTTTCCGAGCTATGATACAATTCCTTATGACCATACGTCACCAAATTGCAATATCTTATCTAAGCGAGCCGAAACATTAACCAAACTTACGACCAATAAAGGAAATAAATTAGTCATTACTCACGCAACGAATTTATTGAATAAATTACCGCCTAGAGATTTCTTTGCTAAATATTATCTAAAATTATTTCCTAAAATGAAGCTGAGTGCAAATGAGCTAAGTAAGTTTTTGGTAGAAAATAGCTTTACGAGGAATGCAAGCACTGTTGATGTTGGAGAATTTGCAGTAAGAGGCGAGATTGTTGACTTAATATTATCTGAATCTAAAGGTTATAGAATTAATTTTAGCTGGGATTATGTCGAGTCTATCAAACAATTTGATATTGATACGCAAATCTCAACTAAATCATGTAATGAACTAATTATTAGTCCGGCAAATGAGATAGTTTTAAATTCTGAGACAATCAGTAATTTTAAAGATAATTACCTACGTAATTTTGGAGTTAACCATACTGATAATCCTTTATATAAAGCAATAACTGGCGAAAGAAAATTCTCAGGTTATGAGCAGTTACTACCTCTATTTTATGATAGCTATTCGGGTCTAACAGACTACCTTAACAATCCGGTCATTATTTTTGATAATCTAACAAAGCTGGCTATTTTAGAATTCGAACATAGCTATAACGATTTTTACAAAGCAAGGCTAGATGCCAATAAGCTTAAATTTCACAGCTTTTATCCTACTCTTTCACCTGCTGCCTTATACTTTACCTCTCTTGAAGCTATAGAATTACTTGAGCAGGAGAATAATATCCTAATTAGTTATGAAAATTCCAAGCAGGCTAGCATAGTTGAAAATATAGCAGCTGCAAGCTTTGTAGAAAAGAAAACTGTTTTCGATAAGTTATTTGAAGTTATCAAAGCTAATTCTTGTAAGAAGATTATTATAGGCTCAAGCGTTTTAAGTAGCTTTGAAAGAGTTAAAAGCATAATCGAAAATTATGAATATAGCTATAATGAAGTAAAGTATTTAGAAGAAGCAAATCTTGGTGCAATAAATATTGCTATATTACCTTTAAATCAAAGCTTTTCTACTTCTGAATATTTATTTATTTCAGCTAGCGAACTATTAGAAGAAAAAGTTATCCCTACAAATACTAATAAAAAACTTAAGAATATTTTACTTGAGCTAGATCATTTAGCCGAGGGAGAGCTGATAGTCCATAAGGATCATGGTATAGGGCAGTTCTTAAAGCTTGAAGCTTTAGAGATTAAAGGCAAGCTTCATGATTTCTTAAAGATTCTCTATGCCGGTAATGATAAGCTATATATACCAGTTGAAAATATTGAGGTAATAAAGAAATATGGCAGTGATGTGACACAGCTTGATAAGCTAGGCAGTGTCTCATGGCAAAAAAATAAAGCTAAGCTTAAAAACCATATTAAGGAAATTGCCTTGCATTTAATGCAAATAGCTGCCAAGAGAAAACTTAATACCACTGCTGCTATTGAATTTGACCTTGAAGAATATGATAAATTTTGTGCTAAATTTCCTTTTACCGAAACTGAAGATCAATTAAATGCAATAAACGATATTAGAGAAGATTTAAGCAATGGCAGGCTAATGGATAGGCTAATATGCGGAGATGTTGGTTTTGGTAAAACCGAAGTAGCAATGCGTGCTGCCTTTATGGTTGCTAAATCCCTAAACGAAAATTCACCACAAGTGGCGGTTGTCGTACCAACTACTATCTTATGCAGCCAACATTTTGCAAGATTTACTGAAAGATTTAAAGATTTTGGCTTAAATATCAAGCAGTTATCTAGCGTTGTTAGCTCCAAAGAAGCAAAAATTGTTAGATCGGAACTTGAAAGCGGTAAGATAAATATAGTAATAGGTACGCATTCTTTATTACATAAAGTTACTAAATTTTGTAATCTTAAACTATTAATTATAGATGAAGAGCAGCATTTTGGGGTTGGTCAAAAGGAATTCCTTAAATCGCTAAAATCTTCTACCCATGTGCTTGCAATGTCTGCAACACCGATACCTCGCACCTTACAAATGTCGATGACCGGCTTAAAAGAGTTAAGTATTATTGCAACACCTCCACTAAATAGGCTGGAAGTCCGCACTTCCGTTATGCCGTTTGATCCCGTAATTATCAGGGACGCACTACTGCGTGAGCATTTTAGGGGCGGTAAAAGCTTTTTCGTTGTTCCGAGAATTAACGATATAGAGGATATCGAAAAGCAGTTAAAGCAAATCGTCCCCGAATTAAGTTATAAAGTCGCACATGGTAAAATGTCGCCGAATAAAATTGATGAGATTATGAGCGAATTTTGTGCCAGCAAATTCGATATATTAGTCTCAACAACTATAATAGAGTCAGGAATTGATATACAAGACGCTAATACTATGATTATCCATAAAGCCGATATGTTGGGGCTTAGTCAGCTATATCAGTTACGTGGAAGAATCGGGCGTGGTAAGATGCGAGGTTATGCCTACTTAACGCTGCCAAGTCATAAGAAAATGACTCCGCATAGCCTAAAACGCTTAGAGATAATCCAAAATAGCTGTGCCCTTGGTTCAGGCTTTACTATCGCAAGTCATGATATGGACTTACGGGGTTTCGGTAACTTAATCGGTGAAGAGCAATCAGGACAAATTAGAGAGGTCGGAACAGAGCTTTATCAAGAAATGCTGGAAGAACAGATAGCTATTTTTAAAGATGAGCCGATAAGCGGTGAACAGCCTTTCATCCCAACTATTAATTTAGGTTTATCGGTTTTTATTCCTGATAATTATGTATCAGATTCAGTTCTAAAGCTTGGCTTATATAGAAGAATAGGTAATCTAAACGATGATCTGGAAGTAGAAAAATTTAAAGACGAAATGATAGATAGATTTGGCAGCCTGCCAACTGAATTTAATAATTTACTTGATATTGTTAAAATAAAACTATTATGCTTTAAATTGAACATTGAAAATCTAGATTCAGGCGATAACGGTTTTGTAATTAAATTTTATAAAAACGCTGATATGGCTTATAAGATTCTAAAATTTGTCAGTATCTATACTGCTAACGCAAAAATTAAACCTGATAACAAATTAGTATTTATCAAGAAATTAGTAGGTAAGAATATAATTTTAGAGGCGAATCAGTTATTATGGAATTTATCAGAAATGTAGATTTTTTATGTCATCCTGCGATGGTTTTCTGTGTCATTCCCGCGTAGGCGGGAATCCAGCATAAAGCGAGATAACCTACGCTTTTAATTCTAAAAATTTGCTGTATTAATGCTTTTTTTTCTGGATTCCCGCCTCCGCGGGAATGACATTAGAGCCATGCAACAAGGACTTCATTCGTTCGCAATGACGATTTGGTATCTACGCAACAATACCTTTGCGGGAATGACATAAAACTTTTAAAAATATACATAATAATATGACCCCTACCTTAACACAACTATTTGAAAAACATAAAGTAAAAGGTTTATCGAATAATTCTAAAACTATTAAGGCAAATGATGCTTTTTTTGCCATTAAAGGTGGGAATGATTTTATTGCAGATGCTTTAGATCAAGGGGCAGTATTAATAATTACTGATGATAAAAAAAACACTACAAATAAAGTAATCTTTGTAGAAGACATTAAAGAAACTTTATATGAAGCTATAGAACTCTTCTACCCTAAAAAACCTAAAACCATGATAGCAGTAACCGGTACTAATGGCAAAAGCTCAGTAGTATCATACATAGCTCAAATATATTCGTTACTTGGACAAAAAGCAGCCTCAATAGGCACAATAGGCGTAGAAGTTTTTGGCATTGATGAATTTAGTGAGTCTATAGGCGGGCTAACTACAGCTGACTATTTAAGCTTCCGAAAAATCGCTCATAAGCTAGCTGAAAATGGTATAGATTATTTAGCATTTGAAGCTTCAAGTCATGGATTAGATCAACAAAGGCTTGGTGATTTAAAGGTAAATATTGCATGTTTCACTAGCTTTAGCCAAGATCACCTTGACTATCATCACACAAAAGAAAATTATTTGCTTGCTAAATTAAATTTATTTACCGATCATTTAGCAAAAGATGGCATTGCAATATTAAATTCTGATATAAAAGAGATAGACTTTATTAAAGACTATTTAGATAAGCATAAAATAAAATATTTATGCGTTGGAGCAAACGGTGATTATAAAATAAATAAAACTAACAATTCTTTAAAAGGACAAAATATTAATTTTATCTTTGATAATAAAAATTATGATTTTGATACTCCAATAATAGGTAGCTTTCAGGCTAGTAATTTATTAATAGCTGGACTTAGTGTTTATTATACCAGTTTTGATTTTAGTAAAGTTATTGATACTTTAACAGAAATTAAATCGGTAAAGGGACGAATGGAGCGAATAGAAGATACTAATATATTTATTGATTATGCCCACACTTCCGATGCTCTTAAAAAAGCTTTAACTGAGCTAAAAAATATTAAAGTACGAGCTAGTAAATTAAGTGTAATTTTTGGCTGTGGCGGTAATCGTGATACTACCAAAAGAAAGATTATGGGAAAAATAGCAGCCTCAATAGCGGATAATGTTATTGTGACGGACGATAACCCACGCCATGAAGACCCAAAGGCTATAAGACAAGAAATTATTAGCGGGATAGTAACAACAAACTACATAGAAATAGCTGACAGAAAAGAAGCTCTTAAATACGGGATAAATAATTTAAAAGAAAATGATATTTTACTAATTGCCGGCAAAGGTCATGAAAATTATCAAATTATAGGTGATGAGAAGATAGAGTTTGATGACTCTGAGGTGGCATCTATGTCATTCCCGCGGAGGCGGGAATCCAGTCACTAAAAAGCCTAAGTGTGCTAAATTTCTTAAATTAAAAGCGTAGGTTATCTCGCTTTATGCTGGATTCCCGCCTCCGCGGGAATGACATAGTAATACAATTAAAACACATAACAACAAAAATACATGATTTGGAATTCTAAAACTTTAAGCGATGCATTAGGGCTATTAATACCGCAATCTATTATCGCTAACGAAATACAATTTAACTCTAAAGATGTTAAAAAAGGTGATTTATTTATAGCACTTCAAGGCAATAAAGATGGTCACGATTATGTTCAGGATGCCATTAATCAAGGAGCATCCGCAGTAATAGTTAGCAAGCAATTAGATATATCTGATCAAAGCAAGATTATCTTAGTAGATGATTGCCTTAAAGCCTTAGAGCAGCTGGCTTTGTATAAAAGAAAAAATTCAAAAGCCAAATTTATTGCCATAACTGGTAGTGTTGGTAAAACCTCTACTAAAGAAGCCTTTAAAACTCTATTACAGCATGAGGCACTAACTTTTGCTAGCCGAGGTAATTTCAATAATAATTTAGGGTTACTTATTAATCTTGCTTCGATGCCCGATGATACAGAATTTGCTATTTTTGAACTTGGTATGAACCATAAAGGTGAGATAAAGGAGTTAGTCCAAATATTAAAGCCAAATATCACTATGATCACTAATATTTCAGAAGCACATTTGGAGTTTTTTAACTCACTTGAAGATATCGCTGAAGCTAAATGCGAAATTTTTGAGAGCTTTGACAAAAATGGAATTGCCGTTATTAATTCTGACACTAATTGTTATGATAAAATCTTATCTATATTAAAAAAATTATCTATAGAAAATATACACAATTTTGGTAAATCATCCTCATCTGAATTAATTTTATATGAAGTTTCTGGAGAGCAAGTTCATTTAAAATACAAGATATATGATGCGATTATAGATACTACTATACCCTTTATACCTAAGCACTTTGCCGAAAATTATGCCGGTATATTATTAATCATCTTTTTGCTTAATCAAGCTTTAAATAAAGCTGCAAGCTATTTAGGTGATATTCGGTTAACAAAAGGTAGAGGCGAAATTATTAACATAGGAAATAGCCGCATTATTTGTGATTATTATAATGCAAGCCCTGCGTCAATGAAAGCTGCCTTAGAATATTTAGAGCAAATACCTGCCACAAATAAAACCGCTATAATAGGCGAGATGCTGGAGCTCGGGCAGAATTCAGAAAGGCTTCATAAAGAGCTAGTACCTTATATATTAGATTCAGGTTGTTCTAAGGTTTTTTTGGTAGGTACAAATACTAAATATATTTATGATTCATTACCTGAAAAAATAACTAAAGCATATTTTAAAAACGTTGATGAATTAATTACATCTACAAATGATTTATTCAAAAATGATGAGCTTATTTTGATAAAAGGATCAAGAGGAGTAAAACTTGATAAGGCTATTGATTATTACACTAAAGTAAATTAGTATAATCTAATGTTTTACCGTGACTTGACTGGTATTGTTTTATAACCAAAAAACTGCTTTGATGCCATTCCCGCATAAGCGGAAATCCACCATAAAGCTAGATAACCTAAGCTTTTAATTTTAAAAATTTATTGTGTTTAGAATTTTTAGCTACTGGATTCCCGCCTACGCGGGAATGACATCAAAATCATAAAATAAAGCCAGTCAAGCAACCAAATAACACTTTCAATAAATTTTTATTTTTAACCTAAAATATGTTATACAACCTATTACTCCCTTATATTCACAATTCACATATAGCTAACTTATTTCATTATATAACTTTTCGTAGCGGGCTTGCCGTTCTAGTTACTCTTAGCCTCAGTTTTCTTATTGGTCCAAGATTAATAAAGTTTTTACAAGCTCTTCAAAAACATGGTCAACCGATACGTTTAGATGGACCTGAATCACATCAAGCAAAAGCCGGCACTCCTACTATGGGTGGTATTATAATTATATTATCCAGCTGTTTTTCTACTTTATTGCTTGCTGATTTAACCAATAAATATATTTGGATTACTCTGTTTGGTTTTATTAGCTTCGGTATTATCGGTTTTCTTGATGATTATGCAAAAGTAACTAAAAATAATCATTATGGCGTAAAAGGAAAAAGTAAACTCTTACTTCAAGGTATTATTAGCTTAATAGTATGTATTTTACTAGAATATACGATTGATAACCCTAGTCACATGCTTAACATACCATTTTTTAAAAGTTTAAGTATGGACCTTGGTTATTTATATATATTCTTCGCTATATTCGTTATAGTCGGTGCTTCTAATGCTGTTAACCTCACTGACGGGCTTGATGGACTCGCAACAGTTCCTATTGCCTTAACTGCCGGTTCTTTTGCTTTAATAAGCTACCTAGTCGGAAATTTAATTTACTCAAATTATCTACAACTAACTTACCTACCAAATACTGGAGAATTAACGATTTTTTGTGCAAGTATAATAGGTAGCTGTCTTGGATTTTTATGGTTTAACGCACAACCAGCTGAAGTTTTTATGGGTGATACTGGCAGCTTAAGCCTTGGCGGTGTACTTGGAATTATCAGCGTTATTACTAAACATGAAATAGTTTTAGGCATTGTTGGCGGATTATTTGTTATTGAAACAATATCGGTGATTATGCAGGTATATTACTTTAAAGCTACTAAAGGAAAGCGAATATTTAAAATGGCACCTTTACATCATCACTTTGAAAAAAGTGGCTGGGCAGAATCAAAAGTCGTAATAAGATTCTGGATTATCTCTATCATATTTGTCCTTATTGGATTATCATCTCTTAAATTACGTTAATATTCATGCTGCTAATGCATTAAAAAATATTAATTTTATTTGATTTCAAGGTTTAAACTCATTATAATGCTTTATTAAATTATAATGGGTTTATATGGCAAAGATAACTGAGCTTGATCATTGAAAATACTATAAGTAAGTAGAACAGAACCTATTTAAAATAATAAGATTTTAAATAGGTAATGATGAACAGAAAATATAGACACTTATCTCGAGAAGAGAGATATGAGATAAAAAGAATGTATGACCTAGGAGTCAGTATTAATAAGATAGCACAACATCTTACGAGGTCTAAAAGCACTATTAGTATGGAGCTAAAAAGAAATAAGGTAAAAGATAAGTATATGCCTTGTGTTGCTCAGGAAAAATATGAAAACAGGATGTATCAGCAAGAGTTATTAAAAATAGAAAAGAACCCTATGTTGTTAGATTATATTAAAAATGCTATGATTCGCAAGAAATGGTCGCCGGATGCTATAGCCGGAAAGTTAAAACTAGACAAAAATACAGCTTTGTGTATCAGTACAGAAAGTATATATAGATTTGTTTACACTTCTGCAGTAGCAGCTAAATTAAAGTTATATAGCTATTTACCTTCTAAAAGATATAAAAGGCAAGAAAGAGGGAAGAGGCGTCAAAGGATCATTATACCACAAAGGATCTCAATACATCAGCGTGATGCAATAGCTACGAAAAAGGTAGAAGTAGGGAATTTTGAGGCAGATCTTACATTTCATAAAGGTAATCAAAGTATGAATATTGGTGCACTGGTGGATAAAAAGAGTCAAAAGATTATTTTAGTGCTGAATAACTCCAAGAGAGCTACAACAGTTACCAATGGTTTTTTAAGAAAGATAAAAACTCTTCCAAATAGTGTGAGAAAGACTATTACTATGGATAATGGCAAAGAGTTTGTGGGGCATGTTGCCTATAGACTATCTGGGTTTCAAACTTTCTTTTGTGATCCATACCGCCCTAGACAAAAAGCATTAGTGGAAAAAATGAATTCTATGATTCATAGAATTTTACCTAAAAATACAGATATTACTACCGTTACACAAAGAGGTCTTGACAATGTTGCTGAGATTTTAAATAACATGCCAAGAAAGATTTTTGGTTATAAAACCCCCAATGAAATTTGGGCAGAAAATTTATAGGTTTTGTTCTACTTAGTCCTTGCATTTTCAAGTAATAAAAAGCAAGATATTGAAAATATAATTTCAAATTTACCTGATAGTAAAAGATTAGAAGCGATAAAAGAAAAGCTTCAAAAGCATATAAACGTAAAAGATACGAATAATATAACTGAACAAGCGAACTCTTCTCACTCGCAATCTGCTGAAACTAAGCCAGTTGCTATTGTACCACCTAATAATGCTGTACCTACTTCGCCTATACCTACAACATCAACTGAGGAAAAACTTTTTACACCGCCTCCTCCACCTATGCCAGAAACAAAAGTTACCGAGCATAAAAACGCAGAGACTACTGCATCTAACTCACCACCTCTCCACCTATGCCTAAAGGTGATATTCCACCACCACCTCCTCCTGTTGGTGATAATACCGCTACATTAATACCTCAAAAGGCTAAAGAAACTAACCAACCTCGCCCAGCAGTAGACACTACAGATTTAATGAAACAAATACAGGGGGGATTTAATCTTAAAAAAATTGAATATGGTGAAGATGGTAAACCTATACCTAAAAATAAAGAGGATACTAAAGAAACATCTGATCCTATGATAGCTGCTCTAAATAAAATACGGTCAGCAAAAGTATCTAGCGATAGCGAAAGAAGTAATAGTGACAGCGGAACTGATTCAGGATAGGCTAGCAATGTTAGTACTAGAAGTAAAAAAGTTTTAACCAGAAGAGAACGAAACGCTAAACAATCTCAACAGAGGTAGAGCGTTAAAAAACAGGTTTTATCTAGATAATAAAACTAAAGAATAAGTTTCTAGCTTATCCTTTAGTTTTCTTTGTATTTAAAATAAATCAGAATGAGTTCCTGTCCGGTATAAAATAACTATAGCATAAATCATTAAGATACTGACAATTTAATAGTGTTAAAAACAGCATCATAAAATGTTTCAAAATCTCCTACAACTTTCCTAATTTCATTTTTTATCTTAAACCAGTAATGCTCTATAGGATTTAAATCAGGAGAGTAAGTTGGTAAATACAATATGGTACAACCAACGGATTCAATGAACTCTTTAACTTTAGAATTTTTATGAAAATTAATGTTATCCATAATAACGGTTTGCCCAGGTTGTAATTCTGTAATTAATACATCCCTAATATAAGTTTTAAAGACTTCTGTATTACAATTACCTTCAAATATTACAGGAGCAATAAGATTACCATTACAAAGACCAGCTATCATACTTATTCTAAATTTATGTTGATACACCTTTTCTCCATAACACCTTTGTCCTATAATGCTCCATCCATACTCTTTGCAAGTATTATCCTCTATTCCAGATTCATCAAGATATACTAATTTGTCTTTTGTGATGGTTTGTATCTTTGCTATAAATTCATTTCTTAATTTAATATCTCTTTTCGGATGAAAATGAGTTTTGTTTATAGCTATAGCCAAGTTTTCTGATTTGTCTTAAAATAGTTACAGATGCAATATTACCCCATTGCTTTGCTAACTCCTTTGATGTTTTATTCATATTAGCTTTAAAAAATTCTTTAAAAGATTCTGAATCTTTTATCTTATGACTATGTCCTTTCTGATAACCAGTTGCTGCTTCTAAAGTACCTTGCTTATCTTTTAATTTTTTCCATTTATATATAGTATCACGACTTACATTAAATAATTTACTTACCTTACTTATTCGTATCCCTGCTTCTACAGCTTTTATAACTCTTAGTCTTAGTTCTATTGCATATGCTCGTGCCATATCTCTTTACATGCTTGTTAATATTTGCTTACTATAATATGATACTCTCGCTCTGTCAGTACCTTAATGACTTATGCTATACATCTTCTTTTATTTCATAAACTATAGCTTAATGCGATAAGGTAGTGATTTTTTAAGAGCATAGTAAACAGCATCAAAAAAGTGCTCAAAATTAGAAATAGTTTTTCTTATTTCATTCTTGATTTTAAACCAGTAATGCTCAATAGAATTTAAGTCAGGAGAGTAAGTTGGTAAAAATAAAATACTGCAACCAACAGATTCAATTAACGTTTTCACTTTTGTACTTTTATGAAAATTAATATTATCCATTACTACTATCTGACCAGCCTTTAATTCCTTGATCAATATCTCTTGTACATAAGTTTCAAAAATGTCCTTATTACATGTCCCATCAAATATTATTGGGGCAATAATATCTTTGACACACAGCCCAGCAATCATACTAATCCGTGATTTATGTTGATAGACCTTTTCTCACCATAACATCTTTGACCGATAATGCTCCACCCGTGTTCTCTACAGCTATTATCTTCTATCCCAGACTCATCGATAAATACTAAATCTTGTTTATCTATAGTTTTTAGTTTCAATATAAACTCATTCCTTAGACCAATATCCCTTTTGGGATGAAGAAAAGTTTTTTTTATAACTATAACCTAATTTATTAAGCAATCTTGATATCGTACTTGCAGATACTTTTTGACTCCAGTTATTAGCTAGCTCCATGGTGGTTTTATCAAAATTTAATTCTATAAATTTTTTAAATCCCTCTATGTCTCTTATTATTCTACGATGTCCTGTATGATAACCACTTTTTGCTTTGACATCCCCAGTTTGTTTCTTTAATTTTTTCCACTCTATTATAGTCTTCCTACTAATAAAGTATATCTCTGAAGTCTCTTTTATTGTTTTACCATCTGTTAAACTTTTTATTACTCGTATTCTTAAATCGTATGAATATGCCTTTGCCATAAGTTTTTCATTTAGTATAATCCAACTCATACTATAAGTCACTACCTTATCGCATTAAGCTATATTAACCATTTTTAATAAAATATTAGTATACTTTGACTCAACTTAAAAAAGAGTAATCGGTTCATAAAGCGAGGAACGTAAGCCGTTACTTAAATGCCAATTTTGAAGTTCTATCTTAGTATACATCCGCTATTGTAGGACATATAGCGGCTCATGTCAATTTTTTCTTATATAAATTCCAAATGCAATAAAATGCAGCAGCAGAGCTAATACTTAAAACTAAGAACAATAAAGCAAAATTACCTATTGTATCACTATGTAATTTAGAGACTAAAAAAGTTACGGCTGCGATTAGTACATAATATATTGCACCAAATACAGAACCTGCTGTGCCTGTTACCTTAGCATAATCTTCTAAAGCATAACGAAGAGTCATAGGAATCAGTAAATTATGCCCGACCATGTGTAGCATCATAGGTGCAAATATCATAATAACCGCTATGTTTTGACTCACCTCTTTATCCTGTAATATTCGAGCATCAATTGCAAGCAAGCTACAGCCTATTACACTAAAAATAAGCCCTAAAATCATCACTTTTTGATCATGTATGTGACGTTTTTTTATTAAATATCCTCCTAAAAATCCACCAAAAATACCGGCGAAAGATAATAAGAATGCCAATTTACCATAAAAAGATGGAGCAACTTTCATTTTATAAATGAAAATAAAAGGGGCTTCTATATAAAAACCATAATATATGCCGTTAAATGCTCCAATAATAAAAGCATATAACCATAAGCTTTTATCTCTGATAACTACTTTTAAAACCTCAAAATATTTGCTAGTTTGCGAAAAATTTATATAAGGATTTGTTTCAGGTAAAATTTTATAATATAAAATTAATAATACTGTACCTGTAAGACTGAAGAATACAAAAGTGTAATGCCAACTTGAATATTCTATAATATACCCCCCCATAGATGAACCCAAAGAAGGGATAAATAAAAGCCATGGAGATAGGCTAGCATAAACATATGATAATTCTGAACCTTGATAAGAATCACGAGCCATAGCCTGCCCGATCACTGAACCAACACTTACGCCGAAAGCCTGCACAAAACGGGCTAACATTAATGTTTCTATGTTAGGTGCAAAAATGCTAATAATGGAAGATATAGCGTAAATACAAAGCCCAAATAAAACAATCAGTCTTCTGCCGTAAATATCGGATAATCTGCCAAGCGTTAATATACCAAGAGCAAAACCTAGATAATATAGGCTAGATGTGATTTGGGTAGTATTACCATCGGTGTTAAAATATTCAGTGATACTTGGTAGACCTGAAGTATAGACTGTTTCCGTTATGGGTGATAACGTGAATAAGCATAAAAGCATCCATGCTGGAATCTTCGCAATAATTTTCATAAATTTTTAGGCTCTGTCCAAATAAGTGTGGGAATTTCTCAAAGGTTATATAAAAATATAATATAACAAAAGGAGAAATTATATGCGCCAAAAACAAAATGAAGCAATAAATCAAGCGATAGATTTATTAATAAATAATGATACAGATATATCAACATTACTTAAAGAGGATGGTTTATTAAAGCAATTAACCAAACGGCTTGTAGAGAAGGCATTGCAGTCAGAGATGAATAATCACTTAGGATATGATAAATATTGTCATACTGATAGTGATAATGTTCGTAATGGTAAGAATGTAAAGAATCTAGTAACAAATAATGGAGTTATAGAGATTGAGGTTCCAAGGGATAGAAGTAGTACATTTGAACCTGCATTAATTCCAAAGCGTCAAAGACGTATTGAAGGATTTGATGATAAAATAATATCGTTATATAGCATAAATCATTAAGGTACTGACAGAGCGAGAGTATCATGTTATAGTAAGCAAATATTAACAAGCATGTAAAGAGATATGGCACGAGCATATGCAATAGAACTAAGACTAAGAGTTATAAAAGCTGTAGAAGCAGGGATACGAATAAGTAAGGTAAGTAAATTATTTAATGTAAGTCGTGATACTATATATAAATGGAAAAAATTAAAAGATAAGCAAGGTACTTTAGAAGCAGCAACTGGTTATCAGAAAGGACATAGTCATAAGATAAAAGATTCAGAATCTTTTAAAGAATTTTTTAAAGCTAATATGAATAAAACATCAAAGGAGTTAGCAAAGCAATGGGGTAATATTGCATCTGTAACTATTTTAAGACAAATCAGAAAACTTGGCTATAGCTATAAACAAAACTCATTTTCATCCGAAAAGAGATATTAAATTAAGAAATGAATTTATAGCAAAGATACAAACCATCACAAAAGACAAATTAGTATATCTTGATGAATCTGGAATAGAGGATAATGCTTGCAAAGAGTATGGATGGAGCATTATAGGACAAAGGTGTTATGGAGAAAAGGTGTATCAACATAAATTTAGAATAAGTATGATAGCTGGTCTTTGTAATGGTAATCTTATTGCTCCTGTAATATTTGAAGGTAATTGTAATACAGAGGTCTTTAAAACTTATATTAGGGATGTATTAATTACAGAATTACAACCTGGGCAAACCGTTATTATGGATAACATTAATTTTCATAAAAATTCTAAAGTTAAAGAGTTCATTGAATCCGTTGGTTGTACCATATTGTATTTACCAACTTACTCTCCTGATTTAAATCCTATAGAGCATTACTGGTTTAAGATAAAAAATGAAATTAGGAAAGTTGTAGGAGATTTTGAAACATCAAAACTTACGCTATGTTTGGTTCTAAATATCGTAAAGATGGAGAACGCAGCTGTTGTTGCATATAGTCATCTAAAAGCCCTAACTTTATTTGGTAAACCGTTTTACCGATTGTATTTGCAGTCCTTTTGAGAAATGCCCAAACTAAAAATGCCCAACTAATATGATTACGTTGAATACGCTGTTTCCTGCATTGACAACGTTCTATCCCAGTAAGTTGCTTAATTTCTCTGTGCATGCTCTCAATTACCCATCGAAAGCCACACTCATCTTGTGCAGCTTTAGAAGATTTGTGAGTTTTGTTATTGGTAACAACATACTCAACTCTGTTGGTAGAAACAGTAAATTTAAACAAATTAACATGCTTATTTTTAGCAAAGCCTTTTATATGAATCTCTACTCCATGCCTGATCTCTTCATCTGAAAATGTCAACTCTTTTACAGCTTTATAAGGTTTAGAATCGTGCGTTTTACTAACGTTTCTATTGGCTTTAATAGGGGCATAATAATATTTCCCCAGAGAGTCAACATGTTGCATAATTTTGTGTGTAGAATACCATGTGTCAAAAAGTACTGTTTGAAAAGGAATCTTCTTGCTATAAACAGCATTATTTAACATGTTTAATAGGTGTTCTAGTTTTGTTGCTCCATCATGATCAGGTGCAAAAATTCGATAATCTATTACCCAAAACTTATTAATATCAGGGTTATAATATACCAGACTCACTACTCCTATACCTTTAGTAACTCTACCTGTAGCTCCACTGTACTGCGATCTTGCAATTTCTATTTGCTTCGTATTCCTTTTATTTAAAACCGTATCATCAAATATTGTATATCCATTAGATGAAAAAATAACATCATTCTTGATGTGTTCCCATAACAAAGAAGGTGTATATTTTTCATTCCTTAAAAATCTATTAATAACATCATGACTACATTTCTTTGCATGTTCAGCGTAGTAGGTTAAACTATAATTCTTTTGGCTAACTATTGAAAATTGACAATAATCTGTCCTATTAATTGGTATTGCTTGCAACTTTATCCTCTTTGACATGTTTAATTATTTTTACAATAATTTATCACTTTTTTACTCATAGCGTAAGTTTTGACATATAAGGTTACCTATACCTGAAAAAAATATAACATTTTTTTAAAAATGTCCGGTACTATAGAATAAATCACGAGGTGACAGAGGTACAATTAAGCCACATGGGCAATCTCACAAAATTGTATTAATTACAGTTTAGCGGAATATTTAATATACTAGTCCAAACTGTATCCCAGCCTTTTGCATGAGTAATATTAGGGAAAACCTTATACTTAACGCAATTAGATGAGCTAGCTTTTATATAAAGTTCTGTGATGAAAGTTGGAACTCTTTTGTCATCTGCTCCTGAGAGATGCAGTTGAGGGATATGACTGATTTGCTTTGCGTAATTTATTGGATTTAATGATTTAGTTAGATAACCACGATAATTATGGTGTTTGTCAAATTTCTCAGTATCTAAATTACCGGCAATCGTTATAATATCTTTCACATTACTATTTTGGCTAGCAATTAATATAGTAAGCCCACCACCGCCTGAAAAGCCAACTAAGCTAAATTTCTGCCCGTTATTAATAGTATTTATGACATCATTAATTGAATTTACTACTTCATAGTTCATTCTTTTATCTAACCAATAATCATTAACGCATTTTCCATTCATCTCTAAAGGAGTATCTTGACAAGGTCTTGCTATATAAACAACGTTTGGTCGCTTATCGATTGTAGCAAGTCTTAACAACATCGGATTAACAGGGGTAGGGTTGTCAGAATTAATGCCTCCATCTGCAAGATGCCCGTCCCCTTCAATGTAAAATACAAAAGGCTGATTACGATCAGTAACACGCTGATAAGTCGTAAGAATAAAATCACCACCTTTTACAAGTTGTTGCTGAAAATTATTTTGTTTAGCTATATCTTGAGAGTGTTTCACTCTACTCGCAACGTCATGGGTAGTAGAACAACCAGAAAGTAGAACAGAAACTAAAAATATTATCCAAATAAAATTTTTCATAATGTATTTAATGGTTATTTTCCTCGTCATTGCGAGTAAAAACTGGCTTTGTTGTATGACTCCAATGTCATTCCCGCGTAGGCGGGAATTCAGAAATAATAAGCATAGATACAGCAAGTCCGCCGTTGCTAAGAATGACATATAAGGTCCCCCACATCTAAATAAAATATAGCATTTTTTTAAAACTGTCCGGTACTATTTCAAGCAACTAGATGACACAGTAAGCTTCGCCACTCCTCGCAATGACGTTACGATAATTAGAACGGTATTTCGTCATCTAAGTCGCTATGATCAAAAGAAGGTTTGGAATGTTTATATTCACTATGACCTGAATCTTGAAGATTAGAACTAGTAGAATTTTTGCTATCCAACAATATTAATTGTGAATTAAAATTTTGCAACACGATTTCTGTAGTATATTTTTCCACGCCTGAACTATCATTCCATTTACGAGTTTGTAACGAGCCTTCAATATATAATTTACTACCTTTTTTAACGTAATTTTTTACAACAGATACTAACCCTTCGTTAAATATCACTACTCTATGCCATTCGGTCTTTTCTTTTTTTTCACCGGTAACACGGTCTTTCCAAATATCGGTGGTGGCTAAAGAAAGATTCGCTATTTCCTTTCCTTCCCCCGTAGTTCTAATTTCAGGATCACGTCCTAAATTGCCTATTAATGTCACTTTATTTAAGCTACCTGCCATAGATTACCTATTTTAAAAATATTATTATTGCAATAATAAAATAAAAGAGCCTATAATACTACAGGTTTTTTAAAATATCCTAAAATTTTTCAGTAAGAGTGATATGAACCAAGAATATATCAAGGTACGTGGTGCTAAAGAGCACAATCTAAAGAATATAAATGTTGATATTCCAAGGAATAAATTTGTCGTTATAACTGGTCTTAGCGGTTCGGGTAAATCTTCCTTAGCGTTTGATACGATTTATGCAGAGGGTCAAAGAAGATATGTTGAGAGCTTATCTTCATATGCAAGGCAATTCTTGCATTTACAAAACAAGCCAAATGTTGAGTCTATTTCTGGGCTATCGCCAGCTATTGCGATTGATCAGAAGACTACCTCTAAGAATCCGCGTTCTACAGTTGGAACTATAACCGAGATTTACGATTATCTCAGATTATTATATGCAAGGGTTGGGATTCCTTATTCTCCGGCAACGGGTCTTCCTATACATAGTCAAACTGTTTCTGAAATGGTAGATATAATAAACGAATTGCCTATGGGAACGAAGATATATTTACTAGCTCCGATTGTCAGAGGACATAAAGGGGAATTCAAACGTGAGATTATGAATCTGAAAAAGCAAGGATTTCAGAAATTAATTGTTAACGGGGAAACTTGTGAAATAGATGATTTACCAAAGCTTGATAAAAATAAAAAACATAATATTGAAGTAATTGTTGACAGAATAGTTTTAGATGAGAATTTAGGCAATAGGCTAGCTGATAGTTTAGAGAGTTCATTAAATCTTGCTGATGGTATTACCTACGTAGAAATCGTAGAATTACCAACTGCAGCTAATACTGAATACGAAAAAAATCAACGTATAACTTTTTCTGAAAAATATTCTTGTCCAGTGTCAGGATTTCAGCTTACAGAAATTGAACCAAGAATATTTTCCTTTAATAGTCCTTTTGGTGCATGTCCTAAATGTGAGGGAATTGGTAAAGAGTTTTTCTTCGATTGTGATTTAATTGTACCAGATCATAGAATATCCATTAAAGATGGTGCAATAGTGCCGTGGGGCAGTACGTCCTCAAAATTTATCCTAGAGACGTTAAAAGCACTTGCTGAGCATTATAAATTTTCTATAGAGTCACCTTTTTCAGCTTTATCTGATAATATTAAAACAATTTTGTTTGAAGGTTCTGGAGAAGAGGCGATAAGGTTTGAGTTTCATGATGGTTCTAAAACACAAGTAATTCATCAGCCATTCGCTGGAATAATACCGAGTTTGCAAGAAAAAGATCGTACTATAGAATCGGTTTTGATCAAGGAAGAGTTAGCTAAATTTAAGTCCGAACATAAATGTACGGCTTGTAATGGCTATAGGCTAAAAGATGAAGCTTTATGTGTTAAAATAGTAAATATTCATATAGGTGAAGTAGCAGATATGAGTATTGCAACACTGCAACAATGGTTTGCTCACCTAGAACAAAAATTAAATAAAAAACAATTATTTATCGCTGAACGTATCCTTAAAGAAATTAATGAAAGACTAAAATTTTTGATGAATGTTGGGCTTGATTATCTAACATTGTCACGAGAATCTGGTACTTTATCAGGAGGTGAAAGTCAGCGTATCCGTCTTGCTTCGCAAATAGGATCAGGTTTAAGCGGTGTTTTATACGTACTTGACGAGCCGTCCATTGGCTTGCATCAACGTGATAACACTAGATTAATTGAAACGCTAAAAAGGCTAAGGGATCTTGGCAATACTGTTTTAGTGGTAGAACATGACGAAGAAACAATGTATGAGGCTGATCATATTATTGATATAGGTCCAGGGGCTGGAATTCACGGTGGTCGTGTTATTGCTGAAGGTAATGCTGAAGAAATAAAGAATTTTGAAGAAAGTATTACAGGAAGATATTTAAGCGGTCGTCAAACAATTAAAGTGCCAACGCAAACTCGGACAGGACATGATAACAGAGCAATAGAGCTTATTGGAGCTGTTTCTAATAATTTGGATAATGTCGATATAAAAATTCCGCTTGGTACATTTACTGCCATAACGGGGGTATCAGGAAGCGGAAAATCAAGCTTAATGATTCATACTTTATATAAGGCTGCTTTAAAACATTTAGAGCCTACAGCAAAAGTATTTCCAGGAAAATATCAAAAATTAAAAGGGCTTGAATATATAGATAAAATTATCGATATTAATCAGTCACCAATCGGCAGAACTCCACGTTCTAACCCTGCAACTTATACTGGTGCCTTTACTCATATTAGGGACTGGTTTGTAGAACTGCCTGAGTCAAAAGCCAGAGGTTATAAAGTCGGTAGGTTTTCATTCAACGTTAAGGGTGGTAGATGTGAGGCATGTCAAGGTGATGGGCTAATTAAGATAGAGATGCACTTCTTGCCTGATGTATATGTAAAATGCGACATTTGTAATGGTCATAGATATAATAGAGAAACTTTAGAGATAAAATATAAAGGTAAATCTATTGCTGATATATTAATGATAACTGTTGAAGACGCAATGCAATTCTTTGAAAAAATCCCATTAATTTATGAAAAGCTTATTACCTTGAATGAAGTAGGGCTTGGTTACATTAAAATCGGTCAATCGGCAACTACTCTTTCCGGAGGGGAGGCACAGCGTGTTAAACTTGCTAAAGAGCTATCAAGACGTTCCACTGGTAAAACGCTTTATATACTAGATGAGCCGACTACAGGGCTGCATATTGACGATATTAATAAATTGCTAAAAGTACTGCATAAGCTTGTTGATATGGGAAATACTGTTTTAGTTATCGAGCATAATCTAGATGTTATAAAAACAGCTGATTACATTATCGATGTTGGTCCTGAGGGCGGTGATAAAGGTGGTAAGATAGTGGTACATGGCACCCCTGCCGATATTGCTGCTTGCTCTGAAAGCCATACTGGTAGGTATCTAAAGCAGTATTTGAAATGATATAGTTTATTAGATGTGTAGCATTGACGCGGCAATCTCAGGAATTTGGTACTATATTTATTAGGATTATATTAATTCGAAATAACGATTATTTTAATATTTTATCAATCTGTTTTAGAGGAATTAGAGAGGTAATTAAAAATTTACCTTCTTGTATTCCATTATAAACCAAGTAACTTTCAATATTTGGATCGAGTTTATAAAAATAGTTTAGATTTTTTACATAATCAGGTTGGAAAGTTGAATTAAATTTAATTTCAACAGCTTTTATTGTTCCACCCCACTCTGCAACAAAATCTATTTCATGACCGCTCTTATCTTTCCAAAAATAAAAATTTGCCGGTAATCCTAAATTCAAACGTCCCTTCAGCAGCTCTAATATTACTAAATTTTCATAAAGTGCTCCTTTAAGATAATGTGTTTCTAATTGTTGTTCTTTTTCAAGTCCTAGTAATGTGCATGCAATACCTGTATCGTAAAAATACAATTTTGGCATTTTAATAAGACGTTTATTAAAATTTTTATAGAATGGTTGAAGAAAAAAAATAATATAGCTTGCTTCCAGTATGCCAAGCCATTGACGGGCTGTTGTATGAGAAATACCGCAATCTAAAGCAAGTGATGAAAAATTTACAATCTGTCCAATTCTTCCAGCACATAATTTTAAAAAAGTTTGAAATCGATTAAAATTTTCAATGTTTTTTAATTGACGTACATCACGCTCAATATAGGTCTGAATATAGCTTGGGTAAAAATCTAAGGGATGCATATTTAAATTATGCAATAATGGATATCCACCTTTAAATATACTAGCTAAAGGATTTTTTGCTTCTTTTAGTTCTGATAAGCTAAGAGGTAAAAGAGTAACCATACCTATACGACCAGAAAGAGATTGTGATATATGGTGACTTAAACTAAAATTTTGAGAGCCTGTAATTACATATCGTCCTTTTTGGGATGATTCATCTACCACACCTTGCAGATATGATAAAAGTTCTGGAACATGTTGAACTTCATCAAAAATAGCTCCATTTTGATAATGAGCCAAAAATGAGCGTAAATCTTGTTGTGCTTGAATTCTAGTGTCTAGGTTTTCTAACGATACATAAGTTAAATGAGGAAATAATATTTTTGCAAGAGTAGTTTTCCCTGATTGTCTTGGTCCAGTAATACCTAAAACTGGGTAAAATTTAGAAAATTTTTCTAAAACTCCTTGTATAAAACGTTGATACATTTTAAATATTGCCTAATTGAATTTAATAGTTTCAATTTAGCACTAATTAATTAAAAATTCAAGAAATTTAATTTTTCTATTTTTAGATATTACGCATTTAATATTCATAAACACCCCCTAACCTGGTTAATCATCTGTAAATATTGATTCTGGAAGCTTCTGGAATCAATATTTTTAATATCCCAGTTTTCACTATTTAGTATTACTGTTTTAACATTTAATTTGTTATATAAGTTTGGGTTTTGCTCAGTACTTAAAATAAGGCATTTATTATTAGACTCTTTAATTAAAGAGTCTAATTTACTAAAATATCTTAAGCTTTTTTGACTGTCACTATATAATTTTGTCGTACGGATATTTGTATCAACAAAAAAATACTCGCTACTGTCGCTTAATAAAATCACATCTTTTATATTAGCAAACTCGTTATTTTTAGCTTCTTGCAAATCTTGTAATTCTTTCATTGCTAGCTCAAGGTTATTATTAATATCTGCTTGTAAATCAGGAAATTTTTCACTAAATATTTTAGCAAATTCTTTTGTCATAATTTGAACATTATCAAGATCAAGCCAAATATGCCAATTATCTTTCATGGTTTTTAAATCTTTAATATCACTGATTTTTATAATTGTTTTAGCATGATTATTAATTAATTTTTCAGCAAAGCCATCAAACTCTTCATCTATATAAATAGCAATATCGGCATTTTTGACTTTCGCTAGATCACTTGGTTTTAAATTATAATGATGCGGGCAGCCATTACTTACGGCTAAACTTTCTATCTCTACTTTATCTTTAACCAGCATTGCAGCAATACTTGCGATTGGGGTAATGCTCGTAACTATTTTTGGTTTAGCGTAGCTAGTAAAGCTGAAGAATAGGAAGTAGAGTAGAGTTATTGTTATCCCGTGACTTGTCCAGCGTTGTGGCGTGGCTCCTATGTCATTCCCGCAAAAGCGGGAATCCAGAAAAAATAAATTTTTATACTTCATAGTTTTGATTGAAAATTCAAGGACTAAGTAGAACAAAACCTATAAATTTTCTGCCCAAATTTCATTGGGGGTTTTATAACCAAAAATCTTTCTTGGCATGTTATTTAAAATCTCAGCAATATTGTCAAGACCTCTTTGTGTAACGGTTGTAATATCTGTATTTTTAGGTAAAATTCTATGAATCATAGAATTCATTTTCTCCACTAGTGCTTTTTGTCTAGGGCGGTATGGATCACAAAAGAAAGTTTGAAACCCAGATAGTCTATAAGCAAGATGCCCTACAAACTCTTTGCCATTATCCATAGTAATAGTCTTTCTAACACTACTTGGCAGCGTTTTGATCTTTTTTAAAAACCCAGTGGTAACTGTTTTAGCTCTCTTGGAGTTATTCAGCACTAAAATAATCTTTTGACTCTTTTTATCCACCAGCACACCGATATTCATACTTTGATTACCTTTATAAAATGTAAGATCTGCCTCAAAATTCCCTACTTCTAGCTTTTGCATTGCTATTGCATCACGCTGATGTATTGAGATCCTTTGTGGTATAATGATCCTTTGATGCCTTGTCCCCCTTTCTTGCCTTTTATATCTTTTAGAAGGTAAATAGCTATATAACTTTAATTTAGCTGCTACTGCAGAAGTGTAGACGAATCTATATATACTTTCTGTACTGATACAACAAGCTGTATTTTTGTCCAGTTTTAACTTTCCGGCTATAGCATCCGGTGACCATTTCTTGTGAATCATAGCATTTTTGATATAATTTAACAAAATAGGTTGCTCATCCCAATCTCCTTGTTATCTATTGTATTACTTCAGTTTTAAATTGTTTGAATGTTGTCATCCCTCATTCTTATTAGGAATAAAAGTAATCCCCGCCGCAAGCAGCGGGGTATTTTAGAAGAAAGCTAGCTGATGATCCTCATGCAGTTTCTGATATTCCTTGCCTTGGTTTTTTACGTATTTTCCTATCATATTCTCATTTCCATGCTTACCTACCGTACTCGTAAAATATCCATCAGTCCAAAATTCTCCACCCCATAATTGTTTCTTTACCTGTGGACACTGTCTAAATATTTGACGAGCTGTAACACTTTTAATTGTTGTTACTATTTTTGTTACGCTATAGGTTGGTACAGATTGTACCAAAAAATGGACATGATCTTCATCAACCCCTATTTCTAAAAATTTTATTTGATATCTCTTTTCTATCTCTAAACATATTTCTCGTAATACTTGATCAACTGATACGTCAAACACTGCTCGGCGATATTTTGCTGGAAATACCATGTGATACAGCAGTACCGTAACATTATGACTTTTATGTATATATTTGCTCATTCCGCCATATTACGCCGCAAGCGGCGGGGAATATACCCAAAAGAGATTTAAATCATAATTAAGCATTATAAATAACTCATTTAGAGCATCTTTAGAAGAATAATTCTTATTGCCTTCGTAATGTGTTGTAGCAACTAATTCCTTTATCACTGCTCTTATTGATAACCATACAATTAAATTATCATGTTTTTGCCTATTATAATGTATTGATATCCTTTCAAATTCAGGATAATTAGCTATATCTTCTTCTTCAACATATGGCATGAACATTGCTAATGATTCATTCACCATTGCTTTATCTGGAGAGCTGGCTAATATTTCTTTTCCTACTGCATCATTTAGATTTATCACATGATTAATATTATGAATATTACTATCAAGAAAAATATGATCAAAATTCTGATCTAATAGTTCTTGTATCTCTTGGCTATTCTGGATTACAGTTAGTTTATTAGAATGAGCAAAACTAGTAATTTCCATAATGGTTGGGGGTATGTGCTTTCCTAAAAAATCTATTATGCATACTGCTCTTTGTAACGATTTTAAGTCTAAGTGTAATATAGAGCCTTGCTTAATACATCCAGTTGCTAAGACTACGGGATAACACTCTTCTAGTACATCTTGATAATGTACCTCTAAATTCAAGTTTTTAGCTTCTTTATAATACAATAATACAAAATGCTTTTTACTCTCAAATCCTATACACTTTAGCTTTTTTAAAGCCCTGACTAATAAATCTTCATTGTGGACCTTATAATATAATCTAGCAGGCATCATTGGCTCATTGGTAGTAGTATAGATTACTGTATCATTATGATCATTAATACAATTAGTTATCATACTATTTATTATCCTCTACTTGTTTTAGTAATGCACTTTTTCTTCTATAACTATCTGATTGAATTTCTAAAATTGTAGCATGATGAATGAGCCTATCAATCGCTGCTACAGTCATAGAATTAGTAGTAAAAATGCTATCCCACTGACTAAAAGGTTGGTTAGCAGTTACAATCATACTACCAGATTCATATCGTTGAGCAATCAACTCAAACAATACATGTGTTTCTCCTTCATCTTTACGTACATAACCAATATCATCAAGGATAATAACATCATACTTATCTAATTTGGTCAGTTCATTTGGTAATCTATACTCTTTACGTGCAGCTTGTAAAAGCTGTACTAGTTTAGTAGTAGATATAAATAATACCTTAACATGTTTCTCCACTAAAGCATATCCTATTGCAGCCGCTAAGTGACTTTTGCCTACTCCAGACGGACCGAAGATTAAAAGATTTTCTGATCTCTTTATCCAGGCAGTATTAAAAGCTAATTCCTCTATCTTAGCTTTATTCAGTGGCTGTACTTGACTAAAATCAAAAGTGGTTAAAGATTTACCAGGTGGTAAGTGTGATTTCCTAAGATAAGCTTGTACTTTTTTCCTATGACGTGTCTCTACCTCCTGTTCTAAAAGAATAGAAAACAGTTTATTATAACTCCATCCTTCAATTTGTGCCTTCTCTAAAAAGTTTTCCCATGTCTCAAGTATAGTCAATAATCCTAATTCTTTTAGAAGAATTGGTAAAGTTGCAGAATCATGCATAACAACCTCCTACAGCAAACACAGATAAAAGATGATCATATGTTTGTAGCGAATGTTGTGTTACTCCTATAGGTGGTAATAATGGATTATTACTACAAGATTGAAAACGTATTTGCAATAAACTCAAAGAAGGTATCTGACCTTTAGAAAGAGATGACAGCACCAATTCTCCTAGTGCCAGTTCACAATCATAATCAGCAGCTAACTTTAAAATACCTACCATTAATTTATTCGCATGCTTTGGCTTACAATGCTGATTAATCAAATTCCAAATGTTTTTATATGTCTCATTTGGTAAAATATCATCCCGTAGAATAGAACCACGAAATGCTCCAGGCTTCTTTATCAAAGCATTTACTAAATGGCGGTAATTAATACATCTAGATCTTTGCCATTTTTTATTTTTATCAACTCTTGAAAATTCAAGGACTAAGTAGAACAAAACCTATAAATTTTCTGCCCAAATTTCATTGGGGGTTTTATAACCAAAAATCTTTCTTGGCATGTTATTTAAAATCTCAGCAACATTGTCAAGACCTCTTTGTGTAACGGTAGTAATATCTGTATTTTTAGGTAAAATTCTATGAATCATAGAATTCATTTTTTCCACTAATGCTTTTTGTCTAGGGCGGTATGGATCACAAAAGAAAGTTTGAAACCCAGCATAGTCTATAGGCAACATGCCCCACAAACTCTTTGCCATTATCCATAGTAATAGTCTTTCTCACACTATTTGGAAGAGTTTTTATCTTTCTTAAAAAACCATTGGTAACTGTTGTAGCTCTCTTGGAGTTATTCAGCACTAAAATAATCTTTTGACTCTTTATTATCCACCAGTGCACCAATATTCATACTTTGATTACCTTTATAAAATGTAAGATCTGCCTCAAAATTCCCTACTTCTACCTTTTTCGTAGCTATTGCATCACGCTGATGTATTGAGATCCTTTGTGGTATAATGATCCTTTGACGCCTCTTCCCTCTTTCTTGCCTTTTATATCTTTTAGAAGGTAAATAGCTATATAACTTTAATTTAGCTGCTACTGCAGAAGTGTAAACAAATCTATATATACTTTCTGTACTGATACACAAAGCTGTATTTTTGTCTAGTTTTAACTTTCCGGCTATAGCATCCGGCGACCATTTCTTGCGAATCATAGCATTTTTAATATAATCTAACAACATAGGGTTCTTTTCTATTTTTAATAACTCTTGCTGATACATCCTGTTTTCATATTTTTCCTGAGCAACACAAGGCATATACTTATCTTTTACCTTATTTCTTTTTAGCTCCATACTAATAGTGCTTTTCCTCGTAAGATGTTGTGCTATCTTATTAATACTGACTCCTAGGTCATACATTCTTTTTAGCTCATATCTCTCTTCTCGAGATAAGTGTCTATATTTTCTGTTCATCATTACCTATTTAAAATCTTATTATTTTAAATAGGTTCTGTTCTACTTACTTATAGTATTTTCACATAACTGGATTCCCGCCTCCGCGGGAATGACATTATCGTGTCCAATAACTCCAACTTACTAGGCTTAAAATCTTGATCTATCCAAATCTTTTTTAAGTGGTTTAGTTTTTCGCCTATTTTCTTTTGCTCTATATTCATAGTCAGTAAATCAGTACCATTTATTGGGAATTTAGGTCGTTCTAATGAATCATATATATTTATAAATTTTGTTATTTGTAAATATTCTATCTTACCTAATATATTTGCTGTTAACAGATATTCTTTATAATTTTTATGTTCCAGCCAGATTTTTTTTATATCAAATTCAGTGATTATATTTTTACGAATAAAATCTAATATGGATAATATTTGGATAGTTTCGTGTTTTGAAAATTTCCAGTTCAAGAAGATTTTTAAGTCTAAATCTTTTTGATGATATAATAATAATGCATATCTATAAACTAGTTCTAGATTAAAGTTTTTAGCTTGCTCTGCAATTTTTATTTCATAATTTTGGATGGAAAATATCAATGCCAAAATTCCTATTTCAAACATTACCTTTAAAATTTCGGGGCTATTGCTTGAGACTATAATTCTATTGAACTCGCTTTTTATCCGTTCTCGTGATAAGCTCATTAAGCCGTTTTTTAGTTCCTCGCATGCTTTAAGGCTTTCTGGATCAAGCCTATTTGCATAATAGCTAGAAAAACGAAAGAATCGTAAAATCCTTAAATAATCTTCTTTAATTCTTTGGTGAGCAGCCCCTATAAATATTACTTTTCGCTGTTCTAAATCTTCAAACCCATTAAAATAATCATATATTTTACCTTTAAAAGGACAATAGCTTAAAGCATTAATAGTGAAGTCTCTTCTTTCAGCATCTTCGGCAAAATCATTGGTAAAGATTACCTTAGCGTGTCTGCCGTTACATTCAATATCTTTCCGAAGAGTTGTAATTTGAAATTGTTCCTTTTCTAAGATAGCTGTAATTGTACCAAATTTTAAGCCAGTTGGTATAGTTTTTATCTTAGCTTGGGATAAAATGCTTGTTACTTCATTTGGTAGTAAGTTTGTCGCTATATCAATATCATAACTATCTTTACCAAGCAAAGCATCTCGGACTGAACCACCAATTAATCTTGCTTCTCCTTTTTTGTTAAGAAGATTCAAAATTTTTTTATACCCTTTTGAAGTAATGTTTAATGTTTTATTAATAGTTTGCATGACTAGATTTTATTCGACATTTTTTAGAATTGCAAAATATAAGTATAACCGGATTTTTGTTTAAAAAATCTTTATCAATAGTCATCAGATTTCCCGTGCATTTTGCTCTATGATTAAGATTGATATGAATTTCGGCTTCTTTGCAATAGTTATTTTTATTAAAGATGATTCTCTGCCCGTAATTAGTAGCAAAAATATTATCTTTTAGAGGCAGTAGCGTGCTGCCTTTTTGTCAAACCAATTAGCCTAATAAACTCTATTAAATGTTGCCATTTTATCAGCATAAATTTCAAGCTTACCTTGCTTATTTTTAACCCCAATTGCCATATTACCCACATCGAATATTAATTCAGGTTTTGGCGAATAAAGCATAAATATAAAGGATATTGCCATAATTACTAATCCAAATAACCGCCACGTAGTTTTCCATATACAAATCCAAAAAAATCCAAATAAAAATAGTAAGATACTGAAATTTGTAATATAGCCAAAATACCAAACCGAACCGGGTAAATTATTAAAATAGTGGGCTGATCTGATTATTATTTCAATGAAAAATCCTATAATTTTTAAAATATAACTATCAAACCCAATCATAGTAAAAGGCAGAGATGGCATAAACAAAAAGGACATTACAGGTACAGCAATAAGATTTGTTGGTACTGAGTAAGTAGAAAATATAAAAAACTGATTTATTACTACGGGGGCAGTAATGATGCTTGCTAAAAAACTAGAATAAATATTTGATATGGTATAAAATTTTATTACTCCAAAAATGCCTTTTTTCTCTCCGAGTAACCACGAATTTTTAAGATAAAACTCATAACCTGCTACAAGTGATAATACGGCAATAAAAGATAGCTGAAAACTTGGATGAAAAATATATTCGGGATTTAGCGATAATATTACAAACGCCGCAATGTGAAAATACTATAGCTTAATGCGATAAGGTAGTGACTTATAGTATGAGTTGGATTATACTAAATGAAAAACTTATGGCAAAGGCATATTCATACGATTTAAGAATACGAGTAATAAAAAGTTTAACAGATGGTAAAACAATAAAAGAGACTTCAGAGATATACTCTATTAGTAGGAAGACTATAATAGAGTGGAAAAAATTAAAGAAACAAACTGGGGATGTCAAAGCAAAAAGTGGTTATCATACAGGACATCGTAGAATAATAAGAGACATAGAGGGATTTAAAAAATTTATAGAAATAAAAGTAATCCCCGCCGCAAGCAGCGGGGTATTTTAGAAGAAAGCTAGCTGATGATCCTCATGCAGTTTCTGATATTCCTTGCCTTGGTTTTTTACGTATTTTCCTATCATATTCTCATTTCCATGCTTACCTACCGTACTCGTAAAATATCCATCAGTCCAAAATTCTCCACCCCATAATTGTTTCTTTACCTGTGGACACTGTCTAAATATTTGACGAGCTGTAACACTTTTAATTGTTGTTACTATTTTTGTTACGCTATAGGTTGGTACAGATTGTACCAAAAAATGGACATGATCTTCATCAACCCCTATTTCTAAAAATTTTATTTGATATCTCTTTTCTATCTCTAAACATATTTCTCGTAATACTTGATCAACTGATACGTCAAACACTGCTCGGCGATATTTTGCTGGAAATACCATGTGATACAGCAGTACCGTAACATTATGACTTTTATGTATATATTTGCTCATTCCGCCATATTACGCCGCAAGCGGCGGGGAATATACCCAAAAGAGATTGAAACTAAAAACTATAGATAAACAAGATTTAGTATTTATCGATGAGTCTGGGATAGAAGATATAGCATAAATCATTAAGATACTGACAATTTAATAGTGTTAAAAACAGCATCATAAAATGTTTCAAAATCTCCTACAACTTTCCTAATTTCATTTTTTATCTTAAACCAGTAATGCTCTATAGGATTTAAATCAGGAGAGTAAGTTGGTAAATACAATATGGTACAACCAACGGATTCAATTAACTCTTTAACTTTAGAATTTTTATGAAAATTAATGTTATCCATAATAACGGTTTGCCCAGGTTGTAATTCTGTAATTAATACATCCCTAATATAAGTTTTAAAGACTTCTGTATTACAATTACCTTCAAATATTACAGGAGCAATAAGATTACCATTACAAAGACCAGCTATCATACTTATTCTAAATTTATGTTGATACACCTTTTCTCCATAACACCTTTGTCCTATAATGCTCCATCCATACTCTTTGCAAGCATTATCCTCTATTCCAGATTCATCAAGATATACTAATTTGTCTTTTGTGATGGTTTGTATCTTTGCTATAAATTCATTTCTTAATTTAATATCTCTTTTCGGATGAAAATGAGTTTTGTTTATAGCTATAGCCAAGTTTTCTGATTTGTCTTAAAATAGTTACAGATGCAATATTACCCCATTGCTTTGCTAACTCCTTTGATGTTTTATTCATATTAGCTTTAAAAAATTCTTTAAAAGATTCTGAATCTTTTATCTTATGACTATGTCCTTTCTGATAACCAGTTGCTGCTTCTAAAGTACCTTGCTTATCTTTTAATTTTTTCCATTTATATATAGTATCACGACTTACATTAAATAATTTACTTACCTTACTTATTCGTATCCCTGCTTCTACAGCTTTTATAACTCTTAGTCTTAGTTCTATTGCATATGCTCGTGCCATATCTCTTTACATGCTTGTTAATACAAAACTTACGCTATGAGTAAAAAAGTGATAAATTATTGTAAAAATAATTAAACATGTCAAAGAGGATAAAGTTGCAAGCAATACCAATTAATAGGACAGATTATTGTCAATTTTTAATAGTTAGCCAAAAGAATTATAGTTTAACCTACTACGCTGAACATGCAAAGAAATGTAGTCATGATGTTATTAATAGATTTTTAAGGAATGAAAAATATACACCTTCTTTGTTATGGGAACACATCAAGAATGATGTTATTTTTTCATCTAATGGATATACAATATTTGATGATACGGTTTTAAATAAAAGGAATACGAAGCAAATAGAAATTGCAAGATCGCAGTACAGTGGAGCTACAGGTAGAGTTACTAAAGGTATAGGAGTAGTGAGTCTGGTATATTATAACCCTGATATTAATAAGTTTTGGGTAATAGATTATCGAATTTTTGCACCTGATCATGATGGAGCAACAAAACTAGAACACCTATTAAACATGTTAAATAATGCTGTTTATAGCAAGGATTCCTTTTCAAACAGTACTTTTTTTGACACATGGTATTCTACACACAAAATTATGCAACATGTTGACTCTCTGGGGAAATATTATTATGCCCCTATTAAAGCCAATAGAAACGTTAGTAAAACACACGATTCTAAACCTTATAAAGCTGTAAAAGAGTTGACATTTTCAGATGAAGAGATCAGGCATGGAGTAGAGATTCATATAAAAGGCTTTGCTAAAAATAAGCATGTTAATTTGTTTAAATTTACTGTTCCTACCAACAGAGTTGAGTATGTTGTTACCAATAACAAAACTCAAAAATCTTCTAAAGCTGCACAAGATGAGTGTGGCTTTCGATGGGTAATTGAGAGCATGCACAGAGAAATTAAGCAACTTACTGGGATAGAACGTTGTCAATGCAGGAAACAGCGTATTCAACGTAATCATATTAGTTGGGCATTTTTAGTTTGGGCATTTCTCAAAAGGACTGCAAATACAATCGGTAAAACGGTTTACCAAATAAAGTTAGGGCTTTTAGATGACTATATGCAACAACAGCTGCGTTCTCCATCTTTACGATATTTAGAACCAAACATAGCGTAAGTTTTGTTTATTCTCATTTGATTATTAAATAATTGATTGTTATAGTAAATTTAATTGTAATACTAATATTATTAATATGCAAAAACTTCTATCTTTAATAATTGTAGCTTTAGTGCTTTATAATATAGCAAAGTTAAAAATCTCTTCTGATGATAATACTACGATTGTAGAACAAGCAAGTGTAAATAACTCTGCTAATGACGAAAATCAAGTTAGTATTAATAACGATCCTCCTGTCTCTCTAAATGGCAATTTATTTGAACGAACAATTTCCAAAATAGTAATTAATGCTCTTAAAACTGAGGAAGGTAAAGCGTTTTTCGAAAATATTTTACAGCCACTAAATAAACCTATAGATACTAAAGATTATACCATTCCTGTACATAAAGACTTAATAACCTCTCTATTTAAAATTAATACAATTGGTACTGGAAACGTCGGTCCTGCTTCTTGCGGTCATGTAGTTACAGTATTTTATCAAATATCGGATATGAGTAATAATTTAATCTCAGAAGATACTAAAACTTTTACTATAGGTTCCGGTGCTGTAATGCTTGGTCTTGATAACGTAATAGTAGGGATGAATGTAGGGCAAGCAAGAGAGGCTATTATTCCTGCTAAATATGCTGCTAGTGTTGGTGCTAATAATGATAATGCCGATAGTGCATATAGAGTTAATGTCATGCTCAAATCTATATTGCCACAAAATTTTATTAACAGTAATGAAGTTAAAATTTATGATAATGAAATAGCTTATCGTATTCCTTTATTATGTGGTGAAAAAATAGCTTTTAATGCTAAAATTACTCGCCTTGCAAATGGTGAAGTGTTATACGACTCAAAAGCTAAAGGACAAAAAGTCGATATGAAAATTGGTGATATTACCTATCCTCTAATTTTTTCTTATGCTTTGCAAGGTAAAGTACCAGTGGGTACTAGAACTGTTATTGCTAAAGGACAAACTTTTAAGGCATTAGGGTCTAATATAAATAAGATAATTTCACAAGAATCACTACCTTTAAATGAATATCTAATGCTTGAAATTAATGATTTTAAATAATAAATATGAAACAACGTAAAATATCTGATATTAAGAAACAAAAAAATTATATTTTATTATCTGTGCTTGTCATTATGATAATAATTGTATATCTTGTAGCTTTAATAAAATTTGCAGGGTGAATTTTATAATTATTAAAGATATGAGATTTAATTGATATGTGAGAACATTAAAAATTTTATAAACAAAAATTTGTTTTAAACTTTATTTAAGCTGGGAGTTTAATATGCAAACGAATCAAAAGAATAAAAATATTATTATATTGGCAAGTTTAATATTTTTATTAATAGCAGGGATAAGTCTTTTTATTTCAGCAAATAAAAATTCTAACAATAATAATGATGAGATATTAGAAGTAAAAATAGTTATAAAGGATCATAAATTTGTTCCAAACATAGTAGAAGTGCCAAAATCTACTAAAATAAGGCTAGTTATTCATAATGAAGATGATACTGTAGAAGAATTTGAAAGTCATGATTTACATCGAGAAAAAATCGTGATGCCACATGATTCTATAAAAATTATACTTGCTCCTTTAAAGCTGGGAAAATATGATTTTTTTGGAGATTTTCACCAAGATACAGCACAAGGGTTTTTAATTGTTAAGGATTAAGTAAAAATATGTTTAAAATTGCTTTAATAGTATTTCGTGAATGTTTGGAAATATCTTTGTTAGTTGGTATAATACTTGCAGTAACAAAGCATATAGAAAAATCACGTATTTATATTATTGCTGGTGGAATGCTTGGGGTAGTATCCGCTTCAATTTTTGCCTTTTTTACTCGTAAGTTATCTTTATCTTTCGGCGGCATGGGGGATGAATTATTTGATTCCGTAATTATGATATTGATCACTATTTTACTTAGCTGGACAATAATATGGATGCAAGGCTATGGAACAAAAGTTAAACAACATATAAACAATATCTCAACAAAAATTCATGAAGGTAATTCCAGCTATTTAATGTTGTTTTTTTTAGTCGCTAGTACTATATTGCGAGAAGGTGCAGAAATTATTATTTTGGTATATAGTATTTCTTCAGTTGAAACTATAACAAGTAGTAACTATATACAAGGCTTAATCATAGGTGCTACAAGCGGGTTTCTACTTGGTCTAATAATATATTTTGGTTTAATTAAAATAGCTAATCAAAAATATATTTTTAAAATTTCTACTATACTATTAATGTTGATCGCAGGTGGTTTTGCAGCGAGTGCTGCAGGAATTTTAACCTCATCTGGTTTAGTTATGTTCTTATCTGATCAAGTTTGGGATAGCTCTTGGTTAGTAGCAGATAGAAGTATGATAGGTAAAATTTTACATATTGTTACTGGTTATATTGCAAGACCTAATGGTTTACAAGTGCTTGCTTACTTTACCACTATATTATTAATAAATATTTTCATACAAGTGCGACTAAGATACTCTAAAAATATCTTAGCACCATTACCAAAAGAAAATACACAACAAATAAGTTAAGAAATATCAAAATATGTTTAAACTTTTATCAGAAATTGGTCCAGTAATAGCATTCTTTGCAGGATTTTTTTATGGTGGTGCTATACAAAGTGCTACCCTTTATATGCTTATTACCTCTGTTATTTGTATTACCCTTTGTTATATTATAGATAAAAAAGTGTCAAAGCTTTCCATTATTTCTACAACTGTATTACTTGTTTCGGGTATTATAACTTTAATTAGTGGTGATTCAATGTATATAAAAATCAAACCGACTATATTATATGTTATTTTTGGAATAATTTTCCTTACAAGCGGTATAAAGAAAAATCCTTTTATTAAATATGCTTTAGAAAGCATAATCCGTCTCAAAGAAGAAAGTTGGATAACTTTAAGCTATAGAACAGCGACTTTTTTCTTTTTCATGGCTATAGTTAACGAAATAGTTTGGCGTCATTTTTCAGATGAAACATGGGTTAAGTTTAAAATATTCGGCGTAGTGCCTATTACTTTTGTGTTCATTTTACTTCAATTACCTCTACTATTGAAAAATAAGTTACCAGATAGTAAACTCTAATATATACTCGTCTACCAACTTTTCATTTACTAATAATATTATGTTAAGAATTTTATTTTTCATAGCTCTAACTTTTAATCTTTTAGGCTGTTTGCCTGCTATCTTTACCGCAGCAACTACTACCGGTATTGTTGCTTCGAAAGATCAGCCAATATCTGGAACATTAAATGATTCAAGAATTTCAGCTGGTATTAAAGCTGATCTAGTAAAAAATAATTTTAAAGAGCTAGGTGCTAAAATCAAAGTTGAGGTGTCTGAAAGTAGAGTGCTGTTAACAGGAAATATTCAGAAAGAGGAAGATGCATTGAAAGCAGTTGAGATTGCTTGGAATCAAAAAGGCGTAACTGAAGTAATTAATGAGTTAAAAGTAAGTAAAAATAGTAATCACTTTGACTTAGCACAATATACTAGAGATAGTATGATAACAGCACAAATTAAAGCTAAGAATCTAGTCAGAAAGGATATTAAATTTGCTAATTATACTGTTTTAACAGTAGATAACGTGGTTTATTTATTTGGAGTTGCAAGGTCAGAAGAAGAGCTAGAAAACTTTGCTGATCTTGCCTCAAAAATAAAAGGTGTTGAAAAAGTTGTGTGTTATGCTAAAATAGCAGATAATTTTAATAGTAACACTGATGGTGATGAATCATAAATTTGGTTTACTAATTTTATTAATCTTTTATTGTCTTGTCTTAAGTGGTTGTAATAATTCAAAAAAGCTACCATGTTCTCGTAAGCATTCACATAAAGAACTATCAAAAGACGATCCCCATAATTTAGTTTATAAAGGGCATTATAAGGTTGGTAACCAATATAAAATAAAGGGCAAAACTTATAAACCTAATGCTCCAAAAAGCTTTACTGAAACAGGCTATGCTTCTTGGTATGGTGGGGGCGGCGACAAATTCCATGGTAAAAAAACTGCTAATGGTGATATGTTTAATAAGAATTTATTAACAGCTGCTCACAAAACTCTCCCTCTTCCATGTTTAGTTAAAGTAACTAACAAAGCTAATAATAAATCAGTAATTTTAATGGTTAATGACCGTGGACCTTTTAAGCCAAACCGTATAATAGATGTATCTGTAAAAGCAGCAGAAGTTTTAGCTTTTAAAAAGCAAGGTTTAGCTAAAGTAAAAATAGAATATTTACATGCTGAAACCGAAAAGTTTTTGAAGAATATTAAAGTAAATAAATCCTCAAATAAAACCTTGGCTAAAAGTTCTAAAAAACCTTCTTCTACTAAGGTAGCAAACAATAAATGTAGTATCAACTGTCATATAAAACTAGTAAATTTAAAATACAAGCTAGCTGTAAATTAGATTATTTATTGTGTGACATCAGAATCATGAGCCTAAAAAAATAATAAAGTGCAAAGGTTAGCCAAATTAATTAGTAATGCAGGAGTTTGTTCTAGGCGAGATGCCGAAAAACTAATTATTGATGGACAAGTGAAAGTAGATGGCATTATAGTTACCTCGCCTGCTACAAATGTTGATATTGATAATCAAATTGAGCTATCAGGTTCATTAATTACTTCTTCTCAAAAATCAAGGCTATGGATTTACTACAAGCCTGTTGGTTTAATTACTACTCATAAAGATCCACTATCTCGTAAAACTGTATTCGAACAATTAACTGGGTTACCGCGTGTAATTTCGATAGGTAGACTAGATTTAAATAGCGAGGGTTTATTACTACTAACCAATAATGGTGATTTAGCTCGGCAGTTTGAACTACCCTCAAGTAAGTTAAAACGAGTATATCATGTTAGAGCTTACGGAAATCCGGATCCTCTATTAAAAAGTAATTATAAAAATTTAGAAATTGACGGAATATTTTATAATCCACAATCAATAAAATTAATTAAAAAGAGTTCTAGTAATGCTTGGTTTGAGGTGGTTCTATTTGAGGGCAAAAATCGGGAAATTAGAAGAATATTCGAGCATTTTGGATTAAAAGTTAATAAGTTAATTAGAACTGAGTATGGTGATTTTAAACTTGATAATCTTAAGCCGAATGAATATCGAGAAGTAACTAAAAAATTATATAAGTGTTAAAAATAATATCAGGTAAATTTCAAAATCAGAAAATACCTATTGCTAAAAATATAAAATATCGTCCCTCTACTGGTAAACTCAAGGAAGCAATATTTAGCATATTAACTTCCGGTGAGTTTATAGGTAATAAATTATTCAATGAAAATATTAAAGTACTAGATTTATTTGCTGGTAGCGGTAGCCTAGCTTTTGAGAGTCTATCAAGAGGAGCAGGCTTTGCTACTTTAATTGATATTGATCTATATTCATTAAAAATAGCAGAAGAATTTGCTAAGACCTTAAATATTTATGATAAAGTTAATCTCGTTAATATTAATGCCTTAAATCTGCCAAAAGCAAACACAGTTTTTGATCTCGTCTTCGTTGACCCCCCTTATCATAATAAAATAGTGCCGAAAGTAATGAAGCTGCTTATAAAAAATAACTGGCTCAATACAGACGCTATAATAGTCGTTGAAATGGCTAAAACCGATGATTATATTTTAGATGAAAATATCGAAATTATATGTGAGAAATTGTATGGTAATACTAAATTATTGATTCTAAAAAAGGTTTAATAGAAATAAAAGTAATCCCCGCCGCAAGCAGCGGGGTATTTTAGAAGAAAGCTAGCTGATGATCCTCATGCAGTTTCTGATATTCCTTGCCTTGGTTTTTTACGTATTTTCCTATCATATTCTCATTTCCATGCTTACCTACCGTACTCGTAAAATATCCATCAGTCCAAAATTCTCCACCCCATAATTGTTTCTTTACCTGTGGACACTGTCTAAATATTTGACGAGCTGTAACACTTTTAATTGTTGTTACTATTTTTGTTACGCTATAGGTTGGTACAGATTGTACCAAAAAATGGACATGATCTTCATCAACCCCTATTTCTAAAAATTTTATTTGATATCTCTTTTCTATCTCTAAACATATTTCTCGTAATACTTGATCAACTGATACGTCAAACACTGCTCGGCGATATTTTGCTGGAAATACCATGTGATACAGCAGTACCGTAACATTATGACTTTTATGTATATATTTGCTCATTCCGCCATATTACGCCGCAAGCGGCGGGGAATATACCCAAAAGAGATTTAATAGAGCTTTAAATTTGATTTAACAAACAATATATTAATCTATCCTACCTCAAATAGTTAATAAATTATTGATAAATTAATAATTATTTATTAAAATATACCGGAATTTTAATAAAGTATTAATATGAAAGAAAAAGATAATTTATCGATTTCCCAAGAACTTTATGGGACAATTTAAATAAACTTAAAATCAATAATACAAAATATATTTCCCTTAGAATATAATAAGCAGGAAATTACTATTAGCTATATTGCAGAACAAATAGTAAGCAGCGGCTCAATTCAAAAAAATAGTGATTACCCAGAATTAGATGATGAAATTGAGGAAATTAATCAAGCAATTATAGATTATTGTAAATATAAAGAAATTCCTAAAGAAGAAGAAAATAATATATATAAAAAAACCTCAGAATTGATAAAAGATGGGTTTTTAAAAAATATAGTGAAAATGCAAGGACTAAGTAGAACAAAACCTATAAATTTTCTGCCCAAATTTCATTGGGGGTTTTATAACCAAAAATCTTTCTTGGCATGTTATTTAAAATCTCAGCAACATTGTCAAGACCTCTTTGTGTAACGGTAGTAATATCTGTATTTTTAGGTAAAATTCTATGAATCATAGAATTCATTTTTTCCACTAATGCTTTTTGTCTAGGGCGGTATGGATCACAAAAGAAAGTTTGAAACCCAGATAGTCTATAGGCAACATGCCCCACAAACTCTTTGCCATTATCCATAGTAATAGTCTTTCTCACACTATTTGGAAGAGTTTTTATCTTTCTTAAAAAACCATTGGTAACTGTTGTAGCTCTCTTGGAGTTATTCAGCACTAAAATAATCTTTTGACTCTTTTTATCCACCAGTGCACCAATATTCATACTTTGATTACCTTTATGAAATGTAAGATCTGCCTCAAAATTCCCTACTTCTACCTTTTTCGTAGCTATTGCATCACGCTGATGTATTGAGATCCTTTGTGGTATAATGATCCTTTGACGCCTCTTCCCTCTTTCTTGCCTTTTATATCTTTTAGAAGGTAAATAGCTATATAACTTTAATTTAGCTGCTACTACAGAAGTGTAAACAAATCTATATATACTTTCTGTACTGATACACAAAGCTGTATTTTTGTCTAGTTTTAACTTTCCGGCTATAGCATCCGGCGACCATTTCTTGCGAATCATAGCATTTTTAATATAATCTAACAACATAGGGTTCTTTTCTATTTTTAATAACTCTTGCTGATACATCCTGTTTTCATATTTTTCCTGAGCAACACAAGGCATATACTTATCTTTTACCTTATTTCTTTTTAGCTCCATACTAATAGCGCTTTTAGACCTCGTAAGATGTTGTGCTATCTTATTAATACTGACTCCTAGGTCATACATTCTTTTTATCTCATATCTCTCTTCTCGAGATAAGTGTCTATATTTTCTGTTCATCATTACCTATTTAAAATCTTATTATTTTAAATAGGTTCTGTTCTACTTACTTATAGTATTTTCAGTGCCAACAGCTCTGTTTTTAATATTGACTCAAGGAAATCCGTATAACTTGAGTCTTCTTTACTAGAAGATTGTGCAATATAGCTTAATGCGATAAGGTAGTGATTTTTTAAGAGCATAGTAAACAGCATCAAAAAAGTGCTCAAAATTAGAAATAGTTTTTCTTATTTCATTCTTGATTTTAAACCAGTAATGCTCTATAGGATTTAAGTCAGGAGAGTAAGTTGGTAAAAATAAAATACTGCAACCAACAGATTCAATTAACGTTTTCACTTTTGTACTTTTATGAAAATTAATATTATCCATTACTACTATCTGACCAGCCTTTAATTCCTTGATCAATATCTCTTGTACATAAGTTTCAAAAATGTCCTTATTACATGTCCCATCAAATATTATTGGGGCAATAATATCTTTGACACACAGCCCAGCAATCATACTAATCCGTGATTTATGTTGATAGACCTTTTCACCATAATATCTTTGACCGATAATGCTCCACCCGTGTTCTCTACAGCTATTATCTTCTATCCCAGACTCATCGATAAATACTAAATCTTGTTTATCTATAGTTTTTAGTTTCAATATAAACTCATTCCTTAGACCAATATCCCTTTTGGGATGAAGAAAAGTTTTTTTTATAACTATAACCTAATTTATTAAGCAATCTTGATATCGTACTTGCAGATACTTTTTGACTCCAGTTATTAGCTAGCTCCATGGTGGTTTTATCAAAAATAAAAGTAATCCCCGCCTCAAGCAGCGGGGTATTTTAGAAGAAAGCTAGCTGATGATCCTCATGCAGTTTCTGATATTCCTTGCCTTGGTTTTTTACGTATTTTCCTATCATATTCTCATTTCCATGCTTACCTACCGTACTCGTAAAATATCCATCAGTCCAAAATTCTCCACCCCATAATTGTTTCTTTACCTGTGGACACTGTCTAAATATTTGACGAGCTGTAACACTTTTAATTGTTGTTACTATTTTTGTTACGCTATAGGTTGGTACAGATTGTACCAAAAAATGGACATGATCTTCATCAACCCCTATTTCTAAAAATTTTATTTGATATCTCTTTTCTATCTCTAAACATATTTCTCGTAATACTTGATCAACTGATACGTCAAACACTGCTCGGCGATATTTTGCTGGAAATACCATGTGATACAGCAGTACCGTAACATTATGACTTTTATGTATATATTTGCTCATTCCGCCATATTACGCCGCAAGCGGCGGGGAATATACCCAAAAGAGATTTAATTCTATAAATTTTTTAAATCCCTCTATGTCTCTTATTATTCTACGATGTCCTGTATGATAACCACTTTTTGCTTTGACATCCCCAGTTTGTTTCTTTAATTTTTTCCACTCTATTATAGTCTTCCTACTAATAGAGTATATCTCTGAAGTCTCTTTTATTGTTTTACCATCTGTTAAACTTTTTATTACTCGTATTCTTAAATCGTATGAATATGCCTTTGCCATAAGTTTTTCATTTAGTATAATCCAACTCATACTATAAGTCACTACCTTATCGCATTAAGCTATATCAAAATAATTTTCAGCTATCTGAATAAGGTTTAAAGAGCGGCATAGCTCTTCTATACGTTGGTGCTGTAGGTTCATAATGCCTCCAGTATATAGCATAAATCATTAAGATACTGACAATTTAATAGTATTAAAAATAGCATCATAAAATGTTTCAAAATCTCCTACAACTTTCCTAATTTCATTTTTTATCTTAAACCAGTAATGCTCTATAGGATTTAAATCAGGAGAGTAAGTTGGTAAATACAATATGGTACAACCAACGGATTCAATGAACTCTTTAACTTTAGAATTTTTATGAAAATTAATGTTATCCATAATAACGGTTTGCCCAGGTTGTAATTCTGTAATTAATACATCCCTAATATAAGTTTTAAAGACCTCTGTATTACAATTACCTTCAAATATTACAGGAGCAATAAGATTACCATTACAAATGAAAATACTATAAGTAAGTAGAACAGAACCTATTTAAAATAATAAGATTTTAAATAGGTAATGATGAACAGAAAATATAGACACTTATCTCGAGAAGAGAGATATGAGATAAAAAGAATGTATGACCTAGGAGTCAGTATTAATAAGATAGCACAACATCTTACGAGGTCTAAAAGCACTATTAGTATGGAGCTAAAAAGAAATAAGGTAAAAGATAAGTATATGCCTTGTGTTGCTCAGGAAAAATATGAAAACAGGATGTATCAGCAAGAGTTATTAAAAATAGAAAAGAACCCTATGTTGTTAGATTATATTAAAAATGCTATGATTCGCAAGAAATGGTCGCCGGATGCTATAGCCGGAAAGTTAAAACTAGACAAAAATACAGCTTTGTGTATCAGTACAGAAAGTATATATAGATTTGTTTACACTTCTGCAGTAGCAGCTAAATTAAAGTTATATAGCTATTTACCTTCTAAAAGATATAAAAGGCAAGAAAGAGGGAAGAGGCGTCAAAGGATCATTATACCACAAAGGATCTCAATACATCAGCGTGATGCAATAGCTACAAAAAAGGTAGAAGTAGGGAATTTTGAGGCAGATCTTACATTTCATAAAGGTAATCAAAGTATGAATATTGGTGCACTGGTGGATAATAAAGAGTCAAAAGATTATTTTAGTGCTGAATAACTCCAAGAGAGCTACAACAGTTACCAATGGTTTTTTAAGAAAGATAAAAACTCTTCCAAATAGTGTGAGAAAGACTATTACTATGGATAATGGCAAAGAGTTTGTGGGGCATGTTGCCTATAGACTATCTGGGTTTCAAACTTTCTTTTGTGATCCATACCGCCCTAGACAAAAAGCATTAGTGGAAAAAATGAATTCTATGATTCATAGAATTTTACCTAAAAATACAGATATTACTACCGTTACACAAAGAGGTCTTGACAATGTTGCTGAGATTTTAAATAACATGCCAAGAAAGATTTTTGGTTATAAAACCCCCAATGAAATTTGGGCAGAAAATTTATAGGTTTTGTTCTACTTAGTCCTTGCATTTTCACAGCTCTCGTTGCTGCGATTTGCATCCCGCTTAGCTCTAAATATCCAAAGCTGCCGATTAATGCACAGTAAGCAAAAACCAATTTTATATTGTAATTATATGCCAAATAATTCGATAGATTCAGTAAAAACCTTGTAGTAGTAAAAATAATCATTACCACTAATGACAAATGCAACCCTGAAACACATAATACGTGCGATATACCGCTTTGCCGCATATCTTGCATGATTTGCCTGTTTAAGCCTTTCGTCTCACCAAGTAATATCGCAGCTGCAAAATTTCCTTTATCGCTACCAAGTTTGTTTATTAAATTATTATAAATGAAAATACGTATTTTATAAATAAACAAAACTTACGCTATGTTTGATATAATGCCCATGAATTAAGGGATATTATGAAGTGCTTCACTATAAAACATTGCTGTGTAATAAGAGTTTTTAGCATATTTGCTATAACATAGCGTAAGTTTTGTAAAGCTATCAATAGTCGTTTCATTGCGTGCTATAATTTTAGGCTCTGACATCGCATAGCCATTTGCTCCTATATCAGCAAGATATGCATAAAACCCGAAATCATAGCCGCCAGGTAATATACTATTCTGAGGTGTATAAAGCTTAGCAAGTAGAGAAATGTAATCATTAACTCTAATTTCCTGTAAATATTTTTTCGGTATACTAATTTTTACTTTTTGTAAATCACGCTTAATTTTCTCGATTTTTATTTCGCTTAATATTACTTGTCCTCCGATAATAGTTGGTTTGATAGATTCTATTTTGCCGCCAACTACAGTAATTATAGGCTTATGAATGGTTTGACCATGCACACTTGCCGTGCGGTATTTTGCGATCAATAAACCAATTGTAAAAGCAATAATAATACCATAAATAAACTTGATGATGATGCCATATCTTTTGCTAGTAGATAATATTAAAAGAGTAAGTAAAATAATCCCAATAGTTAAAAAAGAAAAATCAAAATTTAAAGAAAAATAAACTATAATTCCGCAGATAAAACTAACGAAATACCATAAATTAAGATGGTTATATTCGGCTTCAAAAGTTGCTTTTAAATAATCTAGCATTTTCAATTATAAATTAAAAATGCATTATACCCACCCAGTGTTCCTTTTCAATAGCAAGATCAAATTATTTAAATTAATTAACCATATTACTATTGTACGCAGCTTTGGTAGGCATAACTAAATTTAGGTATTTAGAGTATGAGTAAAATGACGACAAATAATTCCACAAAAAACTAAGACTTTTAAAATATTCTTTACTTGCTTCTATATCAGCAGCAGCAATAATTATCTGGCTACAACTATTATTTGAGTAAACGTTATCATAGCCATCAAGGTAGTATTAAACTTAAAGTAAATCTATAATTTTGCTTGCAATACTTAAAAAGATATTGTATAAAACCTTTGAAGTTATTGTAATTAAAGTGCATTGTTATATTATCTGTTACCCCGTAAGGCTTGCTTAAGTGGATGTGGATATAGAGTCGTCACTGCGAGGAGATACAAAGTATCGACGTGGCAATCTTGTCAAGCATCCTGAGATTGCCACGCTCCTTTTAGTCGCTCGCAATGACGGAAAAAATGATCCATGCAGGCAATGCTCTGCGGGGATAACAAATTATAATAATATTTCTTAAAGGCCCCTTCGTCTAGCGGTTAGGACACCACCCTTTCACGGTGGGAACACGGGTTCGAGTCCCGTAGGGGTCACCATCCTTATTTCTCGATTATTCCTTACTAAAAATATTATTGTGTGCCTTAAGAGTCGTCATTATGAAAAAGTATTGTTTGCGTATATAAGTTTTTCCGTCTGAGCTAAGGAAATTACGAAGTAACTTGTACGTACGCAATCTCAGGATGTTTAACAAAATTGCCTCCGCCCTCTGCTGGCTTTGCCCATGTGATCATTTTCCTCTATCACCATGTGGCGGCATTATCCATGTGCATTAGTCTCCCCTGTCACCCCATGGCTTATCCAATAGTACCGGACAGTTATTATTCTATGTCATTCTTAGCTAGAGGCGGGAATCCAGAAAAATAAACATAAAAGCAGCAAGTTTTTTAAATAAAAAGCTCGATTTATCTCGCTTTATGCTGGATTCCCGCCTCTAGCTAAGAATGACATATAAGGTCACCTATACCTGAAAAAATATAACATTTTTTTTAAAATGTCCGGTACTATAGAACAAGTCACGGGGTGACAGAGAAAAAATCGATCCACACAACAAAGCTTGCACTAAACGCCATTAAACTCACATACTTATTGGTTTTAAAGTCACATCATATTATTTATTAATATTTTCTGTAAATCTTAATAGACATTTTAATTAAACTAAGATTAATCTCAAAAAAGATCTATTAATTATTTAATTTTTGTTAAGGATTTTATGGCAAATGTTTCTCCTAAGTTATTGCAAAAAGCAATTCATACAAGTCGCAAATTAGCATTATTCACCACTTCAACCGCAGCATTACTGCTTAGCAGTAGCGGAGCATTAGCAGAAACTCTTGCTCCTATGGGTGTGAAAATACTATAAGTAAGTAGAACAGAACCTATTTAAAATAATAAGATTTTAAATAGGTAATGATGAACAGAAAATATAGACACTTATCTCGAGAAGAGAGATATGAGATAAAAAGAATGTATGACCTAGGAGTCAGTATTAATAATGAAAATGCAAGGACTAAGTAGAACAAAACCTATAAATTTTCTGCCCAAATTTCATTGGGGGTTTTATAACCAAAAATCTTTCTTGGCATGTTATTTAAAATCTCAGCAACATTGTCAAGACCTCTTTGTGTAACGGTAGTAATATCTGTATTTTTAGGTAAAATTCTATGAATCATAGAATTCATTTTTTCCACTAATGCTTTTTGTCTAGGGCGGTATGGATCACAAAAGAAAGTTTGAAACCCAGATAGTCTATAGGCAACATGCCCCACAAACTCTTTGCCATTATCCATAGTAATAGTCTTTCTCACACTATTTGGAAGAGTTTTTATCTTTCTTAAAAAACCATTGGTAACTGTTGTAGCTCTCTTGGAGTTATTCAGCACTAAAATAATCTTTTGACTCTTTTTATCCACCAGTGCACCAATATTCATACTTTGATTACCTTTATGAAATGTAAGATCTGCCTCAAAATTCCCTACTTCTACCTTTTTCGTAGCTATTGCATCACGCTGATGTATTGAGATCCTTTGTGGTATAATGATCCTTTGATGCCTCTTCCCTCTTTCTTGCCTTTTATATCTTTTAGAAGGTAAATAGCTATATAACTTTAATTTAGCTGCTACTGCAGAAGTGTGAAAATGCAAGGACTAAGTAGAACAAAACCTATAAATTTTCTGCCCAAATTTCATTGGGGGTTTTATAACCAAAAATCTTTCTTGGCATGTTATTTAAAATCTCAGCAATATTGTCAAGACCTCTTTGTGTAACGGTTGTAATATCTGTATTTTTAGGTAAAATTCTATGAATCATAGAATTCATTTTCTCCACTAGTGCTTTTTGTCTAGGGCGGTATGGATCACAAAAGAAAGTTTGAAACCCAGATAGTCTATAAGCAAGATGCCCTACAAACTCTTTGCCATTATCCATAGTAATAGTCTTTCTAACACTACTTGGCAGCGTTTTGATCTTTTTTAAAAACCCAGTGGTAACTGTTTTAGCTCTCTTGGAGTTATTCAGCACTAAAATAATCTTTTGACTCTTTTTATCCACCAGCACACTGATATTCATACTTTGATTACCTTTATGAAATGTAAGATCTGCCTCCAAATGCCCTACTTCTAGCTTTTGCATTGCTATTGCATCACGCTGATGTATTGAGATCCTTTGTGGTATAATGATCCTTTGATGCCTTGTCCCCCTTTCTTGCCTTTTATATCTTTTAGAAGGTAAATAGCTATATAACTTTAATTTAGCTGCTACTGCAGAAGTGTAGACGAATCTATATATACTTTCTGTACTGATACAACAAGCTGTATTTTTGTCCAGTTTTAACTTTCCGGCTATAGCATCCGGTGACCATTTCTTGTGAATCATAGCATTTTTGATATAATTTAACAAAATAGGTAACTTCTCTATTTTTAATAACTCTTGCTGATGCATCCTTTTTTTATATTGTTCCTGAGCAACACAAGGCATATACTTACCTTTTACTTTATTTCTTTTTAGCTCCATACTAATAGTGCTTTTAGACCTCGTAAGATGTTGTGCTATCTTGTTAATACTGACTCCTAGGTTATACATTCTTTTTATTTCATATCTCTCTTCGCGAGATAAGTGTCTATATTTTCTGTTCATCATTACCTATTTAAAATCTTATTATTTTAAATAAGTTTTGTTCTACTTACTTATATAGCTTAATGCGATAAGGTAGTGATTTTTTAAGAGCATAGTAAACAGCATCAAAAAAGTGCTCAAAATTAGAAATAGTTTTTCTTATTTCATTCTTGATTTTAAACCAGTAATGCTCAATAGGATTTAAGTCAGGAGAGTAAGTTGGTAAAAATAAAATACTGCAACCAACAGATTCAATTAACGTTTTCACTTTTGTACTTTTATGAAAATTAATATTATCCATTACTACTATCTGACCAGTCTTTAATTCCTTGATCAATATCTCTTGTACATAAGTTTCAAAAATGTCCTTATTACATGTCCCATCAAATATTATTGGGGCAATAATATCTTTGACACACAGCCCAGCAATCATACTAATCCGTGATTTATGTTGATAGACCTTTTCACCATAACATCTTTGACCGATAATGCTCCACCCGTGTTCTCTACAGCTATTATAGCATAAGTCATTAAGGTACTGACAGAGCGAGAGTATCATGTTATAGTAAGCAAATATACAAAACTTACGCTATGTTTGGTTCTAAATATCGTAAAGATGGAGAACGCAGCTGTTGTTGCATATAGTCATCTAAAAGCCCTAACTTTATTTGGTAAACCGTTTTACCGATTGTATTTGCAGTCCTTTTGAGAAATGCCCAAACTAAAAATGCCCAACTAATATGATTACGTTGAATACGCTGTTTCCTGCATTGACAACGTTCTATCCCAGTAAGTTGCTTAATTTCTCTGTGCATGCTCTCAATTACCCATCGAAAGCCACACTCATCTTGTGCAGCTTTAGAAGATTTGTGAGTTTTGTTATTGGTAACAACATACTCAACTCTGTTGGTAGAAACAGTAAATTTAAACAAATTAACATGCTTATTTTTAGCAAAGCCTTTTATATGAATCTCTACTCCATGCCTGATCTCTTCATCTGAAAATGTCAACTCTTTTACAGCTTTATAAGGCAAAACTTACGCTATGAGTAAAAAAGTGATAAATTATTGTAAAAATAATTAAACATGTCAAAGAGGATAAAGTTGCAAGCAATACCAATTAATAGGACAAATTATTGTCAATTTTTAATAGTTAGCCAAAAGAATTATAGTTTAACCTACTACGCTGAACATGCAAAGAAATGTAGTCATGATGTTATTAATAGATTTTTAAGGAATGAAAAATATACACCTTCTTTGTTATGGGAACACATCAAGAATGATGTTATTTTTTCATCTAATGGATATACAATATTTGATGATACGGTTTTAAATAAAAGGAATACGAAGCAAATAGAAATTGCAAGATCGCAGTACAGTGGAGCTACAGGTAGAGTTACTAAAGGTATAGGAGTAGTGAGTCTGGTATATTATAACCCTGATATTAATAAGTTTTGGGTAATAGATTATCGAATTTTTGCACCTGATCATGATGGAGCAACAAAACTAGAACACCTATTAAACATGTTAAATAATGCTGTTTATAGCAAGAAGATTCCTTTTCAAACAGTACTTTTTGACACATGGTATTCTACACACAAAATTATGCAACATGTTGACTCTCTGGGGAAATATTATTATGCCCCTATTAAAGCCAATAGAAACGTTAGTAAAACGCACGATTCTAAACCTTATAAAGCTGTAAAAGAGTTGACATTTTCAGATGAAGAGATCAGGCATGGAGTAGAGATTCATATAAAAGGCTTTGCTAAAAATAAGCATGTTAATTTGTTTAAATTTACTGTTCCTACCAACAGAGTTGAGTATGTTGTTACCAATAACAAAACTCAAAAATCTTCTAAAGCTGCACAAGATGAGTATGGCTTTCGATGGGTAATTGAGAGCATGCACAGAGAAATTAAGCAACTTACTGGGATAGAACGTTGTCAATGCAGGAAACAGCGTATTCAACGTAATCATATTAGTTGGGCATTTTTAGTTTGGGCATTTCTCAAAAGGACTGCAAATACAATCGGTAAAACGGTTTACCAAATAAAGTTAGGGCTTTTAGATGACTATATGCAACAACAGCTGCGTTCTCCATCTTTACGATATTTAGAACCAAACATAGCGTAAGTTTTGTAATAAACAGGAGGATAATTTTATGACTTAAATATCAGATAATTTTTTTATGATACTGTATCAATTTTCAGCCGTTGCATATTAAAAATCTGTATCATTTTTCGACCGCTGTTGACAATGATGCAGAAAAGATTCTAGAACAAGGTTTTAAGGATGAACAAAAACATAAAAAATGGATAGAAAAGCAACTTAACGATTAACTAAGAAAATAAGGAGAGTACAGAGTTAGTACTCTCTATTTTTAGGTTTGCAAAAGCCTTGGAACTATATAACTATGCAACATTAGCCCTTTATCGGTTAAATAGAGATTTTCATCTAACCTAATTAAATCTAATTCTTGATAATGGTTAAGGCTACAAATATTTAAAATATTCTCTAATTTTGCATCTATTTTCTGCTCCAATGCAGAAATATTTATGCCATTTTTAAGGCGTAATCCCATCATCAAGATTTCTTCAATTATCTCTTGCTTGGTTAACTTAGAATTAGTTTGAATACCATTATTCTTATTATTAACTACTTCTAACCATTTTTCTGGTTTATGCCACATCATAATCGCCGATACTGAACTAGGATTTTCAATTATTCTACTGTGAGCACCAGGACCTATACCTAAATAATAATTATAATTCCAATAGGTTAAATTATGCACACATTCTTGCCCTACTTTCGCATAATTAGATATTTCATATCTAAAATAATTTTGAGATTCTAGATAATCATTCGTCCACTCATACATTTCAGCTGCTATATCGGAACTTGGAAGGATCAAATTACCATCATGAAATAATTTATAAAACGGCGTACCTTTTTCGATGGTAAGCTGATAAAGAGAAATATGCCCCGTAACAAGTTCCATTGCTTGCTTTAGTTCTTGCTGCCAATCTTTTAATTCCTGACTGCTGCGAGCATATATCAGATCAAACGAAACTCTAGGAAAAATTTTATTAGCGGATTCAATCGTTTTAATAGCTTGCAATGAATCATGAGTTCTGCCAAGCTTTTTTAAGTCATCCTCTCTTAAAGATTGTACTCCAATCGAAACACGATTAATACCAGCGGCTTTAAACGCCTTAAATTTTTCTGTCTCAAATGAAGTTGGGTTAGCCTCTAGGGTTATTTCAGTTTGCTTATCTATTCTTGCGAACTCACTAATTTTATTTATTATTCCCTCAACAATTTTAGGATTCATCAAAGAGGGAGTACCGCCGCCGAAAAAAATAGATTTTATATATTTATTTTGAATAATATCTTTAAAATATTCTATTTCTTTTTCATAGGATTTAAGCCAATTACCATCATCTATACTATTCGCTATATGGGAATTAAAATCACAATAAGGACATTTAGACAAACAAAAAGGCCAATGAATATATATGCTTAAATCACTCGCCTTAACTTCTTGCATAAATATAACTTTTTTTAACTACTCAATTTCTGCTTTAGATAATTTCGTAATTTTTATAACAGACTCTAAGGGAAGTCTTTCTTTCATCATTTCTTTTGCCATAATCACTTTTTCTTCTTGCATTTTCTTTACCACTAATATTTGTAATAATACATGCATTTATTAATTGGTTTATTTAAGTTTTTTGATTTCGTCTTCATTTAAACCGGTTGAGGTAGCAATTAAATCAATTTTTAGACCTGCTTTAATAAATTTCTAGCTATGGCAATCTTTTCTTCCTGCATTTTCTTTACCATGATAGCTTTTTTTTCTTCTCTATCTTGTTGCATCCAATGATGAGCTATACTTTTCATAATGTTCTCTCTTTTTTTAGGATTTAATTTTGATTGAAGTAGTTTTTCTACTTCTATTATATCACCTTGCTTAATTCTGGTCAAAGTGTAGCATAAAATTAGTTCTATATGCTCAATACCAATATCAACTTTAGCGAATTTAGGCAAAAGATCAGCTGTATACTCATTTAATTTGAAAAATTGACGACAAAGTCTTTTGCTGATAATCCTAACGTACTTTTTGTACGCTCCGGTTATCAGCTTCAAACCACCTTGCTCTTTTCCAAATAAAACTTCGTCTACCGTCTATTATTAATAAAATATCCATAAAGTGCAATATACGAAGATCAACTTCAAAAAGAGCTAGAAGTTCATAAGGCGAGGAACGGAAGCAGTTACTTAATACGTGAGCACAGACGAAACTTGAAAAATTGACAAAACTTACGCTATGAGTAAAAAAGTGATAAATTATTGTAAAAATAATTAAACATGTCAAAGAGGATAAAGTTGCAAGCAATACCAATTAATAGGACAGATTATTGTCAATTTTTAATAGTTAGCCAAAAGAATTATAGTTTAACCTACTACGCTGAACATGCAAAGAAATGTAGTCATGATGTTATTAATAGATTTTTAAGGAATGAAAAATATACACCTTCTTTGTTATGGGAACACATCAAGAATGATGTTATTTTTTCATCTAATGGATATACAATATTTGATGATACGGTTTTAAATAAAAGGAATACGAAGCAAATAGAAATTGCAAGATCGCAGTACAGTGGAGCTACAGGTAGAGTTACTAAAGGTATAGGAGTAGTGAGTCTGGTATATTATAACCCTGATATTAATAAGTTTTGGGTAATAGATTATCGAATTTTTGCACCTGATCATGATGGAGCAACAAAACTAGAACACCTATTAAACATGTTAAATAATGCTGTTTATAGCAAGAAGATTCCTTTTCAAACAGTACTTTTTGACACATGGTATTCTACACACAAAATTATGCAACATGTTGACTCTCTGGGGAAATATTATTATGCCCCTATTAAAGCCAATAGAAACGTTAGTAAAACACACGATTCTAAACCTTATAAAGCTGTAAAAGAGTTGACATTTTCAGATGAAGAGATCAGGCATGGAGTAGAGATTCATATAAAAGGCTTTGCTAAAAATAAGCATGTTAATTTGTTTAAATTTACTGTTTCTACCAACAGAGTTGAGTATGTTGTTACCAATAACAAAACTCACAAATCTTCTAAAGCTGCACAAGATGAGTGTGGCTTTCGATGGGTAATTGAGAGCATGCACAGAGAAATTAAGCAACTTACTGGGATAGAACGTTGTCAATGCAGGAAACAGCGTATTCAACGTAATCATATTAGTTGGGCATTTTTAGTTTGGGCATTTCTCAAAAGGACTGCAAATACAATCGGTAAAACGGTTTACCAAATAAAGTTAGGGCTTTTAGATGACTATATGCAACAACAGCTGCGTTCTCCATCTTTACGATATTTAGAACCAAACATAGCGTAAGTTTTGTTGACTGTCCCCAGTTAAAAAACTATAAACGCACTATATACATTTTCTACTAATAGTACAACAATAATATTATTTTTTTAATTAAAAATGCTGATTTGCTTTTAGGAAAACAACTTTCCAAGACCACTGCGAAGCAAGTTTTTAGGATTCATGTTGCTTGCTTTTTTCATCATATCGCTTATTTGCTTGAATTGTTTTAACAAAATATTTACTTTCTGCACTGTAGTTCCTGCACCTAGAGCTATACGTTTTCTACGTGAAGCATTAATAATATCAGGATTTCTTCGCTCTTTTGGAGTCATAGATAAAATAATTGCTTCTTGATGCTCGATTATTTTACTGTTTAACTTCGATTGATCTATCTGATCCATAATCTTACCACTACCTGGAAGCATACTAAGTATACTACCAAAACCACCCATTTTTTTTATACTTTTCATTTGTTGCAAATAATCATTTAAATCAAACTTACCTTTTTTTAATTTAGCTGCTGTTTTTTCTGCTTGTTCTCTATCTACTATACTTGCTGCTTTTTCAACGAAAGAGATAATATCTCCCATATCAAGTATTCTAGACGCTATACGTTTAGCATCGAACTCTTCTAAATCGGTTAGTTTCTCGCCACTGCTTAAAAACTTAATTGGTCTTTGTGTAATATATTTTACGCTTAATGCCGCACCACCCTTAGAGTCACCATCAATTCTTGACAAAATTAACCCTGAAATTTCTAGCTGCTCATTAAAGCTACTAGCCGTAACTACTGCATCTTGTCCTGTCATGCTGTCGATTACTAACAACGTTTCGGTTGGCTCTACCAGTTTCTTAATCGCTATCGCCTCATTCATCATTTCTTGATCAATTTGCGTTCTTCCGGCAGTATCATAAATAACTACATCATATGCCGATAACCTGGCTTCAGCCATTGCTCTTTTAACTATCTCAAGTGGCTTTTCACCTTTAACAATCGGTAGTGAATTAATTTTTACCGAATTTGCAAGTATCTCTAGCTGCTCTTGTGCGGCCGGTCTATAAGTATCAAGAGAGACTAATAAAACTTTTTTATTCTGATTTTTAAGACGCAACGCTAGCTTACCGCTTGCTGTAGTTTTACCGCTACCTTGCAACCCTACCATTAAAAGATTTACCGGCGGTTTTGCATTTAAATTTAGTTTTATTTCATCTTCATTAGACGATAAAATATTTATCATCTCTTCATGGATAATTTTAATTATCATTTGCCCAGGCGAAACAGATTTGATAACTTCTTGCCCTAAGGCTTTTTGTTTAACTTCTGCTACAAAATTTTTTATTACAGGTAGAGCAACATCCGATTCTAAAAGAGCAACTCTTATATCTCTTAAAGCAGCATCTATCTGCTCTTCAGTTAAAAGCCCTGAACTTACTAGCCGATCAAAAATCTTCGTTAAATTTTGCGTTAAAGTTTTAAACATAAAGATAAATAATTAAATAAAGTCTTTGTCTAATATATTTCTCTCTTTGCATTTTAGCAACAATAATATTTGTGACTTTTATACAACATATTAGTTTTATGCTAAAAAATATATAAATAAAAGTAATCCCCGCCGCAAGCAGCGGGGTATTTTAGAAGAAAGCTAGCTGATGATCCTCATGCAGTTTCTGATATTCCTTGCCTTGGTTTTTTACGTATTTTCCTATCATATTCTCATTTCCATGCTTACCTACCGTACTCGTAAAATATCCATCAGTCCAAAATTCTCCACCCCATAATTGTTTCTTTACCTGTGGACACTGTCTAAATATTTGACGAGCTGTAACACTTTTAATTGTTGTTACTATTTTTGTTACGCTATAGGTTGGTACAGATTGTACCAAAAAATGGACATGATCTTCATCAACCCCTATTTCTAAAAATTTTATTTGATATCTCTTTTCTATCTCTAAACATATTTCTCGTAATACTTGATCAACTGATACGTCAAACACTGCTCGGCGATATTTTGCTGGAAATACCATGTGATACAGCAGTACCGTAACATTATGACTTTTATGTATATATTTGCTCATTCCGCCATATTACGCCGCAAGCGGCGGGGAATATACCCAAAAGAGATTTAATAACATATAACACTGACTACGCAGAAACTAAGAAAGACAAATACTTAAATAATACCAAAACAACAATTGATAAAGTACATATTGTTACAAAACATATACCTTTAGTAAGTAATTTTACCGAAATTGCAAATGATATAACTCATTTAATACATGATGTGGTCAAAACTAAAAAGCTTAAAGATATAACAAATACAATTATTAATGTGGCTGAAAGCTATAACACTATAGAAAAGCTAGATAATATCTTACTAAATTCTGCCATTTTCATTACTGATAATAGAAAAGAACAGATTTTAAATTTGGAAGATCGTTTTAATAACAATCTGCCAAAGCCAAATAACGGGAAATTATTAGGAATAAAAATTTTAAAAAACTAATAAATTTTGAATCTCATCCTAAATCTATAAACGATCAAATAGCAAAGCTAGCTGTTCAGGATACAGTATTATTAATATGCGAATTACTTAATAATAATCTAGATATTATTAATTGTGCTAAATCAATCTTACAAACTAATAATTTTAAAGCCTCAACTGAAACTAATATAAATAATATTCTATTATTTGAAAAACATATGGAAACAATAGACAATACTGTACTTATTAACACCATATTTGATGAATAGATACCTTAAGAAAATTCTTCCATCACTAATATATAACTAGCTTTTAAGTCTAAATCATAATCGATTGTATTATATATTAGCTTTTTTATGTCAGCAAATTTTTGAATTAGATAAGAAAGGTTACGATTCGGTAATGCATGAAATATTTTATTTTCTAAATCAGAAAACACAATATCAATATTTGAAGATTTTTTTAGAATTCTATTCATTAATAGGAGTATATTATCAGTAAAATCTAACCATAACTCTCTATCTTTAGCGTTAAATTGCTTAATAAACTCTAATTTAGAATTTAAGTTTTCATTATCTGCGATAGGTTGAATAAATTTAGAATATAATTCTTCTTCAGAATGACTTTCAAACGATTTAGTACTAATTTTAAAACACCTTGATCTGATCGTAGAAATTATACTTGAAGCTCTTGAAGTAATCAAAAATATATAACTATTTTTAGGCGTGTCTTCTAAAATCTTTAAACATGAATTTGCTGCGTTCAGATTCATAAGATCTGCCGAATAAATTACGGCAACCTTACATCCTGAAATTGCAGAAGTTTTACTTAAGAACTCCTGTAATTTTCTTATTTGCTCGATAGAGATATTCTTAACATTAGACGTAGCAGAAACTTCTCTAACAATAAGATGATAATCTGGATTATTTTCAAGAGGAATATTATTCTTTAAAAGCTTTGAACATACAAATTTCTCTATATCTTTTAAAGCTTGCTCTATATTTTCTGCTTCAATAAGCCAGCTATTATGTAGCTTTTTATATTTTAAACTAAACTCTAGATGCTCAATTATCATATAAACTAATAGTTAAGGCTTCCTTTAATGCCCTGATCCTTGAAACATAATTATATTACTAAAGCTATAGGACTGCTAACAGTCCTACGACTGTACCTAAGGCTTAACTGTGGTACTAACTATAGGAAAAAAATATAAGTTACTTATTATTACAAGCTTTTTTAAGTTTACTTCCAGCTTTAAATACAGGTTGCTTATAAGCAGGTATGGTCATTTTTGCTCCTGTTTTTGGATTACGACCTTCTCTTGATTTTCTACTTTGTATTCCAAACGAACCAAAACTAGTGATATTAACACTATGTTGATGTTTAGTAGCAGAAATTATAGATTCAAGCACCCAGTTAAGTGCCTTTTCTGCATCAGCTTTTGTAAATGATTTATGCCCCTGATGCTTATGGTGATGACCATGCTCAGTCATAAAAGCAATAAATTCTGTTTTATTCATTTTTTTAGGTTGTGTACTCATAAGAAATCAACTCTCTTTTAATGGGTTAATACATTACTGTTGTAGTACAATATATACAACTAGCAATAATGCACATCAATATATTTTTTTATTTTTTAACTAGGTTATTTAATTATAACAAACGTCTTAGTTTACTGCAAATATCCGTTATTTATAAAGTTTTAAAGATATATATAATTATATAACTAATAAAAAAAATGTAGCCATTTTACATCAGTTATGCTTTTAAAGCTGGATATAATTAAATAATTCAAGTAAAAATTTACAATAAATATATCAAAGAGAACATCAAATCAAATGTTATTATCTGAAATTTGCATAAAACGTCCGGTATTTGCAACTGTTTTAAGTTTAGTTATTTTAGTTCTTGGAACAATTTTTTTCACTAAGCTACAAATTAGAGGTACGCCAGATATTTCAATTCCTATTATAAACGTCAATGCTTTTTATGCTGGTGCTGATGCTTTATATATGGAAAAAGAAATAACAACCCGAATAGAAAAGGCTTTAAAAACAGTTAAAAACCTAGATTATATAACTTCACAAAGTAGCACTGGGCAAAGTAGTATTACTTTATCTTTCTTATTATCTACAGATATTGAAGTGGCATTAAATGATGTACGCTCTAAAATATCCGATATAACTTATATGTTTCCGCAGGATATGAAAGCACCTTCAGTTGCAAAGCTTGATGCTGATAGCTTTCCAAGTCTTTTTATAAGCGTTGAAAGTGAACAATATAACGATTTAGAATTAACAAAAATTGTTGAAGATTACTTGCAAACTCCTTTAGATAAACTAGAAAGCGTAGGACAGTCACAAATTTATGGTGGTAACGAATATATAATGAGGATAGAGCCTGATCCTAAAAAATTATATCAACATAAAATTTCTTTATTAGATATTGAGGTTGCCATAAGAGAGCAAAATAAAGATTATCCTGCCGGCAATATTAAAACAGGAATAAATAATTTTATAGTAACTCTTGAAGGTTCTTTGTCTACTCCCGAAGAATTTGGCAATATTATAATAAAAGTCCAAGATAATAGTATAATCAAACTACGAGATATAGCTAAAGTATATTTAACTGCTCCAGATAATGAAGTATTATTTAGGTATAATGGGAAAAATTCTATTGCTCTTGGACTTATCAAAGAATCTAAGGCTAATGTTATAGATTTATCAAACGATGTTACAAAAGAAATTGAAAAAGTAAAAGAGTCAATTCCTAAAGGAATAAGCTTAAATATTGCGTATGATGGAGCAAAACCCGTTAGAGCCTCGATTTATGCAGTATTTCAAACCATTTTTGAAGCTTTAATATTAGTGATTTTAGTAACATATTTATTTCTTGCCTCTGCTAAAATCACCTTAATTCCATTTGTTACTATTCCTGTATCGTTAATAGGTACTTTCAGCGTAATGTATGCTATGGGGTTTTCTATCAATATCTTTACGCTACTTGCCATGATCCTTGCAATCGGACTTGTGGTAGATGATGCAATAGTTATGCTTGAAAATATATTTAGATACAATGAAATGGGTCATAAACCTATGGAGGCGGCATTGCTCGCATCTAAAGAAATAGGGTTCGCAATTATTGCAATGACTATTACACTTGCTGCTGTATTTTTACCTGTTGGATTTATAGATGGGTTTGTTGGGAAATTATTCATAGAATTCGCATGGACTTTAGCGTTTTGCATTTTATTTTCAGGATTTGTAGCCTTAACCTTAACGCCTATGATGTCAAGTCGTATGATTACTAAACATAACGCTCCGACTCTTAAGTTTTTAGTTAAATTTAATGAGCTTTTACAATTAATACAGGATAGATATATTCATTACCTAAACCTAACTTTTGATAATAAAAAGAAATTTGTCCTAATTATTGCTGCATCATTTGTGGTATTAATCATCAGTTTTAAATTTGTGAAAAAAACCTTTATACCCCAAGAAGATGATGGATTCCTGCAACTATCTTTCAAAGGACCGGAAGGTTCTAGCTTAGAACATTCTACTGAAGTAGTAATAGAAGCCGAGAAAATCCTTGCTAATTACAAAGACATAGCAGGTTACTTAATGGTAATAGGAGCAGACGGTAGTGATAATGTCCTTTCTTTTGTACCATTAAAAGATTGGAAGCAGCGTTCTAGATCGCAAGAAACAATTAAGAATATGCTGAATAAGCAATTTTCCGAGATAGCAGGTATGAAAGTTTTTGCTATGGATCCTCGCTCAATCGTCAGTAGTGGCGGAGGTAGCCCTATCGAATTTACTATTCAAACAAATCTTGAATATGATGATTTAGATAAAATATCACAGCAATTTATAGATATAATGAAAGCAAACCCGATTTTTTCTAATGTTAATAGAAACCTACAATCAGCAATGCCAACTATTGCTATCGAAATTAATCGTGATAAAGCTTATTTATATGGAACGAATATGGCAAACATTGGTAAAACAGTGCAGTATTTACTGGCAGGTCAACAAGTAGGTGACTTTAGAAAAGGTAACGATCTGTATGAAGTGATGCTGCAATTTAATCAAAAAGACCGCAGTAGCATTAGTGATTTTAGTAAAATTCTGATACCAACAAAGAATAATAATATGTTGCCCCTTGAATCAATAGCTAATATCACAGAAAAAATATCCGTAAAATCATATAGCCATTATAACAACTCAAAATCTGTTACCATCTCTTCCGACCTTAGCCCTGATAGCAAAATTGAAGATGCGATTAACGAAATTAATAAAATAGCAGCTAACTTACTTGATTCGAGTAATACTATACTCGAATATATCGGAGAAATTAAACAAATGAAAGAAGCAGATAGTAATATGCTTATGACATTTGGCTTTGCTCTTATATTCATTTATTTAGTGCTTGCATCACAATTCGAAAGCTTTGTTGATCCGTTATTAATATTACTTGCCGTACCTTTTTCTATAACCGGTGGCGTGCTTGCTCTCTGGATTTCAGGTAACAGCCTTAATATGTATAGTAATATCGGGCTTATTACTTTAATTGGGCTAATCACTAAGAACTCTATTATGATAGTAGAATTTGCTAACCAACTAAGAGAAAAAGGAGCAAATATTAGAAATGCTATAATAGAAGCTTGTACTCTTCGCCTGCGACCAATTTTAATGACTACACTTGCTGCTGTCTTAGGTAGTATACCACTAATTTTTGCAACAGGTGCGGGAGCTAGTGCCCGTAATTCTATTGGTCTTGTAATAGTTGGTGGCTTAAGCATTGGCACTATATTTACAATTTTTGTTATCCCTGTAATATACCAAACATTTAAGAAAAATTAATAACTTGTAAAATAATTTTACAAATATAAAAATTTTAATGGACATCTATCTAAAAATAGGAAATTATAATTGTATGGTAAATTGTTTTGAAGTCTAGATTTACTTAAACATCAATAATATGGAGAGCAAAATATGCTAATAAATACTTCTAGTAATCCACTTATCACTACTATACATTTACTATCTTGTCATTGTCAATTAAAAAGGGACCAGTAAATTGCACGAAAAAGGAACCACTATATTTAAAAATTTTTATGCCATATTACCTCCAGATTTATAGTTATTAATACGATAACTTTTACCTTTTATGTTTAGTATATGAGCATGATGTACCACTCGATCAATAATTGCATGAGTTAATACTTCATCAGCAAATATTTCATTCCATTTTTCAAAATCCTTGTTTGTGTGTCATTGTCAATTAAAAAGGGACCAGTAAATTGCACGAAAAAGGAACCACTATATTTAAAAATTTTTATGCCATATTACCTCCAGATTTATAGTTATTAATACGATAACTTTTACCTTTTATGTTTAGTATATGAGCATGATGTACCACTCGATCAATAATTGCATGAGTTAATACTTCATCAGCAAATATTTCATTCCATTTTTCAAAATCCTTGTTTGTGGTAATAATGGTAGATTTATTTTCATATCGTTTAGCAATAATATTAAAAAAGTCTTCTACTGAATGTTTTGGCAATTGCTTAAACCCGAGCTCATCAAGAATTAATAAATCAAACGATAGGAGTAATTTAACCTTTTTGTGATAACTATTATCTGCTCTTGCAATATGTAAATTATAAAGCATATCCGATACCGTAGTAAAATATACAGAGTATTCTCGTGTTAAAGCTTTTAATGCTAGCCCAATGGCAAGATGAGTTTTCCCAGTTCCTGAATCACCTATGAATATTACATTTCCCTTAGTATTAATATAATCACAAGTTGATAAATCACTTATTACTTTGGCATCAACACTTGGTTGGAAATTAAAATCAAAGTCTTCTAAATTTTTAGTTACCGGCAATTTAGCAGCACTTTTACGGCGACGGTAATTATTATCCTTACGGTTAGATTTTTCATCTTCACATAATAGTGATAGAAATTCTTTAAATCCTAGTTTATTATTTTGAGCATAAATAATCCTTTCATTTAAACTATTGACTATACCTGATAATCTAAAGCTTCGTAGGTCATTAAATAAGTTCTGCATTATTACCTCCAAACTCTGGTAATGGTAAGTTTACTGCATTACTATTTAAAATATTCTTAATTTTAGAGTAAGAACTTATACCATAATGTAGTGCTCTATGACAGGCTTTATCTATTAAGTCATCATTGTAAACCTTACGTAAAGAAATGATACCTCGTGCACAACGTTGCCAATCATTCACTCTTGTTTGTTGTAATGATTCTAATAATAAACTGCAATTATTCCCTATCTGCTGCATTTGTTGTTGATAATGTTCACTATATTCTATAAAACCTGGGCATAGACGTTTGTATTTAGCATAATGAGACGGATTAGTGGTAAATATCCCCTTGCCCTCTGTTCTAACGTGTCTTGCTATTAAATCATTTTGTATAGAAAATATTTGAACAAGTTTTGGGGACAATTGTACCATTACCTCACTGTATATATATTTTGCTGGTACAGAGTAATAATTATTATCTATGGTAATATGACAATCTTTTGCTACTTTTCGATTATGCCAAGATGACAAATCAAAAGTTTCTAATGGTAAAGGAATCAAACTACTTCTTTCCTCTTGCTCAAACAGTTCTCTAGGTATTCTCTTAGTAGTACCATGTATTCGGCTATTGGCCTTATTTAACCAATTTGCAAGACCATTTGTTAATTCTTCATATCTATCAAATTTACGACCAGCAAAAAAATTATTTTTAACGTATTTTATTCCCGACTCAACTTTGCCTTTTTCTTGCGGTTGATACACTCGACAAGGAGAAAGTAAAATTCCATAATGATCGGCTAAGCACTTATATTCCTTCTGATATACTGGCTCATAAAAATTGGCATCTACTACTCCAGCTTTAAGATTATCAAGTTTTATTACTTTTGGACTACCAGCAAAATAATTAAATGCATTGATATGACATTGAATCCATGTTTGACAACTTTGATCAAACACTACTTCATAATAATCAAGGCGACTATAGCTTAAACGCATATTAAATACATATGCTTTAACTCTACGCCCTTTAGAATTATACTGTAAGCCTATGTCACCAAAATCTACTTGTGCTTCCTCTCCTGCTAAAGTATGAAAACGAATGCAACTGTTATCCTTAATTTTATATTTTTTGATATAACGGGTCAAAGAAGTATAACTGCTTGTATAACCTTGATTTTTTAACTCCTCAAAAATTCTTATGTAACTCAGATTTTTTTCTAATAACTCAATTATTTTTTCGTGCCAAAAATCCAAAACTGAAGATCGTTCATAGATTGCTGGGGATTCTGTACCAGCCTCTACATAGCGGTTTATTATTTTTCGTACTGTTTTGCGGTCTGTTCTTGTTAGTTTGGCAATATTCCTTTGACTATTGCCTTGTTTATAAAGGGTGATAATTGTTGTATACATATTTATTCTTATCATTGTATCACTAGATATTTACTTGCTTAATTATCTAGTGAATATTGCACATTAACCTTATTAGGTCACACCAACTTCTCTGGTCCCTTTTTCGTGCAATTTACTGGTCCCTTTTATTTTAGCAATGACATTTGTGGTAATAATGGTAGATTTATTTTCATATCGTTTAGCAATAATATTAAAAAAGTCTTCTACTGAATGTTTTGGCAATTGCTTAAACCCGAGCTCATCAAGAATTAATAAATCAAACGATAGGAGTAATTTAACCTTTTTGTGATAACTATTATCTGCTCTTGCAATATGTAAATTATAAAGCATATCCGATACCGTAGTAAAATATACAGAGTATTCTCGTGTTAAAGCTTTTAATGCTAGCCCAATGGCAAGATGAGTTTTCCCAGTTCCTGAATCACCTATGAATATTACATTTCCCTTAGTATTAATATAATCACAAGTTGATAAATCACTTATTACTTTGGCATCAACACTTGGTTGGAAATTAAAATCAAAGTCTTCTAAATTTTTAGTTACCGGCAATTTAGCAGCACTTTTACGGCGACGGTAATTATTATCCTTACGGTTAGATTTTTCATCTTCACATAATAGTGATAGAAATTCTTTAAATCCTAGTTTATTATTTTGAGCATAAATAATCCTTTCATTTAAACTATTGACTATACCTGATAATCTAAAGCTTCGTAGGTCATTAAATAAGTTCTGCATTATTACCTCCAAACTCTGGTAATGGTAAGTTTACTGCATTACTATTTAAAATATTCTTAATTTTAGAGTAAGAACTTATACCATAATGTAGTGCTCTATGACAGGCTTTATCTATTAAGTCATCATTGTAAACCTTACGTAAAGAAATGATACCTCGTGCACAACGTTGCCAATCATTCACTCTTGTTTGTTGTAATGATTCTAATAATAAACTGCAATTATTCCCTATCTGCTGCATTTGTTGTTGATAATGTTCACTATATTCTATAAAACCTGGGCATAGACGTTTGTATTTAGCATAATGAGACGGATTAGTGGTAAATATCCCCTTGCCCTCTGTTCTAACGTGTCTTGCTATTAAATCATTTTGTATAGAAAATATTTGAACAAGTTTTGGGGACAATTGTACCATTACCTCACTGTATATATATTTTGCTGGTACAGAGTAATAATTATTATCTATGGTAATATGACAATCTTTTGCTACTTTTCGATTATGCCAAGATGACAAATCAAAAGTTTCTAATGGTAAAGGAATCAAACTACTTCTTTCCTCTTGCTCAAACAGTTCTCTAGGTATTCTCTTAGTAGTACCATGTATTCGGCTATTGGCCTTATTTAACCAATTTGCAAGACCATTTGTTAATTCTTCATATCTATCAAATTTACGACCAGCAAAAAAATTATTTTTAACGTATTTTATTCCCGACTCAACTTTGCCTTTTTCTTGCGGTTGATACACTCGACAAGGAGAAAGTAAAATTCCATAATGATCAGCTAAGCACTTATATTCCTTCTGATATACTGGCTCATAAAAATTGGCATCTACTACTCCAGCTTTAAGATTATCAAGTTTTATTACTTTTGGACTACCAGCAAAATAATTAAATGCATTGATATGACATTGAATCCATGTTTGACAACTTTGATCAAACACTACTTCATAATAATCAAGGCGACTATAGCTTAAACGCATATTAAATACATATGCTTTAACTCTACGCCCTTTAGAATTATACTGTAAGCCTATGTCACCAAAATCTACTTGTGCTTCCTCTCCTGCTAAAGTATGAAAACGAATGCAACTGTTATCCTTAATTTTATATTTTTTGATATAACGGGTCAAAGAAGTATAACTGCTTGTATAACCTTGATTTTTTAACTCCTCAAAAATTCTTATGTAACTCAGATTTTTTTCTAATAACTCAATTATTTTTTCGTGCCAAAAATCCAAAACTGAAGATCGTTCATAGATTGCTGGGGATTCTGTACCAGCCTCTACATAGCGGTTTATTATTTTTCGTACTGTTTTGCGGTCTGTTCTTGTTAGTTTGGCAATATTCCTTTGACTATTGCCTTGTTTATAAAGGGTGATAATTGTTGTATACATATTTATTCTTATCATTGTATCACTAGATATTTACTTGCTTAATTATCTAGTGAATATTGCACATTAACCTTATTAGGTCACACCAACTTCTCTGGTCCCTTTTTCGTGCAATTTACTGGTCCCTTTTATTTTAGCAATGACACTATCTTCTATAGGTGCTATAAATTGGGGGCTAATTGGATTATTCAATTTTAACCTAGTAACACTTTTATTTGGTTCATTTCCAATTATTGTTAAGTTACTTTATATAATTATTGGTTTTTGTGGGATATATTCATTTTTATGTTTAGGCAAATTATTATGTAAGCCAAGTGTAGAAAAGGGGAAATAATTACTACTTCAGTATTATCCGTTGAGAAAAAAGCGGATAATACTATCTTTAGTTAATATAATAAGATTCTATATCTTTTTTAATTAACAGCTGAATTTTGACGAAGCAACCTCAGGAATATATTTCCTTATGAGATTGCTTTCTAACCTTAAGCATTTTCTTCGTCAAGTTTTGCTGCTACTTTACGCATTTTATCCATAAAGAAACCTGTTCCTGCAGGTACTAAACGCCCAACTATAACATTCTCTTTAAGTCCTCGTAGCTTATCAACCTTACCAGCGATAGCAGCTTCAGTTAAAACCCTAGTGGTTTCTTGGAATGATGCAGCAGATATAAATGATCTAGTTTGCAGAGAAGACTTAGTAATACCTTGTAATATTAACTGAGCATCAGCAGGTCTTAAACCATTCTTAATTGCTTTTTCATTTATTTCGTCAAATTCACGTCGATCTATCTTCTCACCTACTAATAATGTAGTACCGCCTGAGTCTGTTATTTCTACTTTCTGTAACATCTGACGAATAATTACTTCTATGTGCTTATCATCAATTTTTACACCTTGTAGACGATAAACAGCCTGAACCTCTTTAACAATATAGCTTGCAAGAAGCTCTACACCCATCACTTTTAAAATATCCTGAAGTACTGGATTACCATCAATTAATAAGTCACCTTTCTTAACAAAGTCTCCCTCATTAACCACAACATGCTTACCTTTTGGCACCATATACTCAAGACCCATTGAACCATCAACTGGGTGTATAATAATACGTCTCTTAGACTTATAATCTTTACCAAACTCTACTCGACCATCTATCTCAGCAATCACTGCATGATCTTTTGGACGTCTTGCTTCGAAAAGCTCGGCTACTCTTGGTAAACCACCCGTAATATCCTTAGTAGTAGTTGACTCTTTAGGAATACGTGCAATTATATCACCTACTGATATTTGTACCCCATCTTCTACACTTAAAACCGCTCCAACTGGTAAATAATATCTTGCTTCTAAACCATTTGATAACATAATAATTTCACCTTTAGCGTCAAGAAGCTGGATTCGTGGTCTTAGTTCGGCTCCACGTGAATATTGTTTTGATTCGATGATAACTTTGCTTGGAATACCAGTTGCTTCATCAGTTACATCACGAACCGAAATCCCCTCAACCATATCTTTAAATAATACCTTACCAGATTTTTCAGTAATAATAGGTATGGTATATGGATCCCATTCTGCAAGCTTTTGCGTCTTGGTAACCATATCACCCTCATCGACAAGTAATCTAGCACCATATGGGATTTTACTACGAGCTTTTTCATTACCATTATTATCAAGTAATAATAACTCACAGTTACAGCTCATAACAATTTTTCGTTCTTCGGAATTAATCACCACGTTACGGCTAAGAATTTTTACTTTTGCATCATATGAAGCTTCTACAGAAGAAACTTCTGCTCCTTTCGTTGCTGCTCCTCCGATATGGAAAGTTCTCATTGTAAGCTGTGTACCTGGCTCACCGATAGATTGAGCAGCAATCACCCCTATAGCTTCCCCTTCGGAAACTAACGAACCGGTAGCAAGATCTCTACCATAACATATAACACATATACCGGTGGAACTTTTACAGGTTAGTACTGACTTAATCATAATTCTATCTAAACCTGCAGACTCGATTTGCTCTAATTTAGACTCATTAATTAATTCACCTTTGGTGAGAATTAAATCATTAGTTACTGGATGATATATATTAATAGCTGCCGTACGACCTAGAATCATTTCAGCTAAAGGCACTATTACTTCACCACCCTCTATAATACTCTTTACTTCAATACCCTTATCGGTGTTACAATCTTTTTCAGTAATAATACAATCTTGTGCAACATCTACTAATTTTCTTGTTAAGTAACCTGAGCTTGCAGTTTTTAAAGCCGTATCTATTTGTCCTTTACGCATTCCGTTAGCAGAGTTAAAGCATTCAAATACTGTTAATCCTTCCTTAAAGTTAGCGATAATAGGTGTTGGTATAATTTGACCATTTGATTTAGTCATAAGTCCACGCATACCACCAAGCTGTTTAATTTGCTGGAAAGACCCTCTAGCACCTGAAATAGCCATCATATATATAGAGTTTATCTTCTGTTGATTTGAATCATCACTAACAGGTGGCTTAGCAATTTCTTTCATCATATCATTAGCGACTCTATCAGTACATCTTGACCATGCATCAATTACTTTATTATATTTTTCGCCGTAAGTAATTAAACCATTTGAATATTGTTGCTCAAATTCCTTGATTTCAAGCTGAGTTTTATCGATATGAACAATTTTAGATTTTGGTACAACCATATCATCCATACCAAAAGAAATACCTGAAGAACAAGCATATTTGAAACCAAGCTTCATTAACTGATCAGCAAAAATTACTGTAGCTTTTTGACCGCAGTGACGATAGACTAAATCTATTACTAGAGATATATCCTTTTTAGTTAAAGGCTTATTAATAAACTTATATTCTATGTTAGGATTAGAAGGCAATAACTCACCAACCATTAATCTTCCATAAGTAGTATCAACTATTACAGGAACTATTTTGCCCTCAGCATTTAACTGATTACGACGATATTTTATCTTAGTATGAATCGTTATAAATTTGTTATATAGAGCATGCTCCATTTCAGTTAGGTCTGAGAACATCATACCCTCGCCTACCTCATGATCAAAAGCAAGCGTTAAATAATATAAGCCGAGTACTATATCTTTATCTGGTACAATAATAGGACGTCCATTAGCAGGGCTTAAAATATTATTAGTAGACATCATAAATACCCTAGCTTCAAGCTGGGCTTCAATCGATAAAGGAATATGTACAGCCATTTGATCACCATCAAAGTCCGCATTGAAAGCGGCACAAACAAGCGGATGAAGCTGTATTGCCTTACCTTCGATTAATAACGGCTCAAATGCCTGAATACCCAAACGGTGCAATGTCGGAGCTCTGTTAAGTAATACAGGGTGTTCTCTTATAACTTCCTCAAGCACATCCCAAACTTCAGGCTTTTCAGCCTCAACCATTCTTTTAGCTGCTTTAATAGTTGTAGCAATACCATATAATTCAAGCTTTGAATAAATGAACGGCTTGAACAATTCTAGAGCCATTTTTTTAGGTAAACCGCACTGATGAAGTTTAAGCTCCGGTCCTACTACGATAACTGAACGTCCTGAGTAGTCCACCCTTTTACCAAGTAAGTTTTGACGGAAACGACCTTGCTTACCTTTTAGCATATCGCTTAATGATTTAAACGGACGCTTATTAGCATTTTTTGCTGCTCTACCACGGCGTCCGTTATCAAATAACGCATCCACTGCTTCTTGCAGCATTCTTTTTTCATTTCTAACAATTATATCAGGTGCTTTTGACTCTATAAGCTTCTTTAGACGATTATTTCTATTAATTACTCTTCTATAAAGCTCATTAAGATCTGAAGTAGCGAATCTTCCACCATCTAACATAACAAGTGGTCTAAGTTCAGGAGGCATGACCGGTAACACGTTCATAATCATCCATTCTGGCTTATTTTCAGATTCTAAAAAGTCCTCTACTAATTTTAAACGCTTTACTAACTTTTTCTTTTTTACTTCTGAAGTCGTATTTTGTAGTTCTTCGTACAGCTCTTGCTTTAATGTTGGGAAATCAAGCTCTTTTAGCATTTGCTGTACTACTTCTGCACCGATAGACGCAGTAAATGCATCTTCCCCATATTTATCCTTTGCTTTTTGCAGTTCTTCTTCAGTTAAAAGCTCACCTTTTTGTAGAATAGATAATCCAGGATCAACTACCACATAATTTTCAAAATAAAGAATTTTTTCTATATCTCGCATCGTCATATCAAGAAGCGTACTAATTCTTGAAGGAAGAGACTTTAGAAACCAAATATGAGCAACGGGAGCCGCAAGTTCAATATGCCCCATTCTTTCACGTCTTACCCTAGAAACAGTAACCTCAACGCCACATTTTTCACAAGTAATACCACGATTTTTCATTCGCTTATACTTGCCGCAAAGACATTCATAATCTTTTACTGGACCAAAAATTCTTGCACAAAATAAACCATCTTTCTCAGGCTTAAAAGTACGATAATTAATAGTTTCAGGTTTTATTACTTCACCAAAAGACCATGAACGTACTTGTTCTGGACTTGCTATATTAATTCTTATCTGATCAAATTGTTGAGTATTACTTAATTGTCCGTAAAAATTTACTACACTCATAAATACTTTTTCCTTAAAATTGCTCTTTATACCTTTGATGCTTCAAGATTTGGGGGCTTGTGCTCACGTAATTTTCTAAGCCTCACTGCTTATTTGCTTCCAAATTTTGAAGTATCTGCATTATACTTCTTTATTAGAGTCGTTGTGTGAGTATAATTTTTTTCTTTCAAGAGCAGCATTATATACTCCTCCTAATAAAAGTAATCCCCGCCGCAAGCAGCGGGGTATTTTAGAAGAAAGCTAGCTGATGATCCTCATGCAGTTTCTGATATTCCTTGCCTTGGTTTTTTACGTATTTTCCTATCATATTCTCATTTCCATGCTTACCTACCGTACTCGTAAAATATCCATCAGTCCAAAATTCTCCACCCCATAATTGTTTCTTTACCTGTGGACACTGTCTAAATATTTGACGAGCTGTAACACTTTTAATTGTTGTTACTATTTTTGTTACGCTATAGGTTGGTACAGATTGTACCAAAAAATGGACATGATCTTCATCAACCCCTATTTCTAAAAATTTTATTTGATATCTCTTTTCTATCTCTAAACATATTTCTCGTAATACTTGATCAACTGATACGTCAAACACTGCTCGGCGATATTTTGCTGGAAATACCATGTGATACAGCAGTACCGTAACATTATGACTTTTATGTATATATTTGCTCATTCCGCCATATTACGCCGCAAGCGGCGGGGAATATACCCAAAAGAGATTTAATGATTCTTAAGATGTCACTTCAAGTTTTACATTAAGACATAAAGATCTAAATTCTTTTATCATCACATTGAATGACTCAGGAATACCAGATTCAAAATTATTTTCACCACGCACTATAGAGTCATAAATCTTAATTCTACCATTTACGTCATCTGATTTAACAGTTAACATTTCTTGTAACGTATAAGCAGCTCCATATGCTTGTAATGCCCAGCATTCCATTTCCCCAAAACGCTGACCACCAAAATGCGATTTTCCTCCAAGAGGTTGCTGAGTCACTAAACTATAAGGACCTATAGAACGAGAGTGAATTTTATTATCTACCAAGTGATGTAGCTTTAATAAATATTTTTGTCCTACAGTTACTAGGCGATCAAAATACTCCCCAGTTTTACCATCAATTAGCTTTACTTGCCCTGAAAGATCTTGACCTGCAAGCCTTAGCATATCCTTAACGTCTTCAACTTTTGCACCATCAAATACTGGAGTTGCAAAATATACTCCCTTAGCAGCTTCATTACAGAATGAAATAATTTCCTCTTCAGATTTTTCAAGTATATGGTTAATATTTTTACCATATAGCTCGATTAAAAACTTTTTAATCTTTTCAATACTTACATGGTTAGTTTTATATTCTTCTACTAAACCTGCTATTTTTCTTGCTAGATTCACTGATGCCCAACCAAGATGAGTTTCAAGCACCTGCCCTATATTCATACGAGAAGGAAGACCTAAAGGATTGAGAACAATATCAACTACAGTTCCATCTTCTAAGAATGGCATATCCTCTTCTGGCACAATACGTGAAATAACACCTTTATTTCCGTGTCTTCCTGCCATCTTATCACCAGGCTGTAATTTATGCTTAGTTGCAATAAATACTTTTACAACTTTTAAAGCACCTTGAGGTAAATCATCTCCACTTTGTAATTTTTCTACCTTAGTAGCAAACCTTTTATTAAGAGCTTCTTTCTTACTATCATAATGACTTTTGAGCTGTTCTATTTCATTCATTACATTTGCATCTTCAACAGTAAACTGCCAAAGTTGTCCTTTAGATAAACCTTTTAATATTTCGCTTGTAATAGTTTGCCCAGCTTTCACTGTCTTAGGACCATTAATGCTTACCTGCCCTACTAAAAGCTTTTCAAGCCAACCAAATACAAAATGCTCGATAATTTCTAATTCATCATCACGATCTTTTGCTAGTTTTTCAATTTGCTGCTTTTCGATAGCAATAGCACGCTGATCTTTTTCAACACCTCGACGAGAAAATACTCTTACCTCTACTACTGTTCCACTAACTCCGGACGGAACATGTAGAGAGGAATCTTTCACATCAAAAGCTTTTTCTCCAAAAATAGCTCTCAGTAATTTTTCCTCAGGAGTAATAGGTGATTCACTTTTCGGCGTTACTTTCCCTACTAAAATATCACCTGCTTTTACTTCTGCACCTACATAAATTATTCCAACCTCATCAAGATGACGAAGTGCTTCTTCACTTACATTCGGTATATCACGCGTGATTTCTTCAGGACCAAGGCGAGTATCCCTTGCTATTACTTCAAACTCTTCAATATGGATAGAAGTAAATACGTCTTCTTTTACTATTCGCTCTGATATTAAAATTGAATCTTCAAAATTGTATCCATTCCAAGGCAAGAAAGCGACTAAAACGTTTCTGCCTAAAGCAATTTCACCATTATCGGTACTAGGTCCATCAGCTATAATATCATTCTTCTTAACATAATGACCTACCTTAACTAAAGGCTTTTGATTGATACAAGTATTATGGTTAGACTTTTGGAATTTTAATAAGTTATAAATATCAACTGAAGGTGCACTTTCGGTTTTTTGACCAATAGCTCTAATTACAATTCTATTTGAATCTACTTGTTCAACTATACCATCATTTAATGCAAGTACAGATGCTCCAGAATCTTTTGCTACTACACCCTCAACTCCTGTACCCACAAAAGGTGCATCAGTTTTAATTAAAGGAACCGCTTGCCTTTGCATGTTTGATCCCATCAAAGCACGGTTAGCATCATCATTTTCTAAGAACGGTATAAGAGAAGCTGCAACAGATACAACCTGCATAGGCGTTACATCAATGAAGTCCACTTCATGCGGCTCTACCATTACAAAATTGCCACCTTCAACTCGGCAATTAATAAATTCGCCTTGCAATATTCCGTCTTTATCAACCTTAGAATTTGCTTGACCGATCTTATACTTCCCTTCTTCAATAGCTGAAAGATATACTACTTCATCGGTTACATGTCCGTCTTTGACTTTTCTATATGGGCTTTCTATGAAACCATGCTTATTTATTCTAGCATAAGTTGCCATAGAGTTAATTAGTCCGATATTTTGACCTTCAGGTGTTTCAATAGGACAAATACGACCGTAGTGAGTTGGATGCACGTCACGCACTTCAAAGCCGGCTCTATCACGACTAAGACCACCAGGACCTAATGCTGATAATCTTCTTTTATGAGTTATTTCAGATAATGGATTTGTTTGATCCATAAATTGAGATAATTGCGAAGTACTGAAAAATTCCTTTACTACTGAAACCAAGATCTTAGAATTCACTAAATCGTGAGGCATTACTGTATCAATATCACCTGCCGACATTCTTTCAACCACTGACTTTTCCATTCGAACAAGACCGATCCTGAATTGATTTTCTATCAATTCACCAACCGATCTAACCCTTCTGTTACCTAAGTGATCAATATCGTCTATAATCCCTTTGCCATCTTTAAGTTCTACTAAAACCCTTAGTATATTTTTTATATCGTCTGTAGTTAAAACTGTAGTTTCATCAGAGATATTTAGTTCTAACCTTGAATTCATTTTTATTCGACCTACTTCTGAAAGATCATATCTTTCAGGGTCAAAGAATAAATTATAAAATAAACTTTCAGCAGCTTCAATATTAGCAGGCTCTCCTGGTCTTAATACTCTAAAAATATCAAATAATGCTGATTCACGATCTTGGTTTTTATCAGAAAATAAAGTATTTCTTATATATGGACCGGATTGAGGATTAATTACTAATACGCTAATATTTTTAATTTTAAGATCACTAATTACACTAAGTAACTCAACAGTAACCATTTCACCAATTTTTGCTAATATTTCATCACTTTCAGGATCTTTTAAATCCTCAGATAAATATTTACCAATTAAAGCCTCATGAGATACTAAAATATTATTAAGTCCTTCCCCAGCATATTTTTTAGCTAAGCGAGGAGTAATTTTTTGTCCTGCTTTAAGCAAAACATTTCCCGTATCAGCATCTATTAAATCACTTGTTAATCTATGTGCAGTAATATGGCTAGGCATAAATTTAACTGCCCACCCCTTATTTTTAACAGCTTTATAATTTACTGAATCATAATAAAATTTTATAATTTCTTCTGTACTCATGCCTATTGCTTTAAGCAAAGTAGTAGCATAAAGTTTTCTTTTTCTATCTATTCTAAAATAAATAATATCTTTAGCATCAAACTCTAAATCAAGCCATGATCCTCTATATGGAATTACACGTGCAGAATATAAAAGTTTTCTAGAAGAATGAACCTTGCCCTCATCATGATAGAAGAACACCCCAGGTGAGCGATGCATTTGCGATACAACTACTCTTTCTGTACCATTGATGATAAAAGTACCATTTTTAGTCATTAATGGGATATTACCCATATATACTTGCTGTTCTTTGATACCTTTAATCTCTCGGCTTCCAGTATCTTCGTCTATATCCCAGATACTTAATCTTAAGGTTACTTTAAGAGCAGAATCATAGCTTAAGCTTCTTTGAGTGCATTCCTCTACATCATATTTTGGAGTATCAAATTCATATTTAACGAATTCTAAATTAGCTATATTAGAAGGGTCAGAGATAGGAAAAATTGAATTTAATATAGATTGTAAGCCTTTATTTTTTCTTTCGGAATCTTTTGTATCTAGCTGTAGAAAATTTTTTTCATATGAATTTTTTTGAATTTCAATCAAATTCGGTATATCTGCTACTAAATTTATATGACCAAAATTTTTTCTTACTCTTTTATTATGTGACAAGGGTTGTACTTCAATATTATCCCTTAATGAAACCATATAATCTCCTGACTGATAAAAAATTAACTATCAACATTGAAGTTAACAGTTAAAGAAACTTAATAGACTTATTATTAAACTTTATTAACGCAAGCATTAAAATAAGATTTTAAAAATCTGTCTTAATACTGATAAAAACAAGGAAATAATAGCTTAAGGTGGCTTTTGCTATCATTTTTATACTGTAAATTTTTTTAATATAATTTACGGTAAATCTTCATTTAATTAAGGACAAATCTTGCCAGAACCCTAATCTTTTTAGTCAAATTTAAGATTAAATTCTTATCTTAAAATCTGCATTATTAACACTTTTCAAAGTGTATATATTTTAATGCTTAAGGTTTAAGTTACGTAAATATGGTATTACACTTTTATAACTTAAATACATTAACTAAAATTTTTGTTAAATGAAGATAATTTTGATAAAAACTTTTAATGGTAATTTTTAACTTAGCGTTAATTACTAGAAATTGCTAACAAATTACTTTATAAAAAAGCAATCCATTAACAAAATAGCTAAAAGCCTTATTTAAATTTAACTACTAAAATAAGGCTTTTAAAAATTCTAATAAGCAATTTTAAATTTTATATTAACGTAAAAAATTTATTATAAAAATAAAATTACTTTAATTCTACTTTTGCTCCAGCAGCTTCTAGTTTACTTTTAATTTCTTCTGCTTCTGCTTTTTTCACGTTGCTCTTAATTGGCTTTGGAGCTTCATCAACTAATTTTTTAGCTTCAATTAAACCAAGACCAGTAATTTCTTTTACAACTTTAATTACTTCCACTTTTTTATCACCGCTAGAAGCTAAAACTACTTCAAAATCAGTTTTTTCAGCAGCTGCTTTAGCAGCAGGAGCGGCAGCAGCTGCTACAGCTACAGGTGCTGCTGCAGATACACCCCATTTTTCTTCTAACATTTTTACAAGCTCAGCTGCTTGCATTAATGTTAAAGATGATAATTGTTCTTCAATTTTAGCTAAATCTGCCATAATTTTTTCCTTTTTACTTATTATATATTATTATCTGAATTAATTTTTACTAGCATTTGCTTGTATTACCCTGGCTAAGCTTGAAGACGGTGCTTGTAAAACGCCTGCAATCTTAGTAGCCGGAGCTTGTAATAACCCAACAATTTTACTTCTAAGCTCATTTAATGAAGGTAACTTAGAAAGTTCTTTTATTGAATGTTCATTTAATACTTGTTTATCGACTATACCGCCAACAATCTTAAGATTTTTATTGCTTTTAGCAAAATTAACTACTAACTTTGCCATTTCAACCGGTTCTTTAGAATAAACAATAGCGGTAGGACCCGAAAATAAGCTTACGATATCATCAATACCTGCTTTATTTGCTGCTATTTTTGCTAAAGTATTTTTTACAACTTTAAAACCTGCATCCTTAGACTTAAGAGACTCCCTAAGTGAATTGACTTCACTAACAGTTAATCCGTGATAATGAGCAACGATTACAGATGGTGAATCTTTATAAATACTTGCTATTTCTTCTACAACTTCCGGTTTTTCTGATCTTAACACTTTATTAATTCTCCTTGTTACAACATTTGAGATGTTTCTATATTTTTCTTAATAACTTATTATCTATTAAGATAGCTATTTTTTTATACTTTATTAGTCTACTTACAAAAATTTAGATTAATATTTGAAGTTTTACTTTAAGCTATATTTATAAAATTTAGTACAAATAAGTTTATTATATATATTAGACTTTGCATAAATCAATAAGTTAGATAGCTAAAAAATATAGACTCAAATGTATTAAATTTAGTTTATGCTATACTAGCTAAATCTATTTGTACTGATGCCCCCATAGTAGAAGATAAATATATTGCTTTTAAATAACTTCCTTTCACTCCAGTAGGCTTTGCTTTAATTACTGCATCAATAAACGCTTTCAAATTTTTTAATAAATCTTGATCTGAAAAAGATAATTTTCCAAGACCTGCATGAATTATGCCTGCTTTTTCTGCTCTATATTCTACTTGACCGCTTTTAGCATTCTTAACAGCACCTTTAATATCTAATGTCACAGTTCCAAGTTTAGGATTTGGCATTAAACCTTTTGGTCCTAAAATTCTTGCAACTGAACCTATAGCTGCCATCATATCAGGAGTAGCTATACATACATCAAAATTGATCTTACCAGCTTTAATTTCATCGATAATGTTGCTTGAACCTACTAAATCTGCACCTGCAGCTTTAGCTTCTTCTTCTCTTTCTTCTTTACAAATAACGGCAACTCTTACAGTCTTACCTGTTCCTGCTGGTAAATTCACTACACCACGTACCATTTGATCAGAATGTCTTGGATCAATTCCAAGCTTCATAACTATTTCTAAAGTTGGATCAAATTTAACATAAGAAGCAGATTTTAATCTCTCAACCGCAGTTGTTAAATTATATAAACTATCCAATTTTACTTTAACGCGTGCTTCTCTTATTTTCTTACCGCCGCTAGATTTTATAGCAACATCTTTGTTATTTGACATAATAATTAATTCCCTACAACTTCAATTCCCATAGATGCCGCACTTCCGCAAATAATCTTTGTTGCAGCTTTAATATCTTTTGTATTTAAATCAGGCATTTTTAACTTTGCAATCTCACGACAATCATCAATAGTGATTTTACCTATTACGGCTTCTTTTTTAGTAGCACCAGACCCTTTTTTAACTTTAGCAAATTTCTTTATAAGATAAGATGCCGGCGGTGTTTTAACTATAAAAGTAAAACTTTTATCTGCGTATATAGTAATAACAGTTGGAAGAGGTGTCCCTTTTTCAATACTTTGTGTAGCAGCGTTAAAAGCTTTACAAAATTCCATGATATTAACTTTTCTTTGCCCCAATGCCGGTCCTATAGGAGGAGCAGGGGTAGCTTCACCAGCATTTACATTCAAGTTAATATGACCTTCTATTTTTTTTTGTGTCATTTACAAATATCCTTCTTTTCTCTCTTAATTATAGCCTTAAAACTTCTTTTATCTTTAAATATAATCAAATAATAATTTTATTTATCTACAATTTATTTACATTAGTCGTTTTTCTTTACTTGAGTAAAGCTCAACTCTATCGGGGTTGCTTTGCCAAATATTGATACTGAAACTTTTAATCTAGCTTTTTCTTGGTCTACTTCTTCTACAGTGCCTGTAAAGGTTTCAAAAGGTCCTTCTGTAACAGTTACTATTTCACCGACCTCATATAATTTCGCATCTTTTGCTTCTTGAGCTTCAGTTTCTAATCTAATATTCTGTATCTCGCTTTCCGTAAGTGCTTTTGGAGTAGTTTTACTACCTAAAAAGCCTGTTACTCCTGGTATATTTTTTACTAAATGCCAAGATTTATCTGTCATATTCATTTTTATTAGAATATAACTAGGCATTAATTTTTTTTCTACCTTGACGTTTTTACCGCGTTTAACTTCGGAAACACCAAAAACTGGTACTAATATATCATCAAAAAAATCTGACAGTTTTTGCTTGCTAATTCTCTCAAGCATCATTCGTTTTATACGATTTTCTGCTCCTGAAGCAGTATGTATAACATACCATTTTTTTGTATCTTTTTCAGAATTTGACAATATATTATCTATATTTTGTTCTGCCACAATTTATTCCTTGATAACTTATTTACCGATGTTAAGTAAAATTTGCATTATATTATGTATACCATAATCGAGCACTAAACAAATTAGGCTAAAAACAAAAACCGCTACTATGACTACTAAAGTCGAAGCAGTTAACTCTTTTTTAGTGGGCCAAACTACTTTATAAGCTTCTTGTTTAACTTGTTCAAAAAACTTATATATTTTATACTCTTTAAACATATTTATTAAGTCATTTTATAGTAAAAAGCCCTATTACTTGTAATGGCAGGAGCGACAGGCATCGAACCCGCAACCTCCGGTTTTGGAGACCGGTGCTCTACCAATTGAGCTACACTCCTATCATATTTTAAATAAAAAATCAACAAAATTTATTGAAAACCTTTTTATTTAAATATAATATTTTTAATTTTAAGCTAATAATAAATATTATTTTTTAGCTTTAATAGTATCCGCAACTTGAATTGGTACCTGATCATAATGATTAAACACCATGCTATACTGAGCTCTACCTTGTGATAAAGATCTAAGCGTATTAACATAACCGAACATTTCAGCTAAAGGAACATATGCCTTAATCACTTGAGCATTACCTCTTGGCTCCATACCTTGAACTTGTCCTCTACGACTATTTAGATCACCAATAACATCACCCATATACTCATCTGGTGTAATCACCTCAACTTTCATAATAGGTTCAAGTAATTTAGGATTACCTTTAGGCATTCCCTCTCTAAATGCTGCTTTTGCTGCAATTTCAAACGCAAGTACGCTAGAATCCACATCATGGAAAGCACCATCAATTAATGTAGCTTTAAAATCGATCATAGGATAACCTGCAATTACGCCTGTTTCTCTAATGTTATTTAATCCTTTTTCTACACCAGGAATATATTCTTTAGGTACAGCACCACCAACAATTTTACTTTCAAAAATAAAGCTCCTATTTTTATCTTCTTCTTTTAGATCTTTTACATCTTTTAGAGGTTCAAAAATAATTTTTACACGAGCAAATTGTCCTGCACCACCTGATTGCTTTTTATGGGTATAATCTATTTCACAAGCTTTAGTAATTGTTTCACGATATGCAACTTGAGGAGCTCCAATATTTGCTTCAACTTTAAACTCTCTTCTCATACGATCGATGATGATCTCTAAATGGAGCTCTCCCATTCCTTTAATAACAGTTTGACCTGTTTCTTGATCAGTTGAAGTTCTAAATGAAGGATCTTCAGCTGCTAAACGAGAAAGAGCTAGCCCCATTTTTTCTTGATCGACCTTTGATTTAGGCTCTACTGCAAGCACAATAACTGGCTCAGGGAATTCCATTCTTTCTAGAATTACTTTTTTATCTTCATCTGATAATGTATCACCAGTAGTAGTATCTTTAAGACCTGCTAATGCTACTATATCACCTGCTGATGCTTCTTTTACATCCTCACGGTTATTAGCATGCATTAATAGCATTCTACCTATTTTCTCTCTCTTATTTTTTACAGTATTAATAACAGTTGTTCCGAAAGTAATCTTACCTGAATACACTCTAATAAAAGTTAATGAACCAACAAATGGATCATTCATAATTTTAAATGCTAATGCAGAAAATGGCTCAGACACAGAAATAGGGAAATCTTTTTCTTCACCTGTACTAACTTCAACGCCTTTTACTGTAGCAATATCAATAGGCGATGGTAAATAATCTACTACAGCATCAAGTAGCGGCTGTACACCTTTATTTTTAAATGCACTACCACATAAAACTGGATAAAAAGCTGCAGAAATAGTACCTTTTCTTATTAATTTTTTAATCTCTTTTTCAGTTACTTCTTCACCAGACAAATATTTTTCCATGATTTTATCGTCTAGCTCAACAACCATATCAAGCAAATTAGCACGATATTCTTCTGCTTTTTCTTTTAAATCATCAGGAATTTCTTGATAAAAATACTCAGCACCTAAAGACTCGTCTTTCCAAACTATTGCTTGCATTTTAACAAGATCAACAACTCCTTTGAAATTTTCTTCAATACCTATAGGCAACTGAATAACTAAAGGCTTTGCTCCTAAACGATCCTTGATCATGTCAACGCATCTATAAAAATCTGCTCCCATTCTGTCCATTTTATTGACAAAACACATTCTAGGAACATTATATTTATCAGCTTGTCTCCATACTGTTTCAGATTGAGGTTCTACACCTGCAACGCCGTCAAATACTGCAACAGCACCATCAAGAACACGTAAAGAACGCTCTACTTCGATAGTAAAGTCAACGTGTCCAGGAGTATCAATAATATTAATTTGTTTATCTTGCCATCTACAAGTAGTAGCAGCTGAGGTAATTGTTATACCACGTTCCTGCTCCTGTTCCATCCAGTCCATGGTAGCACCGCCCTCATGAACTTCACCTATTTTATGGGATTTACCTGTATAATATAGAATACGTTCTGTAGTAGTAGTTTTACCTGCATCAATATGAGCACATATACCGATATTACGGATATTTTCAAGCTTTTTACTCATATTTAGTTACCCTGCTTTGTTTTTTTAGGGCTAAAGTGTGAGAAAGCTTTATTAGCTTCAGCCATTTTATGAGTGTCTTCTTTTTTCTTAATAGCAACACCTCTATTATTTGAAGCTTCAAATAATTCTTCAGCGAGTTTATCAATCATCATTTTTTCAGAACGTTTTGTTGCCGCTGTAATAATCCAACGAGATGCAAGAGCATAGCCTCTTCTTTCATCAACTGGAGTTGGAACTTGATAATTAGCTCCTCCTACTCTTACAGAAGTTACTTCCAAATATGGCTTTACATTATTCATAGCATTATTGAAAGTCTGATATGGATCAGCTTTATGTTTCTTTTCAATTTTATCGAAAGCAGAATAAACTATTTTTTCTGCGAGAGCTTTTTTTCCCTCTTTCATAATATTATTGATAAACCTAGAAAGTAAAACACTGTTATACTTCATATCAGGTAAAATTACTCGCTTTTCTGCGGCATGACGACGTGACATTTGACTTTTTCTCTCTAACTAATAATTATTTTTTTGTAGCTACAACTTGTTTACGAGGAGCACCATAACGTGAACGACCTTGTTTACGCCCTTTAACTCCAGCAATATCATAAGCACCGAGTACCACGTGATATTTTACCCCTGGAAGATCAGGAACCTGCCCACCTCTTACTAATACTCTATCGTGCTCTTTCACACTATGCTTCTCACCAGGAATATAAACATTCACTGTTCTTTTATTACTTAAACGCACAGTTGCTACTTTACGAAGAGCTGAGTTAGGCTTTTTAGGAGTAACAGTTTTCACTACTAAACAAACTCCACTTTTAAAAGGATTAGCCTCTAACGCAGGAGATTTAGTTTTACGAACTTTTGATTTTCTTCCAAAACGTACTAATTGATTATATGTTGGCATTAAAAAAACACTCCAAAAAAACTTACAAGTACCATAGAGACTTCAAAAGTTGGAAGTCAAATAAGCGGTGAGGCGGCTAGGCGTACAGAAGTACGTGAGCAAAGACGAATCCCGAAATTTGACTTCCAACTTTTGAAGTCTCTATGGTACATACGATGATTAAAGGGCAAAAACTACTTTTGCCCTTTGAATTTTAAATGATTTTACAAATGCAAATAATATATTTACACTGTTAAATTAAATTACACTAAATTTAAATTATAATTACTTTTTCCATAAAAGCAAGTATGTTTTAACTAACAATTAGTTTTTTCTCTATTATTCTTGCTATAAAACTTATTAGCATCACTAAAATATAGTAACAACAAGCGGCAACAATCATTGGGAAAAAATAATTATACGTCTCAAGCGATACAATTTGTGCTCTTTTCATTAAGTCCATTTCTCCAAACATTGAAATAATGGCTGACTCCTTAATTAAATTGATAAGCTCGTTGGTTAACGATGGAAAAATATTTTTAATTGCTTGTGGCAAAATTATATCTTTCATAATCAAAAATTTGGGAATAGCAAGAGCTTCTGCCGCTTCAAACTGCCCTTTATCAACTGCATTAATTCCTGCTCTAATTACTTCTGAAACATATGCACCTGAATTAAGAGAAAAAGAAATAGCACCTGCCATAAATACAGTAAATTTAATACCTATTAAATAAGGCGATGCAAAATATATAATACTTAATTGGATTAATAAAGGTGTGCCTCTAAAAATAGAAGTATAAAAATCTGCAAAAAGTCTTAACGCACGATTTTTATTTACTTTACAAAGTGCTAGCAATACACCTATAACTAAGCCAAATATAACAGCAATAACACTATATTTTAAAGTAACCAAAGTTCCTTCTACAATAAAAAGAATTTTTGGAGAAAATTTTATTAAATATTCAAACATGTTTTTAGTGATATAATTTTTTAGCTGTATTCTGTCATCTCGTGGCTTGGGAACTAGATCTAGTAATACAAAGTTTAGATATAGTAAGTTTTTAAGACTAAAAGCTCGATTTATCTCGCTTTATGCTGGATTCCCGCTTACGCGGGAATGACATAGTACTTCATGAGATTGCTTCGTCAAAACTTACAGCTTTTCCTCGCAATGACAATTTTTTAATAAACCCTTTTCGCTGGTGGAATTGCTTTCACTTCATCACTCAAAGTAGTTAAAGTAACAGGTTTGTAATCAAGCACTACCTTACCGGCTTCATCAACCCCGCTAAGAGTGTGCTGCATCCAATCTTTATCGTTACGATCAGGATAATCCTCTCTTGCGTGTGCTCCTCTGCTTTCTTTTCTGGCAGCTGCTGAATATACAGTTACTAAAGCCTGATCAAGTAAATTATCTAGCTCTAAAGCTTCGACTAAATCACTGTTCCAAATTAAAGATTTATCATTAACTTTTATATCTTTATAACCGCTTCTTATCTCGCTAATCATTTCTGCCCCCTCATCTAGCACTTCTTGAGTTCTAAACACTGAAGCATGACTTTGCATAGTTCTTTGCATTTTAAGCCTTAAATCTGCAACCGAAATATTACCGCTACTATGACGAATTTTATCGAATCTACTAATAATTTTTTCAAATACTTCCTCTGATACAGGTTTATGCGGGCTTGCTGGCTTAATAAGCTCAGCTGCTTTTAGTGCCGCACTTCTACCGAATACCACTAAATCAAGCAAAGAATTTGAGCCTAACCTATTAGCCCCATGAACCGATACACAAGCAGCTTCACCAATTGCCATAAGTCCATTCACTATCTTATTATAATTTTCACCGTCTTTAATTATTACCTGACCATGATAATTAGTAGGGATTCCTCCCATATTATAATGCACTGTCGGAAGTACCGGGACCGGCTCTTTGGTTACATCAACACCAGCAAAAATTTTAGCTGTTTCAGAAATACCAGGCAAACGACTATGTAAAATTTCAGGTGATAAATGATTTAAATGTAAGAATACATGATCCTTATGCTCTCCAACCCCTCGCCCCTCACGAATCTCGATAGTCATCGCTCTTGAAACCACATCCCGTGATGCTAAATCCTTTGCAGCCGGTGCATAACGTTCCATGAAACGCTCACCATTAGCGTTAACAAGATAACCCCCCTCACCTCTTGCTCCCTCTGTTATAAGGCAACCAGCTGAATATATTCCGGTTGGATGGAACTGGACAAACTCCATATCTTGCAGCGGCAAGCCTGCTCTAATTGCCATACCACCCCCGTCACCCGTGCAAGTATGAGCCGAAGTTGCTGAAAAATAAGCACGCCCATATCCGCCCGTTGCAAGCACTACATTATGAGCTCTGAAACAATGCAGACTACCATCATCTAAATTCCATGCAACTACCCCTCTACATTCACCATCTTCCATCAATAAATCAATAGCGAAATATTCGATAAAAAACTGTACTTTATGCTTTAATGATTGTTGATATAAAGTGTGAAGTATAGCGTGCCCAGTACGATCTGCTGCCGCACATGTACGTTGTGCTGCCTTGCCTTTGCCATACTCGGTAGTCATACCACCAAAAGGACGCTGATAAATTTTTCCCTCTTCGGTTCTTGAAAAAGGTACGCCGTAATGCTCAAGCTCTAAAATCGCATCCGGAGCATTCTTGCACATATATTCGATTGCATCCTGATCGCCTAACCAATCAGAACCTTTAACTGTATCATACATATGCCAACGCCAATCATCTGTCCCCATATTCCCAAGAGCTGCACTAATACCGCCTTGTGCTGCAACAGTATGGCTACGAGTAGGAAAAAGCTTTGATATACAAGCCGTATTAAGACCCTCTTTAGCCATACCGAACGCAGCACGTAAACCTGCACCGCCTGCTCCTACGACTATTACGTCAAATTTATGATGAATTATATTATACGATTTGGTCATTAAGTTAATTTTCTATTTTTAAATTTTTAAGCAAACTCAATGTCATTCCCGCGGAGGCGGGAATCCAGAAAAAAGCATAAACACAGTAAATTTTTAAGGCTAAAAGCTCGATTTATCTCGCTTTATGCTGGATTCCCGCTTTTGCGGGAATGACATAGGACTCATATTTATCCTTTATAAAACACAGCTACTATAAAAGCTACGATAGTTAAAATACTAAATAGCTTCACTGCTATAATTAATGTATTACGTAACTTGTTGCAGCTTATATAGTCCTCTATTACTACCTGCATTCCAAGCATGGCATGATATAAAGAAGTAATTACTGCGATTAATAAAGGTATTAAATTAATAGGTCTTTTCAGTTCCCAAATAATAATATTTACATCACTGTTTTTATTGGCTAGCGTAAAATATAGTAACCATACAGAACACAACACTAATATAATAGCGGTAATTCTTTGTAACAACCAATGATGTGAACCACTTTTAGCAGAACCAGTATTTTTTGCTTTTACAATCTCTGCTCTAAAATCATATGTCATTAATTTTCTCTAAACGCATTTTTTTTGTTAAACGTTGTCATACCGCGACTTGATCGCGGTATCCAAAAAACCTTGCTACTAATACGATATGATTTATTTTAAAAAATCTTCATATAAATCATGCTAACTTGGATTACTAGAGTTAATTAAATCTAGCTTCCATTTTCTCTTATACTCTTTTAGACGTTTTTCACAACCAATTGCAATATTAACATCATTAAATTGCTCAAAATAAACTAACTTATCTATATCGTATTTTGTAGTAAAACCTTTTATTATTTTATTTTTGTGCTACCAAATACGTTTTATAATATTAGAAGTAACACCTATATATAAAGTACCATTGCATTTATTCGAAAGTATATAAACATAATATTCTTTCATTTTATTAAATAACCAATTATTTTTTGGATCCCGCGATCAAGTCGCGGGATGACAGGGGAAATATCGATCTACGCAATACCTACGTTGAAATAGCATTGTACATTTCACACCCACAACAATACAGTTAATAAGATAGACCAAACAACCACGCTCCAACCTGTTAAATTAACTGCTTTTATGGAAAAGCCATAACCAATATCCCAAAATAAATGCCTGATGCCGTTGCATAAATGATAGAACCAAGCAAAGCTAGTTAGGATCAAACATATTTTTATAATGCAACAACAATTAGCTAGCTGTATATAATTACTATTAAATTTACTAAGAATAAACCACCATGCCAAAATTGAAACTGCAAAAAATAAAGCTACCCCTGTCATACGATGCAAAATCGACAAGGTAGAGCTTATTTGTGGCTTATATATAGTTAAATGCGGCGAAGTCGGACGCTTATTATAAATTTCTTGTTTGGTTTTAGTCATAAAATAATACATTATTAATTTGTATAGCACTGCATAACTCTATGTCACTTGATCGTCATTGCGAGCGAATGAAATGAGCGTGGCAATCTCAGGAGTATTAGTATTATTTGATGAGATTGCTTCGTCTCTTTGCTTCTCGCAATGACGAAAAAACTGATCCATGCAGCTACGGGATGACATTACTTTCTCTCGAGCCAGTACCCTTGAGCAGGTGCTAGATCATCCGCCACCGCTCTTCTATCATCAAAAACAAAGCACTCACCTTGCCATAAATTATTCTTATTTTGCGTATCTTCTAGATATTGCAATATACCACCTTTTAAGTGATATACCTCTTCATGTCCCATACTTTTCAGTAAGCTAGTAGATTTCTCACAACGTATACCACCAGTACAGAACATCGCAATTTTCTTACCTTTAAGTAATTCAGTATTTTGCTCAGCCCAAGCCGGAAATTGTTTAAATGTTTCAGTATACGGATTGATTGCCGATTTAAATGTACCAACTTCTACTTCATAGTCGTTACGTGTATCTATTACTATAACATCTTTTTGTATAATAAATTCATCCCAATCTTTTGTCTCTATATACTCGCCTTTAAACAGATTAACATTTAAATTGTCAACATTCATCGCAACGATTTCTTTTTTAAGCCTGACTTTTAACTTTTGAAAAGGATGTATTTCGCAGTAATTTATTTTAACATTCACGTCTTTCGCATTAGTTAGTTTTTTTAATTCTTCAAGTACAAGATTTACACTTTCATATGAACCTGAAAAAGAACCATTAAAGCCCTCTTTCGATAATAAGATAGTACCTTTAACATATTTTCTTTTACCGACAAATAATAGTTTCGGTATTAAGTTTTCCGGCTCTTCTATATTTACAAAACTATATGCACTTAAAATTGCAATTTTTTCACTCATAAATTATGGTATTGGTTGTTTTTATTTTATATGGTTTATGTCATCCCGTGGCTTGACCACGGGATGACACTGTAACCTAATGCATAAGATAACGCTTAATCACATTACAGATAATGGCACGAACATACTACTATCACCTCTCTCAATCAAAAGCAAAATATTTTGCTTTTCTGATTTTTTAGCATTTTCGTATAATTCTTCTAGTTTATTTATATCGCTTATGCTTTCTTGATTAACATTACTTACTAAATCACCAACTCTAAAGCTACTATCTTCTTCTTCAACATTTGTAATAACTAATCCTACTTTTATCAGCAGATATAGCAAATTTTTGTTTTAATTCTTCAGTCAAATTACTAAAAGTAATATTACTCTTTGTAATAGACGTGCCATTATCTTCTTTCTTAGTAACTTTTTCTATATTTTCTTCCGCAGCTTCTTGTTTAACTTCCTCATTATCTGATGTCATTTTTATTGGTAGTTCTATTGTTTCTCCGTCTCTTAATACTTTTACTTTCACTTCTTGATCAACAGGAATATCAGCAACAATTACACGTAATCTTTTAGTATTTTTAACTGTCTGCCCTGCAAACTCTAATATTATATCGCCTGTTTTAATGCCTGCTTTATCACCTGGATCATCTTTTTGTATTTTAGCAACTAACACACCATTAGTGTCTTTTAGCCCTAATCCTTCTGATATTTCTTCGGTCAAATCTTGTATTGTTACACCAAGACGACCTCTATTTATTTTACCATCTTTTTTAAGACGCTCAATTATAGGCTTTGCAGTATTTGAAGGGATAGCAAAACCAATACCTATATTAGTGCCAAGCGGTGAGAAAATTGCCGTATTTACACCAATTACTTTTTGGTCCAGATTAAACATAGGACCACCAGAATTGCCGTTATTAATTGCTGCATCTGTTTGGATAAAATTATCGACTATATTGTTAGTGTCAATATCAATATCTCGTCCTTTTGAAGAAATAATACCGGCAGTAACAGTACCACCAAGATTACCGAAAGGATTACCGATTGCAATAACCCAGTCCCCTACTCTTGCATCATTTGAGTCACCAAATTCGACGAAAGGCAGCGGTTCTTCAACATCTATTTTTAAAAGAGCTAAATCAGTTTTAGTATCACTACCTATTAATTTAGCTGGTAATTCAGTGTTATCGGCTAATTTTACATTAATTTTACTAACGTTAGCAATTACATGATAATTTGTAACTATCAAACCATTAGGCTCAATAATAAAGCCAGAACCGAGCGGCATCGCTTTTGGAGTAGGGTCAACTTCTTCAAGGTTAAGAGGTATGTTAAGACGTTCTAGAAAATCATTAATGAAATCTAAAGGTTTTTTTTCTTGTAAAGGATCTTTTTCTGCAGCTTCTGACTTACTATTAACATATTCTATAGTAGAAATATTAACAACAGCAGGGATTAAAGGCTCAACTATATCAGCAAAACTATAACGTGATGCATTATTTACTTTTAGAGGTATGGAATTTATTTCAGTAAATTCACTTTCCTCTTCCAAATCTATTGCTTTTGAAGATTTATTATTTTGTTTCGCTAAAACATTGTTATTAAATATTAAAATTATTATAACAAAAAATATTTTCAGATTCATATACTACTTAGCTAAATTAAGATATTTTAAAACTTCAGCATCGGGTGAAATGATAAAATTAGTATCTTCTTTCTTTAAAGAATTTTTATATACTAAAAGCGACTTATAAAATTTGTAAAATTCCGGATCGGCAGAATAAGCAGAATTATAAATTTTAGCCGCTTTCTCATCACCATCACCTTTGATAATTTGAGCATCTTTGTAAGCTTTAGCAAGTATTATCTTACTTTCTTTATCTGCTTTTGAGCAAATTCGAACACTTTCTTCTTGCCCCTCAGCCCTAATTTGTGTTGCTTCTTTTTCACGAGCAGTTTGCATACGACGATAAATAGCCGCACTATTTTCCTTTGGTAAGTCAGCTCTTAAAATTCTAACATCAACTACATCAATACCGAAACTTTTAGCTTCACCATCTACTTGATTTAAAATATTAAGCATTACATTACTACGCTCTTGCGATAATAAACTACTTAGCGAAATCTTACCTATTACTTTCCGCATCGAAGATTCAAGGTTACGAGTCAGCCTAATTTTGACTCCTTGATAATCATGGACAGTTTTATAAAACATTACAGGATTATTAATTTGAAATTTAGCGTAAGCATCAACGATAACTCTTTTACCATCAGCAGCCGTTAACTCTTTTGCTTCAACTTCAACATCTAAAAGACGCTTATCAAAAAATTCAACGTTTTGAATTAACGGAACTTTAATATGCAGTCCAGGTTTTTCTATGGTTCTTACTGCTTCACCAAATTGGAATACTACAGCAGATTGACGTTGATCAACTGAAAATAGTGAGCTAGAAATTAATATCAGCCCAAAAATAGCCGTAAAAATTATATAGTAAATCTTTTGCATTTAATTTAACATTTTTTATTATTTTTTGTATGTCACACTGCGGCTTGACCGATGTTGTTGCATAAATCGAGAACTGTTTTTTATGTCATTCCCGCGGAGGCGGGAATCCAGAAAAATAAACATGAATACAGTAAATGTTTAAAATAAAAAGCTCGATATATCTCGCTTTATGCTGGATCCCGCCTACGCGGGGATGACATTAAGGCTTAATAGCCATGTGTGGCAGCAACGCATTATTAATAATAGTCTTACTTGAGCCACTTAATACTTCTTCAACTACTTCTAAATATAGCCTGTCTCTAGTTACTTGCTTATTTGCAGCATATTGCTTATAAATTGCACTAAATCTTTGGCTATCTCCCTCAGCTTTTGATATTATTTCCTCTCTATAGGCTTCTGCTTCTTCTATAATTCTAGCTGCTGCACCTCTAGCTTCCGGTAATACTTTATTATTATAGGCCTGAGCTTGATTTATTTCTTTTTCTTTATCTGCTTTTGAAGTTTGCACATCTCTATAAGCATCTATAACCTCAGCAGGTGGCTCAGCTTTTAATAATTGCACCTTTTCAATCATTACTCCAACGTTATAACTATCTAGAATTTTTTGTGCTAATGTTTCTATTTTATGAGTAATTTCCTGCTTTTGATCAGATAAGACCCAAGAAATGGGTGTGTTCCCTATCACTTCTCTAACGGCACTTTCTACTGTTGACTTAACTGTTTCTTCAGGCTTTTGTACGTTAAACATAAAATCCTCAAGATTACTAATATGCCACATTACGTCACAATTTAAAGCAACAATATTCTCATCACCAGTTAACATAATACTTTCACCGGCAATATTTTTGGTATCACCACCACTACGCACAGAATTGTTTGTACGATATCCAATCTCAATTCGTCTTGATTGTTTAACTTTCTCGACTATTTCTTTTTCAAACGGGGCAGGTAAACGATAATTAAGACCAGCGTAACCTTTACGAACAAAACGTCCAAATCTTGTTACAGCCGCTTCTTCACCTTCTTTTACTTCATAAATACCTGAAGCAAGCCACAAAACAAAAGATGCTAGAGCAACTAAAATTATTGTTTTTGTACTGAAATTAAATTGAAACTGAAATTTATCAAAATTAAATTGATTTTTTCTTGGTCTTGTGAATATGTTATCATCTTTATCATTATCAAAATCTTTCCACGGAGATTTTTTGAAAATTGGGATATATTTTTTACTAAGCATTTGCTTTTTATATTAATTTTGAAATTTGAATATTTAGTGATTATATATATTATAGTATTTAACGTCAAGTTGCGAACTTATAGCAGACTTAAAAAGGAAATTTAATTATGGCTGATTTACACCAAAACCAAATTATCGATAAACTGCATAATATTGCTTTTAAAGACGGTACTTTTTTAAAACAAGTTATATCAAATATTATAATTAAACATAATAATGTTGGTTTTTCAATAGATATATCAGGCATTGACAAATTAGAAGCAGAAGAAATAAAAAATGAAGCAATTAAAAAGCTTAATGAAATAGTTGGCATAGGTAAAATAACTATTGTTTTTACTGAGAGTAAAACAGTAGAAAAAAAACCTCAAAAACCCAAACATTTTATAGAGAATGTTAAAAAGATTATCTTAGTCGCTTCAGGTAAAGGAGGAGTCGGCAAATCTACTATTTCGGCTCTTATTGCTCAGCAATTAAGTTTAGAGAATTACCGAGTTGGCATAGTTGATGCTGATATTTACGGACCTTCAATTCCCCATATATTTGGTATTAATGAAGTACCGCAAACAGTCAATGGACGAATAATACCGGTAAGAGCAAAAAATATCGAGGTGATATCAATAGGCTTCTTCGTTAAAGATTATTCCGCAATTATTTGGCGTGGTCCTATGGCTAGTAAAACTATTTATCAATTGTTATCAGTGACGAAATGGGATAACCTTGATTATTTAATTATTGATATGCCGCCAGGAACAGGGGATATTCATTTAAGTATGCTTGAGAATTATCATTTAGACGGCGTGGTAATCGTCACTACTCCGCAAAAAATGTCAGAGATAGATGTTGTACGCTCTATAGATTTATATCAAAAATTAAATTTACCGATAATTGGAATAATTGAGAATATGAGCGATTTATTTGATGGTAATAGTGGAAGTCATTTATCACAAAAATATAATATACCATTAATAGCTCAAATTCCAGTTATACCAAAAATAGCTAATGCATGCGATAAATCACTGCCACTTACTGACTTACTAACATTATCTTTAAAGGAATATTTATGATATGGGTGTTTACAGATAGTAGAACAGGAAATAACCACCAAGCAATTGCACTTGCTGAAAAATTATCCGAAGAATATACAGTCATTAGACTTGAATATAATTGCGTGGCTAAACTGCCAAATTTTTTACTTAAATATTATCCTGTACATATAAAAAAAGAGATATTACGGGATATTTTAGATAAGCCTCTACCTGATATAATTATTACTGCTGGAAGAAGAACAGCAGCTTTAGCATTTTATTTAAAAAAGAAGTTAAAAAAAGAAATTAAACTGATTCAAATAATGCAACCGTCCTTGCCTTATAAATATTTCGAAGCTGTTATCTTGCCTTATCATGATCTTGACTTGTCATTCTGCAAAGACTCTTATGTCATTCCCGCGAAAGCGGGAATCCAGCAAAAAAAAAAGCTATTTAAAAAGTTTAAAGTATTTAATTCTTTAAAATTACTGGATTCCCGCTTTCGCGGGAATGACATAGGCGGTGGAGAGGACAATGAACACAGCAACATCATCCCAATAAACGGAGCTATCAATAATATAACTCAAAAGTTCGCGGCCGCGAACTTAGAACTACAAAAATATTATCCTGAACTTAAAGAATTTATTGCCGTAATAATCGGTGGGAATAATAAGAAATTTAATTTTATTGAAAAAGAAGCTATTCATTTTTCTTCATTATTAAAAAGAATATATGATAATCAAAAAACTCCTTTTTTCATTAGTTTTAGCAGACGCACACCTGACACAGTAAAATCAATTATTAAAAATAACATACCGGCTTCGACAATTATTTATGACCCAACTACTGATACAAGGTTTAACCCATATATCGCTATGCTCTCTAGGGCAAAATATATAATCTCTACAGCTGATTCGATTTCTATGTGCAGCGAAGCAGCTTCAAGCGGCAAACCTCTTTACATATTCTGTCCATCAAATTTTAACTCTCCAAAGCACAAAATTTTTGTAAAAAAACTAGTTGAGCTGAAAATAGCAAAAATGTTTGATGAGTCTGTAACGAAATTAGAAGAGTATAGCTATCCACCTTTAGATGAAGCAGGAAGAGTAGCTAAGATTATTAAACCTTTAATATAAAAGCTGGAAATTAAATGAATAAAGATATACAATCCTACATATTTATCAAAAAGCTAAAATCTTTACCATTTATCGAAGAAATATGGCTTTTTGGTTCTCGTGCTAGAGGCGATAACAACGGAGCGTTCCGATATTGATCTTGCTATCATTTGCCCTAATATTACAGATCAAGAATGGTTAAAAGTTGTAGATATTATAAATGATGCTGATACGCTTTTAAAAATAGATTGTGTCAGGTTCGATAACTGTCAATTGCTAAAATAAAAGGGACCAGTAAATTGCACGAAAAAGGGACCAGAGAAGTTGGTGTGACCTAATAAGGTTAATGTGCAATATTCACTAGATAATTAAGCAAGTAAATATCTAGTGATACAATGATAAGAATAAATATGTATACAACAATTATCACCCTTTATAAACAAGGCAATAGTCAAAGGAATATTGCCAAACTAACAAGAACAGACCGCAAAACAGTACGAAAAATAATAAACCGCTATGTAGAGGCTGGTACAGAATCCCCAGCAATCTATGAACGATCTTCAGTTTTGGATTTTTGGCACGAAAAAATAATTGAGTTATTAGAAAAAAATCTGAGTTACATAAGAATTTTTGAGGAGTTAAAAAATCAAGGTTATACAAGCAGTTATACTTCTTTGACCCGTTATATCAAAAAATATAAAATTAAGGATAACAGTTGCATTCGTTTTCATACTTTAGCAGGAGAGGAAGCACAAGTAGATTTTGGTGACATAGGCTTACAGTATAATTCTAAAGGGCGTAGAGTTAAAGCATATGTATTTAATATGCGTTTAAGCTATAGTCGCCTTGATTATTATGAAGTAGTGTTTGATCAAAGTTGTCAAACATGGATTCAATGTCATATCAATGCATTTAATTATTTTGCTGGTAGTCCAAAAGTAATAAAACTTGATAATCTTAAAGCTGGAGTAGTAGATGCCAATTTTTATGAGCCAGTATATCAGAAGGAATATAAGTGCTTAGCCGATCATTATGGAATTTTACTTTCTCCTTGTCGAGTGTATCAACCGCAAGAAAAAGGCAAAGTTGAGTCGGGAATAAAATACGTTAAAAATAATTTTTTTGCTGGTCGTAAATTTGATAGATATGAAGAATTAACAAATGGTCTTGCAAATTGGTTAAATAAGGCCAATAGCCGAATACATGGTACTACTAAGAGAATACCTAGAGAACTGTTTGAGCAAGAGGAAAGAAGTAGTTTGATTCCTTTACCATTAGAAACTTTTGATTTGTCATCTTGGCATAATCGAAAAGTAGCAAAAGATTGTCATATTACCATAGATAATAATTATTACTCTGTACCAGCAAAATATATATACAGTGAGGTAATGGTACAATTGTCCCCAAAACTTGTTCAAATATTTTCTATACAAAATGATTTAATAGCAAGACACGTTAGAACAGAGGGCAAGGGGATATTTACCACTAATCCGTCTCATTATGCTAAATACAAACGTCTATGCCCAGGTTTTATAGAATATAGTGAACATTATCAACAACAAATGCAGCAGATAGGGAATAATTGCAGTTTATTATTAGAATCATTACAACAAACAAGAGTGAATGATTGGCAACGTTGTGCACGAGGTATCATTTCTTTACGTAAGGTTTACAATGATGACTTAATAGATAAAGCCTGTCATAGAGCACTACATTATGGTATAAGTTCTTACTCTAAAATTAAGAATATTTTAAATAGTAATGCAGTAAACTTACCATTACCAGAGTTTGGAGGTAATAATGCAGAACTTATTTAATGACCTACGAAGCTTTAGATTATCAGGTATAGTCAATAGTTTAAATGAAAGGATTATTTATGCTCAAAATAATAAACTAGGATTTAAAGAATTTCTATCACTATTATGTGAAGATGAAAAATCTAACCGTAAGGATAATAATTACCGTCGCCGTAAAAGTGCTGCTAAATTGCCGGTAACTAAAAATTTAGAAGACTTTGATTTTAATTTCCAACCAAGTGTTGATGCCAAAGTAATAAGTGATTTATCAACTTGTGATTATATTAATACTAAGGGAAATGTAATATTCATAGGTGATTCAGGAACTGGGAAAACTCATCTTGCCATTGGGCTAGCATTAAAAGCTTTAACACGAGAATACTCTGTATATTTTACTACGGTATCGGATATGCTTTATAATTTACATATTGCAAGAGCAGATAATAGTTATCACAAAAAGGTTAAATTACTCCTATCGTTTGATTTATTAATTCTTGATGAGCTCGGGTTTAAGCAATTGCCAAAACATTCAGTAGAAGACTTTTTTAATATTATTGCTAAACGATATGAAAATAAATCTACCATTATTACCACAAACAAGGATTTTGAAAAATGGAATGAAATATTTGCTGATGAAGTATTAACTCATGCAATTATTGATCGAGTGGTACATCATGCTCATATACTAAACATAAAAGGTAAAAGTTATCGTATTAATAACTATAAATCTGGAGGTAATATGGCATAAAAATTTTTAAATATAGTGGTTCCTTTTTCGTGCAATTTACTGGTCCCTTTTTAATTGACAATGACAATAACACGAAAATAAGCCGTGAGCTTTATGAAAATATAATAAGAAATAAAAAAATTTTATATGTTAAAAATAAATATTAAACTTAAAACAAAACTTGAAAACTTTCGTAAAGCTTTTATAGCACTTGAAGCTATTTATTTAAAACCAATCACAGAAGATCGTGCTTATATAGACGCAACAATTCAAAGATTTGAATTTACTTTTGAACTTGCTTGGAAATTTTTAAAAGAGTATTTTGCTCAAATGGGTATAGTTCTCAATTATCCCAAAGAAGTCATTAAAGAAGCTTACGCAGTGGGCACAGTGGGCATTATAAATGATGAAGATTTATGGATTTACATGCTTCTTGATCGTAATATGACCTCACAAACCTATAATAAGAAACTTGCCGATGAAATTTATGAACACATCAAAAATTATACCCCTGAATTTAAGAGGTTACTAAGTATTATTGATTCAGTAACTTTATAATACCTTGTAAAGTTTGTACTTCAGGCGTGGATAGGTTATTGATACGCATAAATATATTGGTGATATTTTGCTGCATTATAAGTTTTCTTTCCGGAATTTTAAAGAATCCGGTTTTATCTAATTTTCCAAATAAATTTGTTAGGAAATGATCTATTTCTTCTTTTGTTGCCATGAATATTATGGATATCTTCCCTTGATGCAGAATTACGAAATAATTCATAACATACAATAATATAGCATAAATCATTAAGATACTGACAATTTAATAGTATTAAAAACAGCATCATAAAATGTTTCAAAATCTTCTACAACTTTCCTAATTTCATTTTTTATCTTAAACCAGTAATGCTCTATAGGATTTAAATCAGGAGAGTAAGTTGGTAAATACAATATGGTACAACCAACGGATTCAATGAACTCTTTAACTTTAGAATTTTTATGAAAATTAATGTTATCCATAATAACGGTTTGCCCAGGTTGTAATTCTGTAATTAATACATCCCTAATATAAGTTTTAAAGACCTCTGTATTACAATTACCTTCAAATATTACAGGAGCAATAAGATTACCATTACAAAGACCAGCTATCATACTTATTCTAAATTTATGTTGATACACCTTTTCTCCATAACACCTTTGTCCTATAATGCTCCATCCATACTCTTTGCAAGCATTATCCTCTATTCCAGATTCATCAAGATATACTAATTTGTCTTTTGTGATGGTTTGTATCTTTGCTATAAATTCATTTCTTAATTTAATATCTCTTTTCGGATGAAAATGAGTTTTGTTTATAACTATAGCCAAGTTTTCTGATTTGTCTTAAAATAGTTACAGATGCAATATTACCCCATTGCTTTGCTAACTCCTTTGATGTTTTATTCATATTAGCTTTAAAAAATTCTTTAAAAGATTCTGAATCTTTTATCTTATGACTATGTCCTTTCTGATAACCAGTTGCTGCTTCTAAAGTACCTTGCTTATCTTTTAATTTTTTCCATTTATATATAGTATCACGACTTACATTAAATAATTTACTTACCTTACTTATTCGTATCCCTGCTTCTACAGCTTTTATAACTCTTAGTCTTAGTTCTATTGCATATGCTCGTGCCATATCTCTTTACATGCTTGTTAATATTTGCTTACTATAACATGATACTCTCGCTCTGTCAGTACCTTAATGACTTATGCTATAACTGCTTGTGCAATGTTTAGCGAGCTAAATTCTGTGGTATTGATGGTAATAATCTTGTTGGCAAGCCATATTTCTTCATTACTAAGCCCATTATTTTCCCGCCCGAACATTATCCCGACTTTTGCGGAGTGCGGATAATCGGTAGTCAAATTTTGTGAAAATACATAATCCTTATTTATAGCCCGCTTAATGCAGGTAGTCGCATATAAATATTCGAGGTCTTTAATACATTCCTCTAAGCTATTATAAATTTTTGCATTATCTATGATATTAACAGCTCCAACTGCGTTACTGCGGGCTTGTTCGTTTGGCCAACCATCTCTTGGGGTTACTATTCTAAGCTCATCTAAGCCAAAATTCTTCATGGCTCTTGCGGTAGCACCGATATTCTCACCCATTTGCGGTGCAACTAATATTATTATTGGTTTCATTTTAGTAATTTTTCGTAACTAGGCAAGTATAAGCGATTGCTACAGCATCAGCTTCATCAGAATTAGTAATTTGGAAAGTGCCAGGCAGAAGTAACTTAATCATATGCAAAATCTGATCCTTTTCAGCATGCCCATATCCTGTGACAGTTTTTTTTATCGCGTTAGGTTTAAATTCTTGCATATCTAAACCATATCTACCAATCAGCGACATTATGGCACCTCTAGCATAGCCAAGCTTTAACGAAGTTACGCTATTAGTATTAACAAACGTTTCTTCAATTGCTGCCATATTTGGCTGATATTCTAATATTACTTTTTCTAGAGTAGCATTGATAAAGGCAAGCCTATGATGTATTTCATCTTTACTAGTTGTTTTTATCGTACCGCTAGCTAAGTATTTCAGTTTTGCCGACTCTTTTGCAACTACCGCCCATCCTAAACTCCCAAGTGCCGGATCAATCCCAAGTACTATCATTGTTGTTTTTAGTTTATTGTTATTTTTCTCAAAATGTCATTGCGATCTATCATTCCGAGCCACTGAAAGTGGCGTGGCAATCTCATGAGAAAAACAAGATTCCAGAGATTGCCGCGTCTATGCGTTGCCTCTCCTCGCAATGACGTTTGAATTCCTCATATTTTCATATGCTGGTAATATTCAGAATTATCTTCCCACAACTCACGCACTTTGACGAATAAAAACAAATGCACGGGGAAGCCAAAAAACTGTTCCATCTGTTTGCGAGATTTCATTCCGAGTTCTTTGATTTTTGAGCCGTTTTTACCGAGTATTATAGTTTTGTAGCTTTCTCTTGAAACTACTATAACCTGATTAATCTTTACGGATTTATCTTCAAGCTCTTCCCATTTTTCGGTTTGCACTGTTAGCTTATAAGGCAATTCCTGCTGCAAACCTAAAAATAACTGTTCTCTCGTAATTTCCGCAGCGATAAAACACATCGGTAAATCGGTTATGTCGTCCTCTTCATAAAGCCAAGGAGCGATTTTTGCTTTACTCGTTATATATTCAAGTAACTTATCAACATTCTCACCCGATATAGCAGAAATAGGGAAAAGTAAGCTGTCAGGATGTAGTTCTGTTAAGAAAGCTTTAATGTCGTTTAGATATTTTGACTCGATATCTATCTTGTTTAATAAAATTACCGGCACAACATTAAGTGAGCGAAGTTTGTTTAAAATATCATGCGTTATGTTATCTAGCGGCTTCAAACTATCAATAATTAACATGACAATATCGGCACTATGCAGGCTAGACCAAGCACATCTAACCATTGCCTTTTCTAAAGTCCCTTTTGGCTCAAATATCCCTGGCGTATCATATAAGATCACTTGCGTATCTTTTAGGGTAATAATGCCGGTAATGATCGACCTAGTTGTTTGAACTTTTGGGGTGACTATTGAAAGCTTTTCACCAATTATTCTATTTAGCAAAGTGGACTTGCCACTATTTGGGCGCCCAATTATACAAACCGAAACTGTTTTCTGCTTAATCATTTTTTAGCCTATGCAATAAACTTCTCGCAGCGTTTTTTTCAGCTTCTTTTATAGAGTGTCCCTTACCTGTTTGCTCGTAGCCGTTTATTTTTACCAATACTGTAAAGGTTGATAAGTGAGCTACACCCTCTCTTTTAATTAGGCGGTATATAGGGATATGATGATCTTTGCTTTGTGCCCATTCTTGCAAGGCGGTTTTAGGGTCATAATCTGTTAAATCTTTGACTTTTATAAATTCTGCCCATAATTTCCCTATAATATTATGAATTGTAGTAATATCACTATCGAGATATATAGCTGCGATTAAAGCTTCCGTAACATTTTCAATATTATTAGGATTATCACGCCCGCCGGCTATTTCTTCACCATGAGTCATAATAATATAATCTTTTAAACCAAGCTTAGCTCCTACGACGCAAATTGTTTCTTTACAAACTAAATATGATCTAATTTTAGCTAAATTTCCTTCGTTATATTCTTTGAAATTCTTAAATAAAATTTCTGTGATAACTAAATTTAATATTGCATCCCCTAGAAACTCTAACCGCTCATAATCTTTATTAGCCTTATATTCATGATGTTGCCTTAAGGACGGATGACTTAAAGCTTCTGTTAAAAGTGCCTTATTCTTAAAACTATAATCGAGTAATTTTTCTAACTCCTCAAATGACTCCATCAATCCTCTATGCTGTATAGATTTCTAAATATCCTATTAAACCTAATGGACTCTACCCAAGGCTTTAACTTTAATATCAGATTAACAACCCCTATATCACTATCCCACCATGTTATTTTTGTTGAAAACCAAATAAATTGTGCTTTGGCAATAAAATTCTCAAACGGCACAAAACCTAAATCAATCCTACTATCATTTGACTGATCTCTATTATCACCTATAAAGAAATATTCCCCTTCCGGCACATAAAAAGCATCCGTATTACCATATTTATCATTAGACATAATTCCTAAAACAGGAGCGAGCTTATAAGAAAAATATGTTTTGCCATTTGGCAATGTTTCTTTAAATTTTAAATATTTTCTTCCCTCTTCACTAACATAAGTTCCTGACTCTATACGCTCTATTTTTTCATCATTAATATATATTACATCATCAATTAATTGCACTTTATCCCCAGGAAGCCCTATCAAACGCTTTATATATCTAGTACTCATTTCGTGAGGAGGACGAAAAATTATGATATCGCCACGCTCTGGTGTGCGAGCAAATATTCGTCCTTTAAATAAATGAATAAAGTCAAAAAAAGATAAAGAATAATTACTATATCCATAACTATATTTTGTGCCGAAAATCCGATCATTTTCAAGTATAGTAGCTTTCATTGATCCAGTCGGAACAACAAAAGATTCTATTATTAATATTCTAATCATTAGTGCAACAACTACTACTAAAATAAAAGATTTCCATTCTTTAGCAGTTGTTTTATTATTGTTTGATTCGGTATTTGTTTGCATAAAGTTTTTTAGTTATTTGTTATCTTGTTGCGTTAGCCAAAAATCGTCATTGCGAGGAGATGCATAGCAGAGGGCGGAGGCAATCTCATGAAACAATACGATACTCCTAAGATTGTTTTGTCGAAATTTACAGTTTTTCCTCGCAATGACGATCAAGCCACGGCATAACATTTTATTGATACACTAGTATACGAAGATCAACTTGGAAAAGAGCAAAGAGTCTCGGAATTTTTGACCGCAGCGTACATATTAGTACGTGAGGATCAAAAATGAGAAACGACATAGCCAATTTTTCAAGTTCTATCTACACGTATACATTCGCTCTTCAATCTCGCTTCTGAAATGACGTATAAGCCCCTGAATTGGCCAAGCTGCAGCGTCACCTAAAGCACAAATAGTATGCCCCTCTATTTCCTTTGTAACTTCAAGAAGCTGATCTATCTCGGATTTTTTGGCATCACCTTTAATGAGCCTCATCATAACACGCCACATCCAGCCCGTACCCTCACGGCACGGGGTACACTGCCCGCAAGATTCGTGCATATAGAACTTACTAAGACGTGCTATTGCATAAATAATATCAGTCGATTTATCCATAACAATAATCCCGCCAGTACCTAAACTAGAGCTTGCTGCCTTTAAGCTATCAAAGTCCATATCGGCAGTTTCGCATAGAGACTTAGGAAGCAGAGGAACAGAAGAGCCACCTGGTATTATAGCTTTAAGGTTATCCCAACCGCCACGAACACCGCCCGCATATTTCTCAATGATTTCTTTTAAAGGAATTCCCATTGCCTCTTCAACATTACAAGGCTTATTAACATGACCTGATATACAAAAAATCTTAGTGCCGGTATTATTTGGCTTACCGATCGATGCAAACCAACTAGCCCCTCGCCTTAAAATAGTTGGCACTACCGCAATAGATTCAACATTATTTATAGTGGTTGGACAGCCATACAATCCGAAGCCCGCCGGAAAAGGTGGTTTTAGCCTTGGCATGCCTTTTTTACCTTCTAAGCTTTCAAGCAGAGCTGTTTCTTCGCCGCAAATATAAGCTCCAGCTCCACGATGCAAATAAATATCACAATTAAAGCCTGAACCGCAAGCATTTTTTCCTATCAAACCATCTTTATATGCTTCATCTAACGCACGCTGAATATTGGAAGCTTCATTGTAAAACTCCCCTCTAATATAGATATAACAGCTATTTGCTCCTATGGCAAAACTGGCAAGCAAACACCCCTCTATTAATTTATGTGGTTCATATCTTAATATATCTCGATCTTTGCAAGTACCTGGTTCAGATTCATCAGCATTAACTACTAGATAAGATGGCTTTTTTGATTCTTTAGGCATAAACGACCATTTAGTGCCGGTAGAAAATCCTGCACCACCTCGCCCTCTAAGTCCCGATTTCTTAACTTCTTCAATAATCCATTCTTTGCCTTTATTAAGTAATGCTTTAGTATTATCCCAATCACCACGCTTCTTGCTAGATTTCAAATCATGGCTCTGCTCACCATGTAAATTAGTAAAAATTCTGTCTTCTTTTTTCAGCATAAATTACTCTTATTATGGCTCAAAAACGTCATTGCGAGGCATGGCAAGGCCACGACGCGGCAATCTCAGGAGGCTGGCTTTACGAGATTGCCACGTCGCTTCGCTCCTCGCAATGACAACTTTTAATTACTTCTTCTCAAATTTTCTATTGGCAAATATCGTAAGTATCGGGGCAGAAATAAAAATAGACGAATAAGTCCCTGCTATTATTCCAAAAAATACCAGTACGCTAAAACTACGGATTGCCTCACCACCAAAAAGAACCAGTGCTAAATTAGCAAGTAGGGTAGTCACTACTGTTAAAATTGTTCTGGATAGAGTTTCGTTGATACTTAAATTTATAATTTCCGTGATGCCTTTCTTATGATATTTACGTAAATTTTCCCTGATCCTATCATATATCACTACCGAGTCATTAACAGAATATCCTATGATAGTTAACACGGCTGCAATAGTACTTAAGTTAAAATCAAGTTTTGTTATACTCATAAACCCGAGTGCTAATATAACGTCATGTATTAAAGCGATAAGTATACCAAGCCCGAAATACCATTCAAAACGTACCCAAATATAAACCATAATTGCCGCAAACGAAAATAGCATTGCCATAGTCCCTGCCTCAATTAACTGCCTACCGACCTGCGGACCAACGAAATCCACCTTACGATATTCAAAATTATAAGGAAAATTATTTTGATGCGTCGATTTAATTAGCTCAATATTTTTCATTAAATTATCTTCGCTACTACTACCGAACCTAATTGATAAATCACGCTCACTACCAAAGTTTTGCAGCACTACCTCACCAATTCCAAGTTCACCTAAAACTTGACGCATTTTTGGTAAATCTGGTGTTTGATCAAGCCTTACTTCTATAACTATACCTCCGGCAAAATCAATACCGAAATTAAATTTGTACATACCAATCCAAATAAAGCTAATGAGTGATAAAATAATTGAGAAAGTGTAACTGACTTTTTTAAAATTCATAAAATCAAAATCGATTTTATTAGGCAAAAGCCTCAAAGGATAAATTTGCATTTTATATATTGTTAAATAGGATTTATATCTGTATTATATAGTAAATTCAAAAAGGTTAAATGATTTTTTATGTCTGAAGTAGTAGTAAAAGAACAATTAGAGCAATATTTAAGCAAAATAGAAAGATTAGAGCAAGAAAAAGCTGATCTATCTGAAGAAATTAAGGATATTTTTCAAGATGCTTCTTCGCACGGATTGGATGTTAAAGCGATGAAAACTGTTTTAAAGCTAAAAAAACTTGATAAAGATAAGCTAGCGGAGCAGGATGCTATGCTTGAGCTATATAGAGATACTTTAGGAATTTAAATATACTCGTCTACTAATTTTTCATTTATGAGAAGTAACCATTATAGTAAAATTACTTCTCAAAAGAACAAAATGATCTATTACTGCCCTGCTCAAGAAAATCAATAATTTGCATTACTATAGTATTGTTTTTATATTTCTCTTGAGCTTGCTTAATTCTATCAACGAAATTACCTTCACCTAAAAAGATTTCTTGAACTATTTTTAAAGCGTTTAAAGACTCCGCTTTGTCAAACCCTTTCCTATTCATGCCGATTAAGTTTAGCCCCTCAAGTACTGCACGTTTGCCGCTTGCAAGACCAAAAGGTATTACATCCGCTCCAACTGGTGATAAGCCACCAATCATTGAGTGTTTACCAATTCTTGCATATTGATGAACCGCAGATAAGCCACCAATTATGACATAGTCTTGCACTTCTATATGTCCGGCTAGGCTTACATAATTAGCAAACACTACATTATTACCAATTTTACAATCATGACCGATATGAACACCAACCATAAATAAATTATTATTTCCTATCCTTGTAATCATTCCGCCGCCTTGGCTTCCTGCCTGCACTGTAACATATTCTCTAATAATATTTTTAGAACCAATTATCGTATTTGACCGCTCATTATTATATTTTAAGATTTGCGGGGGTTGACCAATAGACGCAAACGGATAAATTACTGTACTTTCGCCGATTTCAGTAATCCCCTCAATAACTACGTGAGACTTTAGTTCTACATTATCATGCAGCACTACTTCCGGACCAATAATACAATATGGACTAACTTTTACGTTCTTACCAAGTTTTGCACCTTCAGCAATTATACTAGTTGGATGTATATTAGAATTAGACACTACTATACCCTTAAGATTTATCTTTGATCATTGCGGTAAATTTACTCTCCGCTGCCATTTCACCATCAACTTTAACCGTACTTGAAAACTTCCACACATTAGCTCTTTGCTGATCAATAGTAGCATGAATGTGCATTGTATCCCCTGGCTGGACAACTTTACGAAATTTTGAATTCTCTATAGCCATTAAAAATACTTCTTTATTTTTAGTAGAGCCGAGAGATTTAGCGACTAATATAGCTGCAAGCTGTGCCATAGCTTCAACCATTAAAACTCCAGGCATGACAGGTCTTGCTGGAAAATGTCCTGTAAATTGAGGCTCATTAACAGTAACATTTTTAATGCCAGTTATTGATTTATTAGGATCAATTTCAACTACTTTATCCACTAATAAAAACGGATAACGATGAGGTATCAAATCCATAATTTCGGTAATATCGATAGTCATTTATTTAGATCTCTTATTTATTAATTGTTTCATAATAATAGATTGTCTGTGCCAATCCATAATAGGTACAGCTGGACTACCGCCAACAATTTTACCAGCTTCTATATTTTGTGCTACACCGCCTTGTGCTGCTACCTGAGCTCCATCACCTATATTTAGATGTCCGGCGACTCCCACTTGCCCTCCAAGAGCACAATATTTACCAATTACGCTACTTCCGGCTATGCCTGCTTGTGCTACAATAATAGAGCCTTTACTTATTTTGACGCTATGTCCGATCTGCACTAAATTATCTATACGGCATAAATCTTCTATAATAGTATCTTGCAGCGATCCCCTATCAATAGTAGTGTTAGCACCGATTTCAACATTATTACCGATTTTAACAATTCCGGTATGAAATATTTTATGATGCATACCTTTTTCAGTAGAAAAGCCGAACCCATCTTGTCCGATCCTTGCTCCTGAAAGTATTACAACATCATCCCCTATAACAGAATAATTTATTGATACATTAGATTCAATTCTAGCATTTCTGCCAATAACCACTCCTGTACCTATAAAGCTGCCTGCTTCTATTATACTATCATCACCTATAACAACATTATCCTCAATAACTGCATTATGACCTATATAACAATTTTTACCTATAGTTGCTGATTCTGCAACATAAGCTGATTTCATTATTTTAGCAGGATACGATTTTACCGAAATATAGAAAAAATCTATTAGCTTGCCGTAAGCAAAATATGAATTTTTAGCACGCAGTAAGACAGTATTGGGATTTACTTCTCCAGCAAAATCTTTTGGCACAATACAAGCTGCAGCTTTAGTATTCTTTAAAAATTGAGAATATTTAATATTACTTAAAAAGCTAATATCACTAGAAGAAGCTTCTTGTAAAATTTTAATATCATGAATAGCTACATCTTCATGAATTTTAGGAGCTTCTATAAAATCTTGTAGAAAATCTGCAATTGCCGTTAGCTTTCTCGTTCCCAGATTTCTATAAAAATTACTATTTACCATGCAGAATTTTAGCGGATTTAATTTGTCCCGTAAAGTATATAAGCGATAGCTTTATTATGCAACAACATTTGCATAAGAATAATTATTTAAGTGATGGCTTGTTAGATAGAGCTTTGTTGCATGGCTCGAAAAAACATGCAAGATCTGTTGCCCGCGTGGATCAATTTTTCCTCTGTTATCCCGTGATTTATCATAGGATCCAATACTTAAAAAGCCTAAATACAGCAAATTTTAAAACTAAAAGCTCGATTAATCTCGCTTTTTTCTGGATCCTGTGGACAAACCACGGGAAGCATTGTAAAGGTCACCTACATCTGAATAAAATATAACATTTTTTTAATAACTGTCCGGTACTATTGGCTTGACCACGGAATCCACAACATTCAACTGAGTTTATTATACTAACACATTAAATAAGACAAAACTTACGCTATGAGTAAAAAAGTGATAAATTATTGTAAAAATAATTAAACATGTCAAAGAGGATAAAGTTGCAAGCAATACCAATTAATAGGACAGATTATTGTCAATTTTTAATAGTTAGCCAAAAGAATTATAGTTTAACCTACTACGCTGAACATGCAAAGAAATGTAGTCATGATGTTATTAATAGATTTTTAAGGAATGAAAAATATACACCTTCTTTGTTATGGGAACACATCAAGAATGATGTTATTTTTTCATCTAATGGATATACAATATTTGATGATACGGTTTTAAATAAAAGGAATACGAAGCAAATAGAAATTGCAAGATCGCAGTACAGTGGAGCTACAGGTAGAGTTACTAAAGGTATAGGAGTAGTGAGTCTGGTATATTATAACCCTGATATTAATAAGTTTTGGGTAATAGATTATCGAATTTTTGCACCTGATCATGATGGAGCAACAAAACTAGAACACCTATTAAACATGTTAAATAATGCTGTTTATAGCAAGAAGATTCCTTTTCAAACAGTACTTTTTGACACATGGTATTCTACACACAAAATTATGCAACATGTTGACTCTCTGGGGAAATATTATTATGCCCCTATTAAAGCCAATAGAAACGTTAGTAAAACGCACGATTCTAAACCTTATAAAGCTGTAAAAGAGTTGACATTTTCAGATGAAGAGATCAGGCATGGAGTAGAGATTCATATAAAAGGCTTTGCTAAAAATAAGCATGTTAATTTGTTTAAATTTACTGTTTCTACCAACAGAGTTGAGTATGTTGTTACCAATAACAAAACTCACAAATCTTCTAAAGCTGCACAAGATGAGTGTGGCTTTCGATGGGTAATTGAGAGCATGCACAGAGAAATTAAGCAACTTACTGGGATAGAACGTTGTCAATGCAGGAAACAGCGTCTTCAACGTAATCATATTAGTTGTGCATTTTTAGTTTGGGCATTTCTCAAAAGGACTGCAAATACAATCGGTAAAACGGTTTACCAAATAAAGTTAGGGCTTTTAGATGACTATATGCAACAACAGCTGCGTTCTCCATCTTTACGATATTTAGAACCAAACATAGCGTAAGTTTTGTTTAATATCTCTTTTCGGATGAAAATGAGTTTTGTTTATAGCTATAGCCAAGTTTTCTGATTTGTCTTAAAATAGTTACAGATGCAATATTACCCCATTGCTTTGCTAACTCCTTTGATGTTTTATTCATATTAGCTTTAAAAAATTCTTTAAAAGATTCTGAATCTTTTATCTTATGACTATGTCCTTTCTGATAACCAGTTGCTGCTTCTAAAGTACCTTGCTTATCTTTTAATTTTTTCCATTTATATATAGTATCACGACTTACATTAAATAATTTACTTACCTTACTTATTCGTATCCCTGCTTCTACAGCTTTTATAACTCTTAGTCTTAGTTCTATTGCATATGCTCGTGCCATATCTCTTTACATGCTTGTTAATATTTGCTTACTATAACATGATACTCTCGCTCTGTCAGTACCTTAATGACTTATGCTATATAAGCTAAAAATCGAAAATCAGGTTGATGGTTTTTGTATTAACAATATCGGCACGATCCATGCTTTTCAGGGCAAAGAAAACGATACGGTAATTATGATGCTAGGAGCTCAACATCCTGAAGATAAGGGAGCAAGAGGCATCATGACAAGTAAGCCGAATGTCTTAAACGTTGGTATTAGTAGGGCTAAAAATAATCTCTATGTTATCGGTAATGCGGAGTTTTGGCTAAAGCCTAAATATATGCAGGAAATATATAATATACTTGATATATTCAATCAATCTAAATGCAGGTATCTCGTTATTCGTCGACTCGCCTATCTGTACAATGCTTTGTTGTACGGATAACAATGCAACCACGACATGGCATCAAAAGCTTTTTCTTCTCTTAAGTTGACAACACCATGCGATCAATGGAATTATACAACAGATACTTTAGAAGTTAGAAGTTAGAAGTTAAGGGCACGTACAGCGTAGTAAACTACATGTCTAGGTATGAATCTCGAAATTTAACGTACCAAATTTTGGAATAGATATACCCCAAACCCATACAACAACACTTACAGCTGCATAACTCAAACAATATCCATATTTTGCTAGCCTAGCAAAGATACTTAAAAAAATAAAAATTTTACTAGACTTATAGCCATAATAATTATATAAACTTCAAATGACAGGGGCTGTAGCTCAGTTGGTTAGAGCACGCCGCTCATAACGGTGTGGTCGTAGGTTCAAGTCCTACCAGCCCCACCACACAAATTTGTGCGTACATGCAACTACTTCATTATCCTCGCAATGACGAGTTACATAAAAAATCATTATTAAATTGAATTTAAATGATTAATTTAAAAACACTTTCTTGGTATCTTGCTAAATTATATTTTAAGTGTTTTTTCATAATATTATCTATTTTAATTGGATTATTAATCATATCCAATCTCTTTGATTTCTTACAAAAATTCAAAAATATGTATGTGCCTTTTGATTTTTTTTGGCGATTTATATTATATAAAGTTCCATATCTTTTGAATCAAGTTTCTGCTTTAATCAGCTTTACTTCTATGCTTTTTTTCCTTAGAAACTTAACAAAAAATAATGAATTGACTGCTATACTATCTAGTGGTATTCATATTTGGCAGGTATTGATAATTCCGTGTATCGTGACTTTAATTTTAGGTATAGCCTTTACGACTATATTAAATCCTATCGGTGCTTTAGGCTTACGAAAATATGATTTACTAGAAGCAAAGCTTACTAAAAAAACACATAATGAAGCAGTAATATCTAAATCAGGTTTATTATTTTTTGAAGCTTTAAACGGAAAAAATCAAATAATTCAAACACAATTTATTAATATTTCTGAGAAAAAATTAAATAATGTTACAGTTTTATTTATCGATAATAACAACAACTTCTTAAAGAGAATTGATGCATTATATGGCATCATTGAGAATAAATCACTGCATTTAAATAGGGTCAAAGTTTTTACAAAAGATAGTACAGAAGCATATAATAGCTTAACTATACCAACTAATTTATCTGTTAACAGCTTGGTCAATAAGTTTACTCATCCTGAAATGGTTTCCATTTGGAATCTACCTAAATTAATCGATGAATTATTAAATTCAGGTCTACCTATTACTAACTACCAAGTTTATTATTATAAGCAACTATTTAAACCTGCAATGATGATAGCGACTATAATTTTAGCCAGTTGTTTTATTAGCCTAAAACAACGTGATAATTCACAGGAAAAAATATTAATATTAGGATTATTTTCAGGTTTTATAGTATATTCATTATCAGAAATATTACTTAAAGTATTGACCTATAATATTCTATCTTTAATTGCTGCTATTTTGTTACCAAGTATGTTAATATTTTTTATTAGTAACTTTATTATTTTACATTATAAAGAAATTTAAATTATACTCGTTTTATTTGAAAAATTGGCTTCAGCTATTTTAGAAAGCTATATACAAGCTAATTTTGCAGGATTCGCCTGTGCTCACGTACTAAGTATGTACGCTGTGCAGGTGCATCTTGAAATTCATCTTGTCTAGAGCTTTCTAAAATACGCTGAAAATTGTTTTTTGCTGATAATCTGCTACTATATAAGTAAAGGTTTAAGCTTTAAGACGCCTTGCTTTTTCCAAATAAAACTTCGTCTATAATTAATTTAGCATGGAAGAATTTTTAGAATTTAGAGAGAAAAAGAAAAATGATAATGAAATTTTTGGAAGGATTTTCTTCCGGTATGGCTATTGACCTTGGAACAGCGAATACTATCGTATATCAAAAAGGACGTGGTATTGTTCTACGTGAACCTTCAGTAGTTGCATTAATAAAAAAAGATGGCTCTTTTGTGCCTTATGCTTTTGGTCATGAAGCAAAAATGATGCTTGGTCGTACTCCAACTGATATTGAAGCTAAAAGACCTTTAAAAGACGGCGTAATTGCCGATTTCAAAGGTGCAGAAGAAATGATTAAGTACTTTATTAAAATGGTACATAATCGTCGTTCTTTTTTTGGTCCAACGATTGTTGTTTGTGTACCGTCAGGCTCTACCCCTGTTGAACGCCGTGCTATTCAAGAAGCAGCAGAAAGTGCGGGTGGTAAGGATGTATATTTAATTGAAGAGCCTATGGCGGCAGCAATTGGTGCAGGGCTTCCTGTAACAGAAGCAACTGGCTCAATGATTGTTGATATCGGCGGCGGTACCACAGAAGTTGCAGTTTTGTCACTATGTGGCATAGTATATGCAAGGTCCGTAAGAGTCGGTGGCGACAAGATGGATGAAGCGATTATTTCATATATAAGAAGGCATTATAACCTCCTAATTGGTGAGGCTACAGCTGAAAAGATAAAGCAAGAAATAGGTGCTGCTTATGTAGATCAAAATGCAGAACCAAGGGTTATGGAAATAAAAGGTCGTGATTTAATTTATGGCATTCCAAAGGAAATGGTATTGAATGAAAGGCAAATTGCTGATAGTCTAATAGAACCGGTAAGTCAAATTGTTGAGGCGGTAAAAGTAGCATTAGAGGCGACGCCTCCTGAATTATCTTCGGATATAGTGGATAAAGGAATAGTGCTAACAGGTGGTGGCTCATTACTTCGAAATCTTGATTTTGTTCTTAGTGAGGCAACAAAATTACCTGTGATAATTGCAGATGATGCACTATCATGTGTAGCACTCGGCACAGGAAAAGCACTTGAAGATTTTACAAAACTGAAACATGTACTATTTAAACAGGATTAAAGATGGCAATACTTGCGAATAGAGTAAAAAATTCTTCAAGTTCCTTGGAGCTAGTGAGAACTATATTAGTTACTCTTAAACGCTTTTTTATCATATTTTTTCTTGGATTATCTTTGTATTTATTTTTTGTTTCACCTAAAAAAATATTCAATATATCTATTGAAATAACAGGCAGCGTATTATCAGCTGGATTAGTATTTTATGAAAATATATTTGAAAGTGTAAATTCTATAAAACAAAAATTTGTTTATTTTCAAGATCTAGAAAAACGAAATATAGAGCTTGAGCTTGAAGTAGCAAGACTTAAGCATCTTCAGAGCGAAGTAGAATCAGTAAGGGCTGAAAATATTGCTCTAAAAGATCTTTTAACAGTTACTGAGGAAGAAGAATTTAAATATGTTACTGCTAAGTTATTAAGTGTGTCTTTTAGTCCTTTTTCTAAAACAGCATTAATTTCTGCTGGTAGAAAACACGGAGTTGAACCTGATCAAATTGTTACTACTAATTCACAAGTATTAGTAGGTAAAGTAATAGAAGTAAGTAATAATTATGCTAAAGTGATGCTAATTAGTGATGTTAACTCTAGAATACCCATTAAAACAAGTTCCTCGAGAGAACGAGGCATTTTAGCAGGTAATAATAACAATAGTAAAATTTTATACTTACCTAATAATCATTTAGTACAGAAAGATGAAGAGATAATCACTTCTGGTCACGGCAGTACTTACCCAGCAGGTATCTTAGTGGGTTATGTTTCTAAAGTTACAGAAAATGATGTTATAGTTAACATCGCTGCCGATCTATCTAAAACTGACTTTGTGCAAGTATTATTGCCTAAAGAGTAATGTATACTCGATGAACTTCAAAAATTGGCTACGTCGCCTTATAAGATCTGCGGTTCTCACGTATTATTATTATACGCTGCGATCCTTGACTTATAGTCTCCTTGCTCTTTTTAAAGTTGATCTTCGTCTACATACTGTAAATAATATTGAAAATGCAAGGACTAAGTAGAACAAAACCTATAAATTTTCTGCCCAAATTTCATTGGGGGTTTTATAACCAAAAATCTTTCTTGGCATGTTATTTAAAATCTCAGCAACATTGTCAAGACCTCTTTGTGTAACGGTAGTAATATCTGTATTTTTAGGTAAAATTCTATGAATCATAGAATTCATTTTTTCCACTAATGCTTTTTGTCTAGGGCGGTATGGATCACAAAAGAAAGTTTGAAACCCAGATAGTCTATAGGCAACATGCCCCACAAACTCTTTGCCATTATCCATAGTAATAGTCTTTCTCACACTATTTGGAAGAGTTTTTATCTTTCTTAAAAAACCATTGGTAACTGTTGTAGCTCTCTTGGAGTTATTCAGCACTAAAATAATCTTTTGACTCTTTATTATCCACCAGTGCACCAATATTCATACTTTGATTACCTTTATGAAATGTAAGATCTGCCTCAAAATGCCCTACTTCTACCTTTTTCGTAGCTATTGCATCACGCTGATGTATTGAGATCCTTTGTGGTATAATGATCCTTTGACGCCTCTTCCCTCTTTCTTGCCTTTTATATCTTTTAGAAGGTAAATAGCTATATAACTTTAATTTAGCTGCTACTGCAGAAGTGTAAACAAATCTATATATACTTTCTGTACTGATACACAAAACTGTATTTTTGTCTAGTTTTAACTTTCCGGCTATAGCATCCGGCAACCATTTCTTGCGAATCATAGCATTTTTAATATAATCTAACAACATAGGGTTCTTTTCTATTTTTAATAACTCTTGCTGATACATCCTGTTTTCATATTTTTCCTGAGCAACACAAGGCATATACTTATCTTTTACCTTATTTCTTTTTAGCTCCATACTAATAGTGCTTTTAGACCTCGTAAGATGTTGTGCTATCTTATTAATACTGACTCCTAGGTCATACATTCTTTTTATCTCCAAAACTTACGCTATGAGTAAAAAAGTGATAAATTATTGTAAAAATAATTAAACATGTCAAAGAGGATAAAGTTGCAAGCAATACCAATTAATAGGACAGATTATTGTCAATTTTTAATAGTTAGCCAAAAGAATTATAGTTTAACCTACTACGCTGAACATGCAAAGAAATGTAGTCATGATGTTATTAATAGATTTTTAAGGAATGAAAAATATACACCTTCTTTGTTATGGGAACACATCAAGAATGATGTTATTTTTTCATCTAATGGATATACAATATTTGATGATACGGTTTTAAATAAAAGGAATACGAAGCAAATAGAAATTGCAAGATCGCAGTACAGTGGAGCTACAGGTAGAGTTACTAAAGGTATAGGAGTAGTGAGTCTGGTATATTATAACCCTGATATTAATAAGTTTTGGGTAATAGATTATCGAATTTTTGCACCTGATCATGATGGAGCAACAAAACTAGAACACCTATTAAACATGTTAAATAATGCTGTTTATAGCAAGAAGATTCCTTTTCAAACAGTACTTTTTGACACATGGTATTCTACACACAAAATTATGCAACATGTTGACTCTCTGGGGAAATATTATTATGCCCCTATTAAAGCCAATAGAAACGTTAGTAAAACGCACGATTCTAAACCTTATAAAGCTGTAAAAGAGTTGACATTTTCAGATGAAGAGATCAGGCATGGAGTAGAGATTCATATAAAAGGCTTTGCTAAAAATAAGCATGTTAATTTGTTTAAATTTACTGTTTCTACCAACAGAGTTGAGTATGTTGTTACCAATAACAAAACTCACAAATCTTCTAAAGCTGCACAAGATGAGTGTGGCTTTCGATGGGTAATTGAGAGCATGCACAGAGAAATTAAGCAACTTACTGGGATAGAACGTTGTCAATGCAGGAAACAGCGTATTCAACGTAATCATATTAGTTGGGCATTTTTAGTTTGGGCATTTCTCAAAAGGACTGCAAATACAATCGGTAAAACGGTTTACCAAATAAAGTTAGGGCTTTTAGATGACTATATGCAACAACAGCTGCGTTCTCCATCTTTACGATATTTAGAACCAAACATAGCGTAAGTTTTGTTGAATAATCAGCAAGAACACGTAAATAAGGGAAAAGTTCCGGCTGCCTTTGAATTTCATCGATAACTATTAATCCATCTAGTGGGTCTAGAGTTGCTTTAGGATTTTTAAGCTGATATAAATGGGATGGATTTTCTAAGTCAAAAAAATAATTTTTATCATTAAGCTATTTGATATAGCTATGTGCTAAGGTAGTTTTTTCACACTGTCTTGGTCCAAGAATGGCATATATAGAGAATATATCATAAAGAGTCTTTGATATATTCTAAGTAATAATTTCTTTCTATCATCCTTGCAATTTCTATAGTATGACTTTGAATTTACAATATAACTATAACAAAACAATTACAAAATTTTTAGTCTAATTCATCTATTTTATCATACAATTTTTCCAAATGATGCTTTACTAGACGTAATATTTTTGCTTCAGGGCTAAGGTTTTTGATAGCCCATTTTTTAATCCAAGGTTCGGCGAGTTGCCACATATTAATGTTTTCGTCTAATTGTCTGCCTATTCCTTCGACCATTATTAAAGTTTTCTGTAATAATAATAAATCCGGTTGGACTTCCATGCCAAAATCTTCAGTGATTTTAAATAGATGAGCAAGTAACTTACCTACCGAAATATTCTTACCAACGACCGGTTCGGTAACAGCTCTGCAACTTTGAGCAAATAAGTCTAAATCGGTATTTATAGGGACGTAACCGGCTCTTAAATGTACTTTAGCAACTAATTTATAATCACGGCTTAAAAATCCGAATAAGCTTTCAGCAATAGCTAAACGATCTTTTTCTTTAAGTCTACCCATAATACCGAAATCAAGTAGAATGAGCTTACCTTGTTTATCTACTAAAATATTTCCTGGGTGTAAATCAGCATGGAAAAAACCGTCTCTATAAACTTGATTAAAGAACATTACGGCAAAGTTTTGGGCTATTTTTGCCGGCTCTAGCCCCATTTCTTTTAATAGTGAAGTATCATATATGGAAGTGCCTTCTAACCATTGTGTAGTTAGTATATTTTCTGATGTTAAATCCCAATATATTTTAGGAATTATTACGTTATGATCTTTACGCATATTATCAGCAAGCTCTGCAGCAGCAGCAACCTCGAGACGTAAATCAAGCTCAAATTTCATAGTTTCATGAAATTTATCAACTACTTTAAGAGGTTTTAGCCTTTTTGCTTTTGAGAATTTTGAGGCGATTTTTGCAAGGAAATATAGTAGTTTAATATCCCGGTTATATTTTTTATGAATATCAGGACGCAATATTTTTACCGTTACATATTCACCTGTTGTAAGCTGTGCCTTATGTACCTGCGAGATCGATGCAGCAGCTATGGGTGTGTCATTGAAGTGGATGAATATTGTTGTCATCCCGCCTTCCTCTATGTCGTTCCCGCTTCCCTCTATGTCATTCCCGCGGAGGCGGGAATCCAATAATTTTTTTTCTGGATCCCCGTTTTCACGGGGATGACATAAAAATTCCCTCTCTATTATTCCCCTTGCCACCTTACTATCAAATGGTGGTAATTTATCCTGTAATAATCTTAAGTAATCTGCTATTTGTGCTCCTACTAAATCTGGTCTGGTAGAAAGTGTCTGCCCAAATTTTATATAAATCGGTCCAAGGCTGCTTAAAGTGTCTATTAAGCGTTTGCCGTAATCTTCTTTTGATTTTCTAAATAACGATAATGGAGCAAAGAATAATACTAATATATAGCCGATAAACTTTAAATATACCGGTATTTTAACATAATCTGTATTAGTCAAAATTTGTTTTTTGCTAATGATATGAAAAATGCGTATTAGATTAAAAAAATTACAAATCATAACTTATATGCACTGTGGATGGCGACAATTCCACCATTCAAATTTTTATAGTTGATTTCTTCAAAGCCTGCTTCTTTAATCATTATTCTAAACTCATCTTGTGATGGAAATAAATCTATACTCTCGACTAAATAGTCATAGGCTTCTTTATTGCCGGTAATTATTTGACCAATTTTAGGGATAACATTAAACGAGTAGAATTTGTAGAAATCTTGCAATAAACTTTCTTTTACCTTAGAAAATTCAAGACATACAAACTTCTTACCCATCGGTTTTAAAACTCTATAAGCTTCTTTTAGAGCTTTATTAATATCAGGAACGTTTCGAATCCCAAATGCAATGGTATAATAGTCAAAGCTATTATCAGGAAATGGTAATTCTTCGGCACTTGCTACAGTAAATTTAAGATTCTGAAATAGGTTTAGATCAATTGATTTTTTCTTAGCCTGCCTTAGCATCTCTTCATTAATATCGCTTAAAGTTAAAGAGATGTTACTACCCCTATCTTTCGCTTTTTTAGCAAGCTTCAAAGCAATATCGCCGCTACCGCTAGCAACATCTAATATATTAGAGTTAAGATTGGGGATTTGTCTAATAAACTCATCTTTCCATAAGCGATGCATTCCAAAGCTCATAAGATCATTCATTAAGTCGTATTTATCAGCAACGTTAGAAAAAACGCTATTTACAAGCGATTGTTTTTCGTTTGCTTTTATTTTCTTAAATCCAAAATTTGTTTGGTTCATTTGGTTTACGATTTATATGAAATTTTTATAGGTTTGGCTTTGTCATTATTGTATGACTTTATATGTCATTCCCGCGAAGGCGGGAATCCAGAAAAAATTATAAATACAGCAAATTTTTAAAACTAAAAGCTCGATATTATCTCGCTTTATGCTGGATTCCCGCCTACGCGGGAATGACATACAGAGTATTTTCCGAGCCATGCAATAAGCAATGACATCGATGATGCTTTAATTATAATTATCTGATATAGTATAAACATAAAATTATTAAAATAATAGTAAAAATGCCGGAACTTCCTGAAGTAGAAACTTTAAAAAACTCCCTAGAAAGTAAATTAATAGGGCTTATTATAAAGAAAGTGGAATTTAAAAGAGATAATCTACGTTATAAATTATCTGCTGATTTAGCCGAGCAAATCGTAAATACGAATATAATAAATGTTAGGCGTCGTGCCAAATATTTAATTATTGATTTTGATAATGATTATTCTTTAATCGTCCATTTGGGTATGAGCGGCAGATTTACTTTGCAACAAAATAATTATGAAGTCAAAAAACATGACCATGTAGTTTTTAACTTAAGTAATAATGAAAAACTGATTTTCAACGATACTAGAAGATTTGGAATGATTTATAGCTTTCATACTGAGTTTTTGGAGAAAGATTTTTTTGCTAATCTAGCATTAGAGCCTTTATCTGATTCGTTTGAGCTTCAATATTTAAAGAGTAAGCTGATTAATAAAAAAGTACCGATAAAAAACTTACTCATGGATAACAGAATTGTGGTTGGAGTTGGTAATATTTATGCTTCTGAAAGTCTTCATTTAGCTAAAATTCATCCTGATAAATTAGGAAAAGATTTAAACGATGATGAGATAAAGAATTTAATCGCAGCAGTTAAGAATGTTCTATCTAAAGCTATAATTGCCGGCGGCACTACTCTTAAAGATTTTGTTAATGGTGATAATAAACCTGGTTATTTTACTCAACAACTTATGGTTTATGCAAGAGATGGGCAGGAGTGCCTAAGTTGCTCTAGTAGCATTATTAAGACTAAACACTCAGGAAGAAGCACTTTTTATTGTAAAATCTGTCAAAAAGCTTGACTTATTTGTATAAAGCCATCTATAAAGCCTGTCATTATTTACTCGATCAATAGTTGAAATCATATGAAAGTAAAGCCGGTTATTATGGCAGGCGGTAGTGGTAAGAGGTTATGGCCTTTATCTGCCGGTGATAAGCCAAAACAATTTAAGAAGATATTAGGTGATTTAACTTTATTACAGCAAACTTTAATCAGAAATAAATTTTTAGGAAAGCCTACAATAATTACTTCTAATCAATATGAAGAAATTACTAAACAGCAAGCAGCAGATATAGAAATAGAATTTGAACTCATCACCGAACCGGAGCAGAAAAATACAGCAATTTGTGCAATTATTACGTCTCTGTCGGCTAAGGCACAAGGGTTTGATAGGTTAGTATTACTACCGGCGGACCATCATATAGAAGATGAAGAAAATTACTTCAATACTATAAATAAAGCTTTATGTTCTATTGAGCAATATGGAATTTGTATTATCGGTATTCCAATAAATAGCGTAAATACCGAGTATGGCTATATAAAATCGGGAATTTCGATTGCAGAAAATATTTATCAAGTTGACAATTTTATTGAAAAGCCTGAATTTAAGGAAGCAAAAAGATATTGTAATAGTAATAAATATTTTTGGAATTCAGGAATTTTTATATATGATATTAATTTTTTCTTAAGTTTAGCGATGGGTATACAACCTCAATTATTTAAAATTGCAGCTGCGGCATATGATAGTGCTATAAAAACTAAAAATAATATAGTAATAAACTCGTTGGTATACAACGAAGCCGAATCTATTTCGATAGATCACGCTATAATGGAATATATTTCTCAAATGGTTATGGTCAAAGCGAATTTTATTTGGAATGATATTGGCAGCTGGTCTTCTTTATTGCAATTAAAGCAACAAAACATAAAGGATAATTACTGTGAGGGGAATGTAATAATTAGTAATACTGAAAATACTATGAAAATGCAAGGACTAAGTAGAACAAAACCTATAAATTTTCTGCCCAAATTTCATTGGGGGTTTTGTAACCAAAAATCTTTCTTGGCATGTTATTTAAAATCTCAGCAACATTGTCAAGACCTCTTTGTGTAACGGTAGTAATATCTGTATTTTTAGGTAAAATTCTATGAATCATAGAATTCATTTTTTCCACTAATGCTTTTTGTCTAGGGCGGTATGGATCACAAAAGAAAGTTTGAAACCCAGATAGTCTATAGGCAACATGCCCCACAAACTCTTTGCCATTATCCATAGTAATAGTCTTTCTCACACTATTTGGAAGAGTTTTTATCTTTCTTAAAAAACCATTGGTAACTGTTGTAGCTCTCTTGGAGTTATTCAGCACTAAAATAATCTTTTGACTCTTTTTATCCACCAGTGCACCAATATTCATACTTTGATTACCTTTATGAAATGTAAGATCTGCCTCAAAATGCCCTACTTCTACCTTTTTCGTAGCTATTGCATCACGCTGATGTATTGAGATCCTTTGTGGTATAATGATCCTTTGACGCCTCTTCCCTCTTTCTTGCCTTTTATATCTTTTAGAAGGTAAATAGCTATATAACTTTAATTTAGCTGCTACTGCAGAAGTGTAAACAAATCTATATATACTTTCTGTACTGATACACAAAGCTGTATTTTTGTCTAGTTTTAACTTTCCGGCTATAGCATCCGGCGACCATTTCTTGCGAATCATAGCATTTTTAATATAATCTAACAACATAGGGTTCTTTTCTATTTTTAATAACTCTTGCTGATACATCCTGTTTTCATATTTTTCCTGAGCAACACAAGGCATATACTTATCTTTTACCTTATTTCTTTTTAGCTCCATACTAATAGCGCTTTTAGACCTCGTAAGATGTTGTGCTATCTTATTAATACTGACTCCTAGGTCATACATTCTTTTTATCTCATATCTCTCTTCTCGAGATAAGTGTCTATATTTTCTGTTCATCATTACCTATTTAAAATCTTATTATTTTAAATAGGTTCTGTTCTACTTACTTATAGTATTTTCACAAAACTTACGCTATGTTTGATATAATGCCCATGAATTAAGGGATATTATGAAGTGCTTCACTATAAAACATTGCTGTGTAATAAGAGTTTTTAGCATATTTGCTATAACATAGCGTAAGTTTTGTTCAGAGTTGTCATTGCTAAAATAAAAGGGACCAGTAAATTGCACGAAAAAGGGACCAGAGAAGTTGGTGTGACCTAATAAGGTTAATGTGCAATATTCACTAGATAATTAAGCAAGTAAATATCTAGTGATACAATGATAAGAATAAATATGTATACAACAATTATCACCCTTTATAAACAAGGCAATAGTCAAAGGAATATTGCCAAACTAACAAGAACAGACCGCAAAACAGTACGAAAAATAATAAACCGCTATGTAGAGGCTGGTACAGAATCCCCAGCAATCTATGAACGATCTTCAGTTTTGGATTTTTGGCACGAAAAAATAATTGAGTTATTAGAAAAAAATCTGAGTTACATAAGAATTTTTGAGGAGTTAAAAAATCAAGGTTATACAAGCAGTTATACTTCTTTGACCCGTTATATCAAAAAATATAAAATTAAGGATAACAGTTGCATTCGTTTTCATACTTTAGCAGGAGAGGAAGCACAAGTAGATTTTGGTGACATAGGCTTACAGTATAATTCTAAAGGGCGTAGAGTTAAAGCATATGTATTTAATATGCGTTTAAGCTATAGTCGCCTTGATTATTATGAAGTAGTGTTTGATCAAAGTTGTCAAACATGGATTCAATGTCATATCAATGCATTTAATTATTTTGCTGGTAGTCCAAAAGTAATAAAACTTGATAATCTTAAAGCTGGAGTAGTAGATGCCAATTTTTATGAGCCAGTATATCAGAAGGAATATAAGTGCTTAGCCGATCATTATGGAATTTTACTTTCTCCTTGTCGAGTGTATCAACCGCAAGAAAAAGGCAAAGTTGAGTCGGGAATAAAATACGTTAAAAATAATTTTTTTGCTGGTCGTAAATTTGATAGATATGAAGAATTAACAAATGGTCTTGCAAATTGGTTAAATAAGGCCAATAGCCGAATACATGGTACTACTAAGAGAATACCTAGAGAACTGTTTGAGCAAGAGGAAAGAAGTAGTTTGATTCCTTTACCATTAGAAACTTTTGATTTGTCATCTTGGCATAATCGAAAAGTAGCAAAAGATTGTCATATTACCATAGATAATAATTATTACTCTGTACCAGCAAAATATATATACAGTGAGGTAATGGTACAATTGTCCCCAAAACTTGTTCAAATATTTTCTATACAAAATGATTTAATAGCAAGACACGTTAGAACAGAGGGCAAGGGGATATTTACCACTAATCCGTCTCATTATGCTAAATACAAACGTCTATGCCCAGGTTTTATAGAATATAGTGAACATTATCAACAACAAATGCAGCAGATAGGGAATAATTGCAGTTTATTATTAGAATCATTACAACAAACAAGAGTGAATGATTGGCAACGTTGTGCACGAGGTATCATTTCTTTACGTAAGGTTTACAATGATGACTTAATAGATAAAGCCTGTCATAGAGCACTACATTATGGTATAAGTTCTTACTCTAAAATTAAGAATATTTTAAATAGTAATGCAGTAAACTTACCATTACCAGAGTTTGGAGGTAATAATGCAGAACTTATTTAATGACCTACGAAGCTTTAGATTATCAGGTATAGTCAATAGTTTAAATGAAAGGATTATTTATGCTCAAAATAATAAACTAGGATTTAAAGAATTTCTATCACTATTATGTGAAGATGAAAAATCTAACCGTAAGGATAATAATTACCGTCGCCGTAAAAGTGCTGCTAAATTGCCGGTAACTAAAAATTTAGAAGACTTTGATTTTAATTTCCAACCAAGTGTTGATGCCAAAGTAATAAGTGATTTATCAACTTGTGATTATATTAATACTAAGGGAAATGTAATATTCATAGGTGATTCAGGAACTGGGAAAACTCATCTTGCCATTGGGCTAGCATTAAAAGCTTTAACACGAGAATACTCTGTATATTTTACTACGGTATCGGATATGCTTTATAATTTACATATTGCAAGAGCAGATAATAGTTATCACAAAAAGGTTAAATTACTCCTATCGTTTGATTTATTAATTCTTGATGAGCTCGGGTTTAAGCAATTGCCAAAACATTCAGTAGAAGACTTTTTTAATATTATTGCTAAACGATATGAAAATAAATCTACCATTATTACCACAAACAAGGATTTTGAAAAATGGAATGAAATATTTGCTGATGAAGTATTAACTCATGCAATTATTGATCGAGTGGTACATCATGCTCATATACTAAACATAAAAGGTAAAAGTTATCGTATTAATAACTATAAATCTGGAGGTAATATGGCATAAAAATTTTTAAATATAGTGGTTCCTTTTTCGTGCAATTTACTGGTCCCTTTTTAATTGACAATGACACTCAGGAAAAATATGAAAACAGGATGTATCAGCAAGAGTTATTAAAAATAGAAAAGAACCCTATGTTGTTAGATTATATTAAAAATGCTATGATTCGCAAGAAATGGTCGCCGGATGCTATAGCCGGAAAGTTAAAACTAGACAAAAATACAGCTTTGTGTATCAGTACAGAAAGTATATATAGATTTATTTACACTTCTGCAGTAGCAGCTAAATTAAAGTTATATAGCTATTTACCTTCTAAATAGATATAAAAGGCAAGAAAGAGGGAAGAGGCGTCAAAGGATCATTATACCACAAAGGATCTCAATACATCAGCGTGATGCAATAGCTACGAAAAAGGTAGAAGTAGGGCATTTTGAGGCAGATCTTACATTTCATAAAGGTAATCAAAGTATGAATATCGGTGTGCTGGTGGATAAAAAGAGTCAAAAGATTATTTTAGTGCTGAATAACTCCAAGAGAGCTAAAACAGTTACCACTGGGTTTTTAAAAAAGATCAAAACGCTGCCAAGTAGTGTTAGAAAGACTATTACTATGGATAATGGCAAAGAGTTTGTAGGGCATCTTGCTTATAGACTATCTGGGTTTCAAACTTTCTTTTGTGATCCATACCGCCCTAGACAAAAAGCACTAGTGGAGAAAATGAATTCTATGATTCATAGAATTTTACCTAAAAATACAGATATTACAACCGTTACACAAAGAGGTCTTGACAATATTGCTGAGATTTTAAATAACATGCCAAGAAAGATTTTTGGTTATAAAACCCCCAATGAAATTTGGGCAGAAAATTTATAGGTTTTGTTCTACTTAGTCCTTGAATTTTCATACTCTCCAACTAAACCCTGACTTAGGCTTCCAGCACCATTTTAATTTATCTAATATCTTTGGGGCATAATACTGAACCCAACGGTAAATTGTAGAGTGATCTACCTCTACACCTCTTTCCTCTAACATCTCTTCTAAATCTCGATAGCTAATACCGTATAGCATAAATCATTAAGATACTGACAATTTAATAGTATTAAAAACAACATCATAAAATGTTTCAAAATCTCCTACAACTTTCCTAATTTCATTTTTTATCTTAAACCAGTAATGCTCTATAGGATTTAAATCAGGAGAGTAAGTTGGTAAATACAATATGGTACAACCAACGGATTCAATGAACTCTTTAACTTTAGAATTTTTATGAAAATTAATGTTATCCATAATAACGGTTTGCCCAGGTTGTAATTCTGTAATTAATACATCCCTAATATAAGTTTTAAAGACCTCTGTATTACAATTACCTTCAAATATTACAGGAGCAATAAGATTACCATTACAAAGACCAGCTATCATACTTATTCTAAATTTATGTTGATACACCTTTTCTCCATAACACCTTTGTCCTATAATGCTCCATCCATACTCTTTGCAAGCATTATCCTCTATTCCAGATTCATCAAGATATACTAATTTGTCTTTTGTGATGGTTTGTATCTTTGCTATAAATTCATTTCTTAATTTAATATCTCTTTTCGGATGAAAATGAGTTTTGTTTATAGCTATAGCCAAGTTTTCTGATTTGTCTTAAAATAGTTACAGATGCAATATTACCCCATTGCTTTGCTAACTCCTTTGATGTTTTATTCATATTAGCTTTAAAAAATTCTTTAAAAGATTCTGAATCTTTTATCTTATGACTATGTCCTTTCTGATAACCAGTTGCTGCTTCTAAAGTACCTTGCTTATCTTTTAATTTTTTCCATTTATATATAGTATCACGACTTACATTAAATAATTTACTTACCTTACTTATTCGTATCCCTGCTTCTACAGCTTTTATAACTCTTAGTCTTAGTTCTATTGCATATGCTCGTGCCATATCTCTTTACATGCTTGTTAATATTTGCTTACTATAACATGATACTCTCGCTCTGTCAGTACCTTAATGACTTATGCTATACTTACAGTACCACCTTACTGCCCATATTATTATATCGTATTTAAAATGACGTCTCTTAAAAAAATTCATAAAGCTTATCTATAACAACAAAACTTACGCTATGTTTGATATAATGCCCATGAATTAAGGGATATTATGAAGTGCTTCACTATAAAACATTGCTGTGTAATAAGAGTTTTTAGCATATTTGCTATAACATAGCGTAAGTTTTGACAATTTATTCCCTATTCTTATATACTAATATTTCCTATTTGCAACAGGGCCAAATGATATATCTTTATTAGTAAATTTAAGGTTACTTATTGTTTTAGCTAGGTAATGTAATACATTGCAATCTCTATTATCTTGGATATTAATATCTATGTTTTTATATTTAAGTATATAGCAAGTTATAAGAGGATTTAAATTTATTACTGCCCAATGTAAGGCAGTTTTCCCAGTCTCGTCTTGTAGATTTGGGTTAATTGTATTGGTTGTGTCATTTAATATTCTTATTATAGCTAAATTATTCAAAACTTACGCTATGTTTGGTTCTAAATATCGTAAAGATGGAGAACGCAGCTGTTGTTGCATATAGTCATCTAAAAGCCCTAACTTTATTTGGTAAACCGTTTTACCGATTGTATTTGCAGTCCTTTTGAGAAATGCCCAAACTAAAAATGCACAACTAATATGATTACGTTGAAGACGCTGTTTCCTGCATTGACAACGTTCTATCCCAGTAAGTTGCTTAATTTCTCTGTGCATGCTCTCAATTACCCATCGAAAGCCACACTCATCTTGTGCAGCTTTAGAAGATTTGTGAGTTTTGTTATTGGTAACAACATATAGCATAAATCATTAAGATACTGACAATTTAATAGTATTAAAAACAGCATCATAAAATGTTTCAAAATCTTCTACAACTTTCCTAATTTCATTTTTTATCTTAAACCAGTAATGCTCTATAGGATTTAAATCAGGAGAGTAAGTTGGTAAATACAATATGGTACAACCAACGGATTCAATGAACTCTTTAACTTTAGAATTTTTATGAAAATTAATGTTATCCATAATAACGGTTTGCCCAGGTTGTAATTCTGTAATTAATACATCCCTAATATAAGTTTTAAAGACCTCTGTATTACAATTACCTTCAAATATTACAGGAGCAATAAGATTACCATTACAAAGACCAGCTATCATACTTATTCTAAATTTATGTTGATACACCTTTTCTCCATAACACCTTTGTCCTATAATGCTCCATCCATACTCTTTGCAAGCATTATCCTCTATTCCAGATTCATCAAGATATACTAATTTGTCTTTTGTGATGGTTTGTATCTTTGCTATAAATTCATTTCTTAATTTAATATCTCTTTTCGGATGAAAATGAGTTTTGTTTATAGCTATAGCCAAGTTTTCTGATTTGTCTTAAAATAGTTACAGATGCAATATTACCCCATTGCTTTGCTAACTCCTTTGATGTTTTATTCATATTAGCTTTAAAAAATTCTTTAAAAGATTCTGAATCTTTTATCTTATGACTATGTCCTTTCTGATAACCAGTTGCTGCTTCTAAAGTACCTTGCTTATCTTTTAATTTTTTCCATTTATATATAGTATCACGACTTACATTAAATAATTTACTTACCTTACTTATTCGTATCCCTGCTTCTACAGCTTTTATAACTCTTAGTCTTAGTTCTATTGCATATGCTCGTGCCATATCTCTTTACATGCTTGTTAATATTTGCTTACTATAACATGATACTCTCGCTCTGTCAGTACCTTAATGACTTATGCTATACTCAACTCTGTTGGTAGAAACAGTAAATTTAAACAAATTAACATGCTTATTTTTAGCAAAGCCTTTTATATGAATCTCTACTCCATGCCTGATCTCTTCATCTGAAAATGTCAACTCTTTTACAGCTTTATAAGGTTTAGAATCGTGTGTTTTACTAACGTTTCTATTGGCTTTAATAGGGGCATAATAATATTTCCCCAGAGAGTCAACATGTTGCATAATTTTGTGTATAGAATACCATGTGTCAAAAAGTACTGTTTGAAAAGGAATCTTCTTGCTATAAACAGCATTATTTAACATGTTTAATAGGTGTTCTAGTTTTGTTGCTCCATCATGATCAGGTGCAAAAATTCGATAATCTATTACCCAAAACTTATTAATATCAGGGTTATAATATACCAGACTCACTACTCCTATACCTTTAGTAACTCTACCTGTAGCTCCACTGTACTGCGATCTTGCAACTTCTATTTGCTTCGTATTCCTTTTATTTAAAACCGTATCATCAAATATTGTATATCCATTAGATGAAAAAATAACATCATTCTTGATGTGTTCCCATAACAAAGAAGGTGTATATTTTTCATTCCTTAAAAATCTATTAATAACATCATGACTACATTTCTTTGCATGTTCAGCGTAGTAGGTTAAACTATAATTCTTTTGGCTAACTATTAAAAATTGACAATAATCTGTCCTATTAATTGGTATTGCTTGCAACTTTATCCTCTTTGACATGTTTAATTATTTTTACAATAATTTATCACTTTTTTACTCATAGCGTAAGTTTTGGTATTATTAGCTCTAGCAGATAGTAACAAATCTTTACTGAGTTTATTGTCAAACATGTTTAACCTTATATAGTGTCATGCCATGGTGGTGGTGTGGATCGAAAAACGCCTTATATGTCATTCCCGCGTAGGCGGGAATCCAGCATAAAGCGAGAGAAATTGAGCTTTTAGTTTTAAAACTTTTAGTTACTGAATTCCCGCCTACGCGGGAATGACATAAACCCCACTAAACCCCTACATTAAACACCTTAAAAATAAATACTAACTCTTCAGCTGTTTCTTTAAGATAGTCGAAACGACCGGCAGCACCTTTATGCCCCGTATCCATATTTGTTTTTAACAATAAGGGGTTATTATCAGTTTTGTACTCACGTAATTTTGCTACCCATTTTGCTGGTTCCCAATATCCTACACGTGGGTCTGATATACCGCAAGTAACAAATAGAGCAGGGTAGTTTTGTGCTTTAACGTTATCATAAGGCGAATAGGATTTGATATAGTCAAAATATTCTTTTTCTTTTGGGTTACCCCATTCATTATATTCTAAAAGAGTTAGTGGCAGAGTCTCATCAAGCATGGTGTTAAGGACATCGACAAATGGCACGTGAGCGACGGCTACTTTATAGAGTTCTGGTTTCTCATTAAGAACATAGCCGATTAACATACCGCCGGCACTACCGCCCATTATTACTATATTATTTTTACTTGTATATTTTTCTTGAATTAGGGTTTTTGAGCAAGCTATAAAATCTTCAAAAGTTCTTTTTTTATTTAAGAATTTAGCAGCCTTATACCAATCATGCCCAAGATCATCACCGCCTCTAATATGAGCAACTGCGTAAACAAAACCACGATCGCTAAGTGTTACTGCCATATTTCTAAAATTAACCGGCATTGCGATGCCATAAGCTCCATAACCCATTAAATATAAAGGATTTGAGCCATCTTTTTTAAATAGGGACTTTTTATAAAAGAGGGTGATGGGAACTTTAACGCCCTGATTATCTGCAAATATTCGCTCTACTTTATACTCATCAGGATTAAAACCAGATGGTATTTCCTGCTCTTTTAATATTGTTAGTTTATTACCATCAAAATCATAGCTATAAGTGGTACTCGGTCTTGCAAGAGAAGAGTAGTTTAAGCGTATATCGTCTTCATCGAAATTAGTGGAATAGCCGTTTGCTTGGAAGCTTTCGTCGGGAAAGGAAACAATTTTCTCTAAAGAGTTGCTAAATCGTTTTATTTTGACCAGCGGTAAGCCATTATCACGATAATTTAAAATAAGGTAATTTTCTGTGATATCAAAATCTTTCAAATATTTATCTTGTTCTTCCTTAATATAATCATTATGCCAGTCATCATTTTTAAAGTTATCTACCGGAACTTTGACTATACGGAAGTTTTTAGCTTTATAATTGGTTTTGATATAAAAATAATCCCCATGATGAGCTACATCATAAAATATATGACTCTCTAAAGGTCGTACTAATTTTGGCGTAAAGCTATCATCCTCCATAGAAATAGCATAAATTTCATTTTCATTATGATCACCTGTATTGATAAATAAATATTTGCGGCTACTAGATTTCTCACCACTAACAAAGTGAGCGGAGTTTTTTACTTCAAATATGAGCTTGTCATTTGTTGCATCCTCGCCTAAATGATGAAACATTACTTTATCCCAGCGTTGATTCTCATTGATAGTAATATAGAAAAAGCCCTTTAATTTCTCATGCCAAATTATAGTAGGAGCTACTTCTTTCACTATGTCAGATAAATATTTTTGTTCTTTGAGATCATATATTTTGATGTCATATTTTTCGCTGCCGGTGAAATCGACACTATAAGCCATTAAATTTTGATCAGGTGATATTGCAACTTCGCCAACATCTGTAAAGCCAGTATTTAAAAGATTAACGTCTAATATTATTTCTTCAGGAGCATTTATATTTTTATATTTTCGGCAATATATCGGATAGTTTTTATCTGCTTCTACTCGATGGTAATAGTAATAATCATTTTTCTTAGTGTATGGGGATGTATCATCTAGCTTAATGCGTCCTTTTAATTCTTCAAAAATCTTTTCCTTATCATCTTGTAAATCAGCAAAAAAATGCTCGGTATATTTATTTTCAGCTTTTAAATGATCTAGGATTTTATTATCTTGTACATCTGGCCATTTAGGATCACGCAGCCAATGGTAATAATCATTATTATAGTTTTGTTTGTCAGCAATAGGTGGTTTCATATTTTTATAAGTGTTATAGGGTTGGAGCTTTGATGTCATTCCCGCGTAGGCGGGAATCCAGTCACTAAAAAGTTTAAATACGTTAAATTTCTTAAATTAAAAGCTCGATTTATCTCACTTTATGCTGGATTCCCGCCTATGCGGGAATGACATTGAATACTAAAATCAGGCTAATTAACATCAATATTATAATAAATATAGCAGTTTGACCATTATGCCAAGCAGATATTTTACTTAAAACATCTTGCCAGAAAGCTTTGAAATTAAAATATTCATCTTTCTCTATTTCATCACTTTTTGCTTCTTTATATTTGGTAATACTGAAGTAAGTAATTTTTTGTATATAGCGGTATAGATCAAGGTTAATATTTTTTGTTGAAATGCGTGGCAATGAGCGGAGTAGCAAAGCTAAGAATAGTGCAATTAAGATAATTGATAAGTTATTACTTACACTAGAAATTTGAACAGGATAAAATGCACATATTCCTAAGGTGATAAGGCAGGAGGTTAGGTATAACAACGGTACGACAGTACTGGATTCCCGCTTTCGCGGGAATGACATTAATCTCATTTCTAAAGCCAAGCTAAATAATATAGTGCAGGTTGCTATTTTAAAGAAAATCATAATGTAGTTTTCGTTTAAAGCATTTACTAGTTCTAATTTTATATAAGAAGAATTAATAGGAAGTATAGAGCCATATATTAATATGGTAAGTACAAATCCAATTAATAAAATAGGATTATATTTAGTAGTTTTAAGGTCTTGGTAATTTTTAATTTTGTTTGAATCTTCTATAATAGCAAAATATAAAGCAAATACTCCGTTATATAATATATGCATAAATATAAAAATTGGAATGAGATATAAGGTTCTAGGAGAGTTTAATCGGATGGCTGCTAAAATAAAACCAAGCTGCGAAACGGTAAGGTAACATATTAATTTTCGGAGATTTTTTTCTATTAAAGCAAATATTAAACCATAAATAATCATAGCTAGACCGAAAAACTTAAGTATCTCAAGACCGCTAAATAATTTAAATATGGTGATTAATGCGATTTTAGTAGTAAAACTAAGTAGGTAAATCATCCCATTACTTGAAGCTTTAGGATAACAATTAACTACCCATCCGTTGAAGAAAATAGTTGAAGCATTAATTAAGCAGCCTGCAAGTATTAATATTGCCGGTAATTCAGAATTATATATCGCTGTTGTTAATGGAGTAAAAGCTATATTAGCTGTTTTGTCAATTAACAAGCTCATGCCAATTAGAATTAATCCGCTGCTAAATAAATGAGTTAAGAAATATTGCCTAGTATGTTTTACACTACGACTTCCTATAAAAATAATTATGCAGGCAAAAATTGTCATAAATTCTAACGAAATTATCATAGAGATAAAATCGCTTGAAAATAAGCAAGTAAGAGATGAAAGACAATATAAACTACCAATTAAACTTTCAAGTTTTCTATTTTGAGAAATCGCATATAAATTTGCAATAGCGGTAATTAGTAAAAACGCTACTGCTATTAATTGATTTTGCGTGCTAAAGTCGAACACTAGCTCAAAATTAGCAAGAAAAAATGATAGTTTAGTATTTTGAAACATTTTAATCTTTAAGCGAAACTGTTAATACTTCTAGTCCAGGAATTCTTTTAAAGTCTTTTGTATTTAGGGTAAGAATAGGGTAATTATGAGTTATTGCTGTCGCTGCAATTAATAAATCATTAGTATCAATAGTTATATGCTTTTTATATAAATTATCTATAATTTTTGCATATATACGTGCTTCTTCCTCTTTAAAAGGTAACACTGTAAGTTGAAAATTCAAGGACTAAGTAGAACAAAACCTATAAATTTTCTGCCCAAATTTCATTGGGGGTTTTATAACCAAAAATCTTTCTTGGCATGTTATTTAAAATCTCAGCAACATTGTCAAGACCTCTTTGTGTAACGGTAGTAATATCTGTATTTTTAGGTAAAATTCTATGAATCATAGAATTCATTTTTTCCACTAATGCTTTTTGTCTAGGGCGGTATGGATCACAAAAGAAAGTTTGAAACCCAGATAGTCTATAGGCAACATGCCCCACAAACTCTTTGCCATTATCCATAGTAATAGTCTTTCTCACACTATTTGGAAGAGTTTTTATCTTTCTTAAAAAACCATTGGTAACTGTTGTAGCTCTCTTGGAGTTATTCAGCACTAAAATAATCTTTTGACTCTTTTTATCCACCAGTGCACCAATATTCATACTTTGATTACCTTTATGAAATGTAAGATCTGCCTCAAAATTCCCTACTTCTACCTTTTTCGTAGCTATTGCATCACGCTGATGTATTGAGATCCTTTGTGGTATAATGATCCTTTGACGCCTCTTCCCTCTTTCTTGCCTTTTATATCTTTTAGAAGGTAAATAGCTATATAACTTTAATTTAGCTGCTACTACAGAAGTGTAAACAAATCTATATATACTTTCTGTACTGATACACAAAGCTGTATTTTTGTCTAGTTTTAACTTTCCGGCTATAGCATCCGGCGACCATTTCTTGCGAATCATAGCATTTTTAATATAATCTAACAACATAGGGTTCTTTTCTATTTTTAATAACTCTTGCTGATACATCCTGTTTTCATATTTTTCCTGAGCAACACAAGGCATATACTTATCTTTTACCTTATTTCTTTTTAGCTCCATACTAATAGTGCTTTTAGACCTCGTAAGATGTTGTGCTATCTTATTAATACTGACTCCTAGGTCATACATTCTTTTTATCTCATATCTCTCTTCTCGAGATAAGTGTCTATATTTTCTGTTCATCATTACCTATTTAAAATCTTATTATTTTAAATAGGTTCTGTTCTACTTACTTATAGTATTTTCAATCATACTCCTAAGTTGTAAACCTTCAGATTTGATCTGACATATTAAGATTGAAATTAGATGAGTTTGTGGGTATGTAGATAACTGAGAAGTTATATATCAAAACTTACGCTATGAGTAAAAAAGTGATAAATTATTGTAAAAATAATTAAACATGTCAAAGAGGATAAAGTTGCAAGCAATACCAATTAATAGGACAGATTATTGTCAATTTTTAATAGTTAGCCAAAAGAATTATAGTTTAACCTACTACGCTGAACATGCAAAGAAATGTAGTCATGATGTTATTAATAGATTTTTAAGGAATGAAAAATATACACCTTCTTTGTTATGGGAACACATCAAGAATGATGTTATTTTTTCATCTAATGGATATACAATATTTGATGATACGGTTTTAAATAAAAGGAATACGAAGCAAATATAAATTGCAAGATCGCAGTACAGTGGAGCTACAGGTAGAGTTACTAAAGGTATAGGAGTAGTGAGTCTGGTATATTATAACCCTGATATTAATAAGTTTTGGGTAATAGATTATCGAATTTTTGCACCTGATCATGATGGAGCAACAAAACTAGAACACCTATTAAACATGTTAAATAATGCTGTTTATAGCAAGAAGATTCCTTTTCAAACAGTACTTTTTGACACATGGTATTCTACACACAAAATTATGCAACATGTTGACTCTCTGGGGAAATATTATTATGCCCCTATTAAAGCCAATAGAAACGTTAGTAAAACACACGATTCTAAACCTTATAAAGCTGTAAAAGAGTTGACATTTTCAGATGAAGAGATCAGGCATGGAGTAGAGATTCATATAAAAGGCTTTGCTAAAAATAAGCATGTTAATTTGTTTAAATTTACTGTTCCTACCAACAGAGTTGAGTATGTTGTTACCAATAACAAAACTCACAAATCTTCTAAAGCTGCACAAGATGAGTGTGGCTTTCGATGGGTAATTGAGAGCATGCACAGAGAAATTAAGCAACTTACTGGGATAGAACGTTATCAATGCAGGAAACAGCGTATTCAACGTAATCATATTAGTTGGGCATTTTTAGTTTGGGCATTTCTCAAAAGGACTGCAAATACAATCGGTAAAACGGTTTACCAAATAAAGTTAGGGCTTTTAGATGACTATATGCAACAACAGCTGCGTTCTCCATCTTTACGATATTTAGAACCAAACATAGCGTAAGTTTTGTATAAAAATCAATTAATAGGAAAAATATGTCAAACTATGATCAAAAAATAATCAAACCTAAATTAGGATTATTAGAACTTGCAAAACAACTAGGCAGTGTTAGGCACTGCGTGTAAAGTAATGGGCTATTCAAGAGATAGCTTTTACCGATTTAAAGAACTGTATGAGACAGGAGTAGAAGCTGCACTTACAGATATAAGTCGTAAGAAACCTATACTTAAGAATCGTGTATCAGAACATATAGAACAAGCAGTAATAAATCTTGCTATAGAAAATCCTGCTCTTGGTCAGCTTCGTGCGAGCCAAGAGTTATTGAAACAGGGTATTATAGTATCATCCAGTGGGGTACGTTCTATTTGGCTACGCAATGATCTCGAGACTTTAAAGAAAAGACTCAAAGCTTTAGAAGCTAAATCTGCACAGGATGGTATCTTGTTACAGAAGAGCTGAAAATACTATAAGTAAGTAGAACAGAACCTATTTAAAATAATAAGATTTTAAATAGGTAATGATGAACAGAAAATATAGACACTTATCTCGAGAAGAGAGATATGAGATAAAAAGAATGTATGACCTAGGCGTCAGTATTAATAAGATAGCACAACATCTTACGAGGTCTAAAAGCACTATTAGTATGGAGCTAAAAAGAAATAAGGTAAAAGATAAGTATATGCCTTGTGTTGCTCAGGAAAAATATGAAAACAGGATGTATCAGCAAGAGTTATTAAAAATAGAAAAGAACCCTATGTTGTTAGATTATATTAAAAATGCTATGATTCGCAAGAAATGGTCGCCGGATGCTATAGCCGGAAAGTTAAAACTAGACAAAAATACAGCTTTGTGTATCAGTACAGAAAGTATATATAGATTTGTTTACACTTCTGCAGTAGCAGCTAAATTAAAGTTATATAGCTATTTACCTTCTAAAAGATATAAAAGGCAAGAAAGAGGGAAGAGGCGTCAAAGGATCATTATACCACAAAGGATCTCAATACATCAGCGTGATGCAATAGCTACGAAAAAGGTAGAAGTAGGGCATTTTGAGGCAGATCTTACATTTCATAAAGGTAATCAAAGTATGAATATTGGTGCACTGGTGGATAAAAAGACAAAACTTACGCTATGTTTGATATAATGCCCATGAATTAAGGGATATTATGAAGTGCTTCACTATAAAACATTGCTGTGTAATAAAAGTTTTTAGCATATTTGCTATAACATAGCGTAAGTTTTGAAGAGTCAAAAGATTATTTTAGTGCTGAATAACTCCAAGAGAGCTACAACAGTTACCAATGGTTTTTTAAGAAAGATAAAAACTCTTCCAAATAGTGTGAGAAAGACTATTACTATGGATAATGGCAAAGAGTTTGTGGGGCATGTTGCCTATAGACTATCTGGGTTTCAAACTTTCTTCAAAACTTACGCTATGTTATAGCAAATATGCTAAAAACTCTTATTACACAGCAATGTTTTATAGTGAAGCACTTCATAATATCCCTTAATTCATAGGCATTATATCAAACATAGCGTAAGTTTTGTCTTTTGTGATCCATACCGCCCTAGACAAAAAGCATTAGTGGAAAAAATGAATTCTATGATTCATAGAATTTTACCTAAAAATACAGATATTACTACCGTTACACAAAGAGGTCTTGACAATGTTGCTGAGATTTTAAATAACATGCCAAGAAAGATTTTTGGTTATAAAACCCCCAATGAAATTTGGGCAGAAAATTTATAGGTTTTGTTCTACTTAGTCCTTGCATTTTCATCATACTTATTCTAAATTTATGTTGATACACCTTTTCTCCATAACACCTTTGTTCTATAATGCTCCATCCATACTCTTTGCAAGCATTATCCTCTATTCCAGATTCATCAAGATATACTAATTTGTCTTTTGTGATGGTTTGTATCTTTGCTATAAATTCATTTCTTAATTTAACAAAACTTACGCTATGTTTGGTTCTAAATATCGTAAAGATGGAGAACGCAGCTGTTGTTGCATATAGTCATCTAAAAGCCCTAACTTTATTTGGTAAACCGTTTTACCGATTGTATTTGCAGTCCTTTTGAGAAATGCCCAAACTAAAAATGCCCAACTAATATGATTACGTTGAATACGCTGTTTCCTGCATTGACAACGTTCTATCCCAGTAAGTTGCTTAATTTCTCTGTGCATGCTCTCAATTACCCATCGAAAGCCACACTCATCTTGTGCAGCTTTAGAAGATTTGTGAGTTTTGTTATTGGTAACAACATACTCAACTCTGTTGGTAGAAACAGTAAATTTAAACAAATTAACATGCTTATTTTTAGCAAAGCCTTTTATATGAATCTCTACTCCATGCCTGATCTCTTCATCTGAAAATGTCAACTCTTTTACAGCTTTATAAGGTTTAGAATCGTGTGTTTTACTAACGTTTCTATTGGCTTTAATAGGGGCATAATAATATTTCCCCAGAGAGTCAACATGTTGCATAATTTTGTGTGTAGAATACCATGTGTCAAAAAAAGTACTGTTTGAAAAGGAATCCTTGCTATAAACAGCATTATATTTAACATGTTTAATAGGTGTTCTAGTTTTGTTGCTCCATCATGATCAGGTGCAAAAATTCGATAATCTATTACCCAAAACTTATTAATATCAGGGTTATAATATACCAGACTCACTACTCCTATACCTTTAGTAACTCTACCTGTAGCTCCACTGTACTGCGATCTTGCAATTTCTATTTGCTTCGTATTTCTTTTATTTAAAACCGTATCATCAAATATTGTATATCCATTAGATGAAAAAATAACATCATTCTTGATGTGTTCCCATAACAAAGAAGGTGTATATTTTTCATTCCTTAAAAATCTATTAATAACATCATGACTACATTTCTTTGCATGTTCAGCGTAGTAGGTTAAACTATAATTCTTTTGGCTAACTATTAAAAATTGACAATAATCTGTCCTATTAATTGGTATTGCTTGCAACTTTATCCTCTTTGACATGTTTAATTATTTTTACAATAATTTATCACTTTTTTACTCATAGCGTAAGTTTTGTTAATATCTCTTTTCGGATGAAAATGAGTTTTGTTTATAGCTATAGCCAAGTTTTCTGATTTGTCTTAAAATAGTTACAGATGCAATATTACCCCATTGCTTTGCTAACTCCTTTGATGTTTTATTCATATTAGCTTTAAAAAATTCTTTAAAAGATTCTGAATCTTTTATCTTATGACTATGTCCTTTCTGATAACCAGTTGCTGCTTCTAAAGTACCTTGCTTATCTTTTAATTTTTTCCATTTATATATAGTATCACGACTTACATTAAATAATTTACTTACCTTACTTATTCGTATCCCTGCTTCTACAGCTTTTATAACTCTTAGTCTTAGTTCTATTGCATATGCTCGTGCCATATCTCTTTACATGCTTGTTAATATTTGCTTACTATAACATGATACTCTCGCTCTGTCAGTACCTTAATGACTTATGCTATATCTCTCTTCTCGAGATAAGTGTCTATATTTTCTGTTCATCATTACCTATTTAAAATCTTATTATTTTAAATAGGTTCTGTTCTACTTACTTATAGTATTTTCATCACAACTATTACCAATTTCTATGCTTACCCAATATTAAAGTATCAAAGGTATAATTATATTTCTTCCAAGCTCCATCTAGCTTTAGGGCAGAAGTTTAAAGGGGTAAATAGTTCATTGTTATAACGCTCAAGCCCTGCATAAGCAATCATTGCAGCATTATCGGTACAAAGCTTTGTGGGAGGATAAATAAGTTGGTAGCCATGTATTTTGGTACGATTACTTAATATTTCGTGCAAATATTTATTAGCGGCTACTCCGCCGGCTATCACTATATTCTTATTAGGGGTATGTGTTATTTGTTCATAAGCTTTAATAGCCTCTAATATCTTACTGCTTAAAATTTCTCCTATCGTAAACTGAAAGCTTGCTGCTATATCGTTAATTATAATATCGTTAATCTCTTGTAAACTCATTATTAAAGTACGCACTGCCGTTTTAAGTCCTGAGAAAGACATATTACAATCGCCACTATTAATAATTGGCTTTGGGAGTTTATATTTATAAGGATCGCCAAGCTTTGCCCTTTTTTCGATTTTAGGACCACCTGGGAAAGGCAAGTCAAGCATCTTAGCTACTTTGTCAAAAGCCTCACCTACTGCATCATCGATAGTACTGCCAAGAATCTTATATTTTCCAAGCCCAAGTACTGCTACAAATTGACAATGCCCACCAGAAGCTAGCAAAAGCAAATATGGGTATGGGATATTATCGGTCAATCTTGCAGTTAATGCGTGTCCTTCTAAATGATTTACTGCAATAAAATGCTTATTTAAAACGCTAGAGAGGGACTTTGCAAACATTGATCCGACTATAACGCCGCCAATTAAACCAGGTCCTGAAGTTGCAGCTATTGCCGTAATTTTATCTAAGCTAGTATTGCTTTCAAGTAAAGCCTGCTTCATAGCTTTTTCAAGATTAGCTAAATGAGAACGTGCGGCTATTTCCGGCACTACTCCCTTATAATCTGCATGTTCTGTATTTTGTGATATGACTATATTCGATAAGATTTCCCTATCTTCAGTTATTATAGAAACACTAGTATCATCACAACTTGATTCAATTCCTAAAATTTTTTTCATTTGAGTTTTTGTAAAAAAGTCGTTTTAAAGTTTTTATTTGCTTCAAAATCATTCATTGTTCGCTTTAATCTCTTAGCATTTTTAGGGCTTTTTAATAAATATAAAGTTTCTTTTTCAGCATTTATGCAACGACAGTTTTCTTTGCCGAGGGGTGACAGTTTTTTTTGCCGGTTATGGTGGTAGTGTATTGCTCATCCCAATCTCCTTGTTATCTATTGTATTACTTCAGTTTTAAATTGTCAAAACTTACGCTATGAGTAAAAAAGTGATAAATTATTGTAAAAATAATTAAATATGTCAAAGAGGATAAAGTTGCAAGCAATACCAATTAATAGGACAGATTATTGTCAATTTTTAATAGTTAGCCAAAAGAATTATAGTTTAACCTACTACGCTGAACATGCAAAGAAATGTAGTCATGATGTTATTAATAGATTTTTAAGGAATGAAAAATATACACCTTCTTTGTTATGGGAACACATCAAGAATGATGTTATTTTTTCATCTAATGGATATACAATATTTGATGATACGGTTTTAAATAAAAGGAATACGAAGCAAATAGAAATTGCAAGATCGCAGTACAGTGGAGCTACAGGTAGAGTTACTAAAGGTATAGGAGTAGTGAGTCTGGTATATTATAACCCTGATATTAATAAGTTTTGGGTAATAGATTATCGAATTTTTGCACCTGATCATGATGGAGCAACAAAACTAGAACACCTATTAAACATGTTAAATAATGCTGTTTATAGCAAGAAGATTCCTTTTCAAACAGTACTTTTTGACACATGGTATTCTACACACAAAATTATGCAACATGTTGACTCTCTGGGGAAATATTATTATGCCCCTATTAAAGCCAATAGAAACGTTAGTAAAACACACGATTCTAAACCTTATAAAGCTGTAAAAGAGTTGACATTTTCAGATGAAGAGATCAGGCATGGAGTAGAGATTCATATAAAAGGCTTTGCTAAAAATAAGCATGTTAATTTGTTTAAATTTACTGTTCCTACCAACAGAGTTGAGTATGTTGTTACCAATAACAAAACTCAAAAATCTTCTAAAGCTGCACAAGATGAGTGTGGCTTTCGATGGGTAATTGAGAGCATGCACAGAGAAATTAAGCAACTTACTGGGATAGAACGTTGTCAATGCAGGAAACAGCGTCTTCAACGTAATCATATTAGTTGTGCATTTTTAGTTTGGGCATTTCTCAAAAGGACTGCAAATACAATCGGTAAAACGGTTTACCAAATAAAGTTAGGGCTTTTAGATGACTATATGCAACAACAGCTGCGTTCTCCATCTTTACGATATTTAGAACCAAACATAGCGTAAGTTTTGTTACAGGTCCCATCAAATATTATTGGGGCAATAATATCTTTGACACACAGCCCAGCAATCATACTAATCCGTGATTTATGTTGATAGACCTTTTCACCATAACATCTTTGACCGATAATGCTCCACCCGTGTTCTCTACAGCTATTATCTTCTATCCCAGACTCATCGATAAATACTAAATCTTGTTTATCTATAGTTTTTAGTTTCAATATAAACTCATTCCTTAGACCAATATCCCTTTTGGGATGAAGAAAAGTTTTTTTATAACTATAACCTAATTTATTAAGCAATCTTGATATCGTACTTGCAGATACTTTTTGACTCCAGTTATTAGCTAGCTCCATGGTGGTTTTATCAAAATTTAATTCTATAAATTTTTTAAATCCCTCTATGTCTCTTATTATTCTACGATGTCCTGTATGATAACCACTTTTTGCTTTGACATCCCCAGTTTGTTTCTTTAATTTTTTCAACTATGCAATGACAGATATTATTGCCGAGGGGTGACAGTTTTCTTTGCCGATAATAAAATAGACATCTAAACAAATTAATTAGTTGCAAAGATGTCTGGGAAAAGAATAACACACCAACAAGTAAAGGTATATATGACATTAAGAAAAGCAGGTTTAAACCAAGTTATTGCATCAGCTAAAGCAGGATTTTCAGAACGTACTGCTAGAAATATAGAAAGAAGAGGGCTACCACAAAAACAATATAAAAAAGTTTCTAAACGTATTAATGATCCTTTAGACAAAGTGTGGGAACCAATTATAGTGCCTTTATTAGAACAAATACCACATTTAACATCATTAACATTATTAGAATATCTACAGGATCATCATCCTGGAGAATATCCGGATAGTATATTAAGAACTATGCAAAGACGTGTTAGTAAGTGGAAAGCACTACATGGTCCGGAGAAAGAAATTGTTTTTCGTCAGTTACATGAACCGGGACATCAATGTTTATCAGATTTCACTGTCTTAAAAGGTATTAATATTACAATTAAAGGTCAGGTATTTCAGCATATTTTATATCACTTTCGCTTAGCTTATAGCAATTGGTCTTTTATGAAAATTATTCAAGGTGGAGAGAGCTTTACTGCTTTATCTCAATCACTACAGGATGCTTTATGGAAGTTAGGTGGCTGCCCACGTGAGCATAGAACAGATAGTTTATCAGCAGCTTTTAAAAATCTCTAATAAAAGTAATCCCCGCCGCAAGCAGCGGGGTATTTTAGAAGAAAGCTAGCTGATGATCCTCATGCAGTTTCTGATATTCCTTGCCTTGGTTTTTTACGTATTTTCCTATCATATTCTCATTTCCATGCTTACCTACCGTACTCGTAAAATATCCATCAGTCCAAAATTCTCCACCCCATAATTGTTTCTTTACCTGTGGACACTGTCTAAATATTTGACGAGCTGTAACACTTTTAATTGTTGTTACTATTTTTGTTACGCTATAGGTTGGTACAGATTGTACCAAAAAATGGACATGATCTTCATCAACCCCTATTTCTAAAAATTTTATTTGATATCTCTTTTCTATCTCTAAACATATTTCTCGTAATACTTGATCAACTGATACGTCAAACACTGCTCGGCGATATTTTGCTGGAAATACCATGTGATACAGCAGTACCGTAACATTATGACTTTTATGTATATATTTGCTCATTCCGCCATATTACGCCGCAAGCGGCGGGGAATATACCCAAAAGAGATTCAAATAGTGAAGAAGATATAACTAAAAGTTATGAAGCAATATGTATCCATTATGGTATGATTGCTACCAGAAATAATCGAGGTAAAGGACATGAACATGGCAGTGTTGAAGCAGCACATGGGCATCTCAAAAGAAGGTTAGAACAAGCTCTTTTACTCCGTGGTTCATATGATTTTAAATCAGTTGAAGAATATCAAGATTTTATAGATGTGATAGTTCAAAAACACAATAACCGTCATGAAGCACAACTTAATATTGAGCGACCTTATTTACAATTACTACCTCAAAAAAGAACGATTGATTTTACTGAGATCACTGCAAGGGTAACAACGTCTAGTACTATATCGGTACAAAAAGTTATGTATACTGTACCATCACGTTTGATTGGTCAGCAACTGAAGATTCATATTTATGATAGTTATCTTGCATGTTATTTAGGTGCTGATCATGTATTAAATCTAGCAAAAGTAAGAGTTGATAAAAATAAAAAATGGCAAAGATCTAGATGTATTAATTACCGCCATTTAGTAAATGCTTTGATAAAGAAGCCTGGAGCATTTCGTGGTTCTATTCTACGGGATGATATTTTACCAAATGAGACATATAAAAACATTTGGAATTTGATTAATCAGCATTGTAAGCCAAAGCATGCGAATAAATTAATGGTAGGTATTTTAAAGTTAGCTGCTGATTATGATTGTGAACTGGCACTAGGAGAATTGGTGCTGTCATCTCTTTCTAAAGGTCAGATACCTTCTTTGAGTTTATTGCAAATACGTTTTCAATCTTGTAGTAATAATCCATTATTACCACCTATAGGAGTAACACAACATTCGCTACAAACATATGATCATCTTTTATCTGTGTTTGCTGTAGGAGGTTGTTATGCATGATTCTGCAACTTTACCAATTCTTCTAAAAGAATTAGGATTATTGACTATACTTGAGACATGGGAAAACTTTTTAGAGAAGGCACAAATTGAAGGATGGAGTTATAATAAACTGTTTTCTATTCTTTTAGAACAGGAGGTAGAGACACGTCATAGGAAAAAAGTACAAGCTTATAGCATAAATCATTAAGATACTGACAATTTAATAGTATTAAAAACAGCATCATAAAATGTTTCAAAATCTCCTACAACTTTCCTAATTTCATTTTTTATCTTAAACCAGTAATGCTCTATAGGATTTAAATCAGGAGAGTAAGTTGGTAAATACAATATGGTACAACCAACGGATTCAATGAACTCTTTAACTTTAGAATTTTTATGAAAATTAATGTTATCCATAATAACGGTTTGCCCAGGTTGTAATTCTGTAATTAATACATCCCTAATATAAGTTTTAAAGACCTCTGTATTACAATTACCTTCAAATATTACAGGAGCAATAAGATTACCATTACAAAGACCAGCTATCATACTTATTCTAAATTTATGTTGATACACCTTTTCTCCATAACACCTTTGTCCTATAATGCTCCATCCATACTCTTTGCAAGCATTATCCTCTATTCCAGATTCATCAAGATATACTAATTTGTCTTTTGTGATGGTTTGTATCTTTGCTATAAATTCATTTCTTAATTTAATATCTCTTTTCGGATGAAAATGAGTTTTGTTTATAGCTATAGCCAAGTTTTCTGATTTGTCTTAAAATAGTTACAGATGCAATATTACCCCATTGCTTTGCTAACTCCTTTGATGTTTTATTCATATTAGCTTTAAAAAATTCTTTAAAAGATTCTGAATCTTTTATCTTATGACTATGTCCTTTCTGATAACCAGTTGCTGCTTCTAAAGTACCTTGCTTATCTTTTAATTTTTTCCATTTATATATAGTATCACGACTTACATTAAATATACAAAACTTACGCTATGAGTAAAAAAGTGATAAATTATTGTAAAAATAATTAAACATGTCAAAGAGGATAAAGTTGCAAGCAATACCAATTAATAGACAGATTATTGTCAATTTTTAATAGTTAGCCAAAAGAATTATAGTTTAACCTACTACGCTGAACATGCAAAGAAATGTAGTCATGATGTTATTAATAGATTTTTAAGGAATGAAAAATATACACCTTCTTTGTTATGGGAACACATCAAGAATGATGTCAAAAATTACGCTATGTTTGATATAATTCCTATAAATTAAAGGATATTATAAAGTGATGCACTGTAAAAACATAGCTTTGTAGTAAGGGTTTTTAGCATATGTGCTATAACATAGCGTAAGTTTTGATGTTATTTTTTCATCTAATGGATATACAATATTTGATGATACGGTTTTAAATAAAAGGAATACGAAGCAAATAGAAATTGCAAGATCGCAGTACAGTGGAGCTACAGGTAGAGTTACTAAAGGTATAGGAGTAGTGAGTCTGGTATATTATAACCCTGATATTAATAAGTTTTGGGTAATAGATTATCGAATTTTTGCACCTGATCATGATGGAGCAACAAAACTAGAACACCTATTAAACATGTTAAATAATGCTGTTTATAGCAAGAATATTCCTTTTCAAACAGTACTTTTTGACACATGGTATTCTACACACAAAATTATGCAACATGTTGACTCTCTGGGGAAATATTATTATGCCCCTATTAAAGCCAATAGAAACGTTAGTAAAACACACGATTCTAAACCTTATAAAGCTGTAAAAGAGTTGACATTTTCAGATGAAGAGATCAGGCATGGAGTAGAGATTCATATAAAAGGCTTTGCTAAAAATAAGCATGTTAATTTGTTTAAATTTACTGTTTCTACCAACAGAGTTGAGTATGTTGTTACCAATAACAAAACTCAAAAATCTTCTAAAGCTGCACAAGATGAGTGTGGCTTTCGATGGGTAATTGAGAGCATGCACAGAGAAATTAAGCAACTTACTGGGATAGAACGTTGTCAATGCAGGAAACAGCGTATTCAACGTAATCATATTAGTTGGGCATTTTTAGTTTGGGCATTTCTCAAAAGGACTGCAAATACAATCGGTAAAACGGTTTACCAAATAAAGTTAGGGCTTTTAGATGACTATATGCAACAACAGCTGCGTTCTCCATCTTTACGATATTTAGAACCAAACATAGCGTAAGTTTTGTATAGTATCACGACTTACATTAAATAATTGACTTACCTTACTTATTCGTATCCCTTTTTCTACAGCTTTTATAACTCTTAGTCTTAGTTCTATTGCATATGCTCGTGCCATATCTCTTTACATGCTTGTTAATATTTGCTTACTATAACATGATACTCTCGCTCTGTCAGTACCTTAATGACTTATGCTATATCTTAGGAAAGCACACTTACCACCTGGTAAATCTTTAACCACTTTTGATTTTAGTCAAGTACAGCCACTGAATAAAGCTAAGATAGAGGAATTAGCTTTTAATACTGCCTGGATAAAGAGATCAGAAAATCTTTTAATCTTCGGTCCGTCTGGAGTAGGCAAAAGTCACTTAGCGGCTGCAATAGGATATGCTTTAGTGGAGAAACATGTTAAGGTATTATTTATATCTACTACTAAACTAGTACAGCTTTTACAAGCTGCACGTAAAGAGTATAGATTACCAAATGAACTGACCAAATTAGATAAGTATGATGTTATTATCCTTGATGATATTGGTTATGTACGTAAAGATGAAGGAGAAACACATGTATTGTTTGAGTTGATTGCTCAACGATATGAATCTGGTAGTATGATTGTAACTGCTAACCAACCTTTTAGTCAGTGGGATAGCATTTTTACTACTAATTCTATGACTGTAGCAGCGATTGATAGGCTCATTCATCATGCTACAATTTTAGAAATTCAATCAGATAGTTATAGAAGAAAAAGTGCATTACTAAAACAAGTAGAGGATAATAAATAGTATGATAACTAATTGTATTAATGATCATAATGATACAGTAATCTATACTACTACCAATGAGCCAATGATGCCTGCTAGATTATATTATAAGGTCCACAATGAAGATTTATTAGTCAGGGCTTTAAAAAAGCTAAAGTGTATAGGATTTGAGAGTAAAAAGCATTTTGTATTATTGTATTATAAAGAAGCTAAAAACTTGAATTTAGAGGTACATTATCAAGATGTACCAGAAGAGTGTTATCCCGTAGTCTTAGCAACTGGATGTATTAAGCAAGGCTCTATATTACACTTAGACTTAAAATCGTTACAAAGAGCAGTATGCATAATAGATTTTTTAGGAAAGCACATACCCCCAACCATTATGGAAATTACTAGTTTTGCTCATTCTAATAAACTAACTGTAATCCAGAATAGCCAAGAGATACAAGAACTATTAGATCAGAATTTTGATCATATTTTTCTTGATAGTAATATTCATAATATTAATCATGTGATAAATCTAAATGATGCAGTAGGAAAAGAAATATTAGCCAGCTCTCCAGATAAAGCAATGGTGAATGAATCATTAGCAATGTTCATGCCATATGTTGAAGAAGAAGATATAGCTAATTATCCTGAATTTGAAAGGATATCAATACATTATAATAGGCAAAAACATGATAATTTAATTGTATGGTTATCAATAAGGGCAGTGATAAAGGAATTAGTTGCTATAGCATAAATCATTAAGATACTGACAATTTAATAGTATTAAAAACAGCATCATAAAATGTTTCAAAATCTTCTACAACTTTCCTAATTTCATTTTTTATCTTAAACCAGTAATGCTCTATAGGATTTAAATCAGGAGAGTAAGTTGGTAAATACAATATGGTACAACCAATGGATTCAATGAACTCTTTAACTTTAGAATTTTTATGAAAATTAATGTTATCCATAATAACGGTTTGCCCAGGTTGTAATTCTGTAATTAATACATCCCTAATATAAGTTTTAAAGACCTCTGTTGTCATTGTCAATTAAAAAGGGACCAGTAAATTGCACGAAAAAGGAACCACTATATTTAAAAATTTTTATGCCATATTACCTCCAGATTTATAGTTATTAATACGATAACTTTTACCTTTTATGTTTAGTATATGAGCATGATGTACCACTCGATCAATAATTGCATGAGTTAATACTTCATCAGCAAATATTTCATTCCATTTTTCAAAATCCTTGTTTGTGGTAATAATGGTAGATTTATTTTCATATCGTTTAGCAATAATATTAAAAAAGTCTTCTACTGAATGTTTTGGCAATTGCTTAAACCCGAGCTCATCAAGAATTAATAAATCAAACGATAGGAGTAAATAAAAGTAATCCCCGCCGCAAGCAGCGGGGTATTTTAGAAGAAAGCTAGCTGATGATCCTCATGCAGTTTCTGATATTCCTTGCCTTGGTTTTTTACGTATTTTCCTATCATATTCTCATTTCCATGCTTACCTACCGTATTCGTAAAATATCCATCAGTCCAAAATTCTCCACCCCATAATTGTTTCTTTACCTGTGGACACTGTCTAAATATTTGACGAGCTGTAACACTTTTAATTGTTGTTACTATTTTTGTTACGCTATAGGTTGGTACAGATTGTACCAAAAAATGGACATGATCTTCATCAACCCCTATTTCTAAAAATTTTATTTGATATCTCTTTTCTATCTCTAAACATATTTCTCGTAATACTTGATCAACTGATACGTCAAACACTGCTCGGCGATATTTTGCTGGAAATACCATGTGATACAGCAGTACCGTAACATTATGACTTTTATGTATATATTTGCTCATTCCGCCATATTACGCCGCAAGCGGCGGGGAATATACCCAAAAGAGATTTAACCTTTTTGTGATAACTATTATCTGCTCTTGCAATATGTAAATTATAAAGCATATCCGATACCGTAGTAAAATATACAGAGTATTCTCGTGTTAAAGCTTTTAATGCTAGCCCAATGGCAAGATGAGTTTTCCCAGTTCCTGAATCACCTATGAATATTACATTTCCCTTAGTATTAATATAATCACAAGTTGATAAATCACTTATTACTTTGGCATCAACACTTGGTTGGAAATTAAAATCAAAGTCTTCTAAATTTTTAGTTACCGGCAATTTAGCAGCACTTTTACGGCGACGGTAATTATTATCCTTACGGTTAGATTTTTCATCTTCACATAATAGTGATAGAAATTCTTTAAATCCTAGTTTATTATTTTGAGCATAAATAATCCTTTCATTTAAACTATTGACTATACCTGATAATCTAAAGCTTCGTAGGTCATTAAATAAGTTCTGCATTATTACCTCCAAACTCTGGTAATGGTAAGTTTACTGCATTACTATTTAAAATATTCTTAATTTTAGAGTAAGAACTTATACCATAATGTAGTGCTCTATGACAGGCTTTATCTATTAAGTCATCATTGTAAACCTTACGTAAAGAAATGATACCTCGTGCACAACGTTGCCAATCATTCACTCTTGTTTGTTGTAATGATTCTAATAATAAACTGCAATTATTCCCTATCTGCTGCATTTGTTGTTGATAATGTTCACTATATTCTATAAAACCTGGGCATAGACGTTTGTATTTAGCATAATGAGACGGATTAGTGGTAAATATCCCCTTGCCCTCTGTTCTAACGTGTCTTGCTATTAAATCATTTTGTATAGAAAATATTTGAACAAGTTTTGGGGACAATTGTACCATTACCTCACTGTATATATATTTTGCTGGTACAGAGTAATAATTATTATCTATGGTAATATGACAATCTTTTGCTACTTTTCGATTATGCCAAGATGACAAATCAAAAGTTTCTAATGGTAAAGGAATCAAACTACTTCTTTCCTCTTGCTCAAACAGTTCTCTAGGTATTCTCTTAGTAGTACCATGTATTCGGCTATTGGCCTTATTTAACCAATTTGCAAGACCATTTGTTAATTCTTCATATCTATCAAATTTACGACCAGCAAAAAAATTATTTTTAACGTATTTTATTCCCGACTCAACTTTGCCTTTTTCTTGCGGTTGATACACTCGACAAGGAGAAAGTAAAATTCCATAATGATCGGCTAAGCACTTATATTCCTTCTGATATACTGGCTCATAAAAATTGGCATCTACTACTCCAGCTTTAAGATTATCAAGTTTTATTACTTTTGGACTACCAACAAAATAATTAAATGCATTGATATGACATTGAATCCATGTTTGACAACTTTGATCAAACACTACTTCATAATAATCAAGGCGACTATAGCTTAAACGCATATTAAATACATATGCTTTAACTCTACGCCCTTTAGAATTATACTGTAAGCCTATGTCACCAAAATCTACTTGTGCTTCCTCTCCTGCTAAAGTATGAAAACGAATGCAACTGTTATCCTTAATTTTATATTTTTTGATATAACGGGTCAAAGAAGTATAACTGCTTGTATAACCTTGATTTTTTAACTCCTCAAAAATTCTTATGTAACTCAGATTTTTTTCTAATAACTCAATTATTTTTTCGTGCCAAAAATCCAAAACTGAAGATCGTTCATAGATTGCTGGGGATTCTGTACCAGCCTCTACATAGCGGTTTATTATTTTTCGTACTGTTTTGCGGTCTGTTCTTGTTAGTTTGGCAATATTCCTTTGACTATTGCCTTGTTTATAAAGGGTGATAATTGTTGTATACATATTTATTCTTATCATTGTATCACTAGATATTTACTTGCTTAATTATCTAGTGAATATTGCACATTAACCTTATTAGGTCACACCAACTTCTCTGGTCCCTTTTTCGTGCAATTTACTGGTCCCTTTTATTTTAGCAATGACAGTTATGGGAACACATCAAGAATGATGTTATTTTTTCATCTAATGGATATACAATATTTGATGATACGGTTTTAAATAAAAGGAATACGAAGCAAATAGAAATTGCAAGATCGCAGTACAGTGGAGCTACAGGTAGAGTTACTAAAGGTATAGGAGTAGTGAGTCTGGTATATTATAACCCTGATATTAATAAGTTTTGGGTAATAGATTATCGAATTTTTGCACCTGATCATGATGGAGCAACAAAACTAGAACACCTATTAAACATGTTAAATCTCTTTTGGGTATATTCCCCGCCGCTTGCGGCGTAATATGGCGGAATGAGCAAATATATACATAAAAGTCATAATGTTACGGTACTGCTGTATCACATGGTATTTCCAGCAAAATATCGCCGAGCAGTGTTTGACGTATCAGTTGATCAAGTATTACGAGAAATATGTTTAGAGATAGAAAAGAGATATCAAATAAAATTTTTAGAAATAGGGGTTGATGAAGATCATGTCCATTTTTTGGTACAATCTGTACCAACCTATAGCGTAACAAAAATAGTAACAACAATTAAAAGTGTTACAGCTCGTCAAATATTTAGACAGTGTCCACAGGTAAAGAAACAATTATGGGGTGGAGAATTTTGGACTGATGGATATTTTACGAGTACGGTAGGTAAGCATGGAAATGAGAATATGATAGGAAAATACGTAAAAAACCAAGGCAAGGAATATCAGAAACTGCATGAGGATCATCAGCTAGCTTTCTTCTAAAATACCCCGCTGCTTGCGGCGGGGATTACTTTTATTTTTTTGATATGTAGAAGTAGGTCGTTGCTGTCTAGTAGAATTATCATCTGATATCATTGCTTTATAAGTTTGCTTTGTCTTTCCTACTTTTTTCCAATCTTTTTGTGAGGAATTAGCATTAATTTGTTGTGCAGCTTGTTGCTTTGTTGTCGTTAAAGTTGGCTTGGTTTTTTCTTGCGTTTGTTCTTTTGGTAATTCAATTAACTCTGCTTCTGTTTTTGTATTAGATTAGATTGTTGTGGTTGAGGGGGGTGAGCTTCCTCTTTTGTACCAAAGTAACTATTTATTACACTTTTAAAATAGTTAAAGACTCTTCTAAAAAAACTTGGCTGTTCTGGCTGTTTAGTTTCATATGATATAGTCGGTTCTTTTTGTTGATTATCAGGAATATTTTTCATAATTTCTCTCTATCGAAATTAAAATCTATAGGATTTACTTCGGATTTTCCTAAATCTTTTTGAAATTGCCGTGATATTAGAGATACATATTTTTTAAGATTTTCAGCAGCATTATTTGGATCTTTTAAAATTTCGGTAATTTCAAGTTTAAGACCATAAATTTGATCTTCAGAAGTAATACCAAATTTAGCTGTTATAAGATTTATTGCCTGATCTAAGGATAAGGGCCAAGTTTTTACAATTACTCTTCCTCCTTGATTTTTAGTTGTTTTTACTAGCTTATCTAATTCTGCTTTGTCAGGTATAGTGCCGGAAAGTAATTTATTAACCTTTTTATCATCGGCAAGGTTGTTAAGAACTGATAGCACTGAATCTATATCTGTAATAGTAGTAGCTTTACCTCTATTTATTGTATTTTCATTTATAGCGAGCTCCCTATCTTGCTCATTTGCAAAAAATACATGGCTGGTTTTTGTAAAAAGTTCTTTCCAGTAGGCTGCTAATGTAGGATTTTCTGCTAATGAATTATAATGCTCAAAAGTAATAGTACTTTTTATATTTAAATTTTGTAGATTGATTAAATCTTGCAATTTAAAAATAGGGGCTGTGTTATTGTTACTGAGCTGAACATTAAAAATAGGGCTTTTATTTTGTTCCCTAGATTCTTTAAGTATTTCTGCAAAAATACGATCTTTATCTGGTATGTTTGATTCTTTATTAGTCTGAAGTGAGACAATTGTTGGTAGGTCTAGAACTGTTTCTTTAGATATTTTTTCTAATATTTGATTATTACCACCAAGTAAAAGAGTAAATATAATAGGTTCAGCCATCATTAACCTTTTTTAATAAAAGAGTTAATTATTATTATCCTTATTTTAAGAAGTTAAATCAAGACATATTTAATGCTCCATGCTTTAACTTATATAATTTATCCATTCTATGTGCTAATTCATGATTATGTGTTACCATCACAACAGCTGTATTTTGTTCCTTGGCTACTTTCAAAAATAAATTAAATACCTCATTGGTAGTTTTAGGGTCTAAATTGCCTGTAGGCTCGTCTGCTAAGATAATTTTTGGCTTATTAATTAAGCTGCGTGCTATTGCGACACGTTGCTGCTCCCCTCCTGATAATTCACCTGGCATATTATATAGCTTTTTACCTAGACCCAAACTATCCAATATATTTTTTGCTGCTTCTATTGCTTCTTTTTGGTTAGAGCCATTAATAAGTCGAGGCATAATAACGTTTTCAATTGCAGTAAAATCTTTTAATAAATGATGTTGTTGATAAATAAAACCCAAATAATTAAGACGGATTAGATGGTTTGTTTTATACTCGCTATTTGCAATAATAACTTCGCCATTAGTTGGTTTATCAAGCAAGCCTGCAATATGTAGTAAAGTCGATTTACCACTACCTGAAGAGCCAATTACAGTAATTAGCTCGCCCTCGTTGATATTTAAATTAAGGTCATCTAATACTCTAATAATAGAGTTGCCTTGCCAATAATGTTTAGAGACATTTTTTAAAGTTAGGATTTTATTACTCATATCTTAAGGCATCCACAGGATTTAATTTTGAAGCTTTATAAGAGGGATAAATTGTTGCTAAGAAGCATAATATTATAGATAAAGAAGCGATTAAGATAATATCCTGACTTCTTACTTCTGATGGTAGACTATAAAGAAAATAAACTGCTGCTTCAAAAATCTTAGTACCGGTTATATTTTCTAAAAAGTTCTTGATAGTCTCGATATTATAAGAAAAAGTAATACCAAGAATTAAGCCAAGTATAGTACCAAGCAAACCAATAAACATGCCATTATAGATAAAAATTAACATTATTTGTTTAGTGCTTGCTCCCATTGTTCTTAAAATTGCTATATCAGAAGTTTTATCTTTCACTAGCATAAATAAGCTTGAGATAATATTAAAGGCAGCAACTGTGATGATTAAAGAAAGGATAGTAAACATAGCTGTACGCTCAACAGCTAAAGCACTTAAGAATGGTGCATTCAAAGTTTGCCAGCTAGATATTTGTAAATTTGTACCTAGTAACAGCTGCACTTTATGTGAATATGCAAGAGCCTTATCAGGGTGCAGGGTATTAACTTCAATTAAGTTTATATTATTTCCAAGAGATAGAAAATTTTGTGCTGCTTCAAGTGGCATTAATATGGTTGCTGAATCATAATCATACATACCACTGTTAAAAACTGCTATAACTTTAAACTCTTTTGATCTTGGTACGCTGCCAAAAGTGGTGGAAATGGAATTCGGTGAAATTAGTTTAACTTTATCGTTAACTGTTACACCTAAATTAGCAGCTAAACCTTGTCCAAGTGCTATTACATTCTTACCGTGGAAATTATCAAAACTACCAAAATTGACATTTTTAAAAATTTCATTTTTTAATTTTAAATCGTTTAAATCAATACCTTTAATAATAGCACCGCTATTATTATTTTTGCCTAGTGCCAAAGCTTGACCATTAACAATAATATTTACGTGTTTTACGTAATCTTGCTGCAATAATTTAGCTTTAATTTCTTTGTAATTATCAATACTACTATTTTGTGGACTTATAACTATATCGCCGTTTAAACCAATAATATTTTTAGTTAGTTCTGTATGAAAGCCATTCATAACCGACATAACGACTATTAACGCCGCAACGCCGATCATTACTCCAAGCAAAGAAAATCCTGAAATAATAGAAACAAATTTTTCATTTTTTTTGGCTTTAAAATATCTAAAAGCTACTGTAAAGATAAAGTTATTATTAATCATTTTTGTTGTTTATTATCATCCTGTGTTGGCATTGCCCGCGTGGATCGAGAATCGCCTGAGCTATGCGAATGAAATGAGCGTGGCAATCCAGAAAAAATAATAAAAAATACTATAAGTTAGCATTTTTTACTGGATTGCTTCGTCAATTACTTCGTAATTTCCTCGCAATGACGGAAAAACTGATCCACGCGGGCAAAGCCTCCTGTGTTGTATTTATAATTTTTTCTGGATTGTCATCTACGCAGGAATGACATAGAACAGATTCACCCACCATTAGAAATCTCAAAGATTTTATTATATTTAAATAATTTAGGTAACGTTATTAAACCAAATGCCGTAGTAACACATATAGTGATTCCAAGAGGAGCAAAAGTGCCATTATATAACCAACCTACTAATTGTAATCCTATAGCTGTTAGAATTAATCTAACCGAGGTAAAAATAGCGGTCATGCGGGCTTTACCATCAGGAATTGCTTCTAGCAGCATTGGCCATAATATATTAATAGGATATATTATGCCAAGCGATAATAAAAGCGTCACAGCTGTTATTATTAATGGGTCATTTATGTTAAATATAGCTAATGTAATACTTCCAAGTAAAAACAATACTACACATATAATGCCAAAGTAAAAGCAATGTTTAACACCAAATTTTTTAAAGCAATAGCCGCTTGTAAAACTCATAACTGAAAATAAAGCTGCCATCGATCCTTGATATAATCCGAAATATTCTAAACTAACTACTAAATCTTGCATATATAGAATAGGGGCAATTCCAATAAATATCCAATATCCTTGTGCAAGAAACACCATGGTAAGTATATAATATATGGCTTTTTGTGATTTGAAAATAGGATAATATTCTTTTAAGGAAATTTGTACTTTACTATTAGCTTGTCCTTTTGGGATAAAAAATATTGCAAGGACTAAGCTGATAAGCCCTAAAACAAGTAATAAAACAAAATTAGCATGCCACCCCCAAAATAAATTAACGTAACTACCTATAACGGGAGCAACTGCCATAGAAAGCGAAATAGTGCCATTTAGAATTCCCATTAATTTTTGTTGTTCCTGCACTGAATAAATATCAGCAAGTACTACATATACTAACACCGCAACAGCTGATATTCCAGCACCTTGCAAAAATCTGCCAAATAATATGCTTTCGTAATTATTGGAAAATACACAAAATAAACTGCCAAGATTAAAAATTAGTAACCCAAGTATGATTATTGGTTTGCGTCCGTATCTGTCCCCTAAATTACCAACTATAAGCGAGGTAATACAATAAGCGGTTAGATTCACACCAAGTAGTAACTCTGTCATAAAGGGTGAGAGGTTAAACGTGTCTTGTATATCTGGGAAACTTGGAACAAATAAATCTACTTCTGCTCCAGCTAAAATTTCCATGATTATTACAGTAATAAATATTTTCATAATTAATTTTATTTTTCTTTAAATGTTCGATGATAAAGGCAAAAGGGGTTAGGTATTGCTCATTGTATTAGGTCTACTCCCATCATCTTTTGCGAGGATGACATACTGGGTGTTTTTTGAATCATGCACCAACATAGGTACAAGCCACGGGGACGACACCGAAAGTGCTTTTTAATCCATGCAATAATGCTTATAAATTTATCACAATATATTTTTTATTATATATTCTTCATTTATTAAGGATACATATATAAATCAAAATAGATAATATTACTTCTTTTTACAGTAAAATATAAGAATTTTTTATTATTTTTTGTATTTTTGTTTGCGGAAGTTTTTGGAGAAGAAAGTATAAAAATAGGTTTAGAGTAAATATAAAACTACTCTAAACCTACCTAAAATTTAACTTTAATAAATCTAAAAGAATTATCGATTACATAGAAGCAGGCTTAGTTACTAATGCTTGAACTTCAGGTTTTAGCATATTATATTGATCCATTGTTAAACCAGTATTCATCCAGTTTTGTACATCTGAAGATAATTTACCATATTGATCAGCTGTTAAGTTTGCTAACCAACCATTTACATCAGCTGTTGACATTTTCATAATAGCATCTGTAGTTACAGAAGCAGGATCAGGCCACTTCATATTGCTACCCATATCACCAAAAGCTGTTGTTGAGAAAGCTAGAACTAATAGAACTTTTAATAAATTTTTCATTTTTATAAACCTTTTTTGTTTTGTAAGTTTAATTATAACAAAGCTATAACAGCTTTCAAGCTAAATTATACCAAACCTTTGAAAATTTTTATGTAAGCAAATTTATTTTGTTACAAATATATCATTAATTATAGATGTTGTTGTGTGGATTGGAAATCGTCATTGCGAGCGAATGCAATGAGCGTGGCAATCCAGAAAAAATAATAAAAAATGCTCTAGGTTAGCATTTTTTACTTCCTTGCTTCGTCAATTATTTCGTAATTTCCTCGCAATGACGAGAAAATGATACACGCAATAATGCATACGCAGCAATGACATATGAGCCTTAATTATATCAAACTAGCCAAGGATAAATAATGGTTAGGAGTCAGGTTTTCTGCTCGGCAATTATCGCTTATATCTAGCTTAGCTAAAAGTGCAGATATGTTAGGGGCAAGGTTTTTTAGTGATGATTTAATCATTTTTCGGCGTCCTGCAAAAGCCATTCTAGTTATCAATTCAACTCTACTTATTAAATCGCTATTTGGTATATTTTCTAAAGGAGTCAATTTAACTATCGCTGAATATACTTTAGGAGGCGGGTAGAAAGCTGCAGGTGCTACATCAAAGCATTTTTCTACTGTTGCAATTAAGCTACATATTACCGATAACCTACCATATGCTTTGGTCGAGGGTTTAGCACAAATCCGCTCTACTACTTCTTTTTGTAACATCAATGTCATGCTAGTAATAAGGCTTGCTTCTTTTAACCATCTGATTACTAGTTCAGTTCCTATATGATATGGTAGATTAGAAATGATAGTGAGTTTACCAAGGTTTAAATCATTTAAATCTCTTTTGGGTATATTCCCCGCCGCTTGCGGCGTAATATGGCGGAATGAGCAAATATATACATAAAAGTCATAATGTTACGGTACTGCTGTATCACATGGTATTTCCAGCAAAATATCGCCGAGCAGTGTTTGACGTATCAGTTGATCAAGTATTACGAGAAATATGTTTAGAGATAGAAAAGAGATATCAAATAAAATTTTTAGAAATAGGGGTTGATGAAGATCATGTCCATTTTTTGGTACAATCTGTACCAACCTATAGCGTAACAAAAATAGTAACAACAATTAAAAGTGTTACAGCTCGTCAAATATTTAGACAGTGTCCACAGGTAAAGAAACAATTATGGGGTGGAGAATTTTGGACTGATGGATATTTTATGAGTACGGTAGGTAAGCATGGAAATGAGAATATGATAGGAAAATACGTAAAAAACCAAGGCAAGGAATATCAGAAACTGCATGAGGATCATCAGCTAGCTTTCTTCTAAAATACCCCGCTGCTTGCGGCGGGGATTACTTTTATTTGAGTTTAAGAGCATCCTGTTTAATGATATTTAGATTAGGGTGATGTTCTTTAATCTCGTTAAGTAATGGGATGCATCTTTCATCTCTTTCAATAACTGTTAAAAGTTTTGGATTTTTATGTAATATTGACCTAGTAAGCCCGCCTGTGCCTGGTCCTATTTCTAGAACGTTACTATTTTCTTCAAGTCCACTAGCTCGCACGATCTTATCGCATAAGCTACTATCAAAAATGAAGTTCTGCCCATGCTTTTTGAGAGGATGGATTTGATGACTTGCTGCATGTTTAGCAATTGATGGAAGCATATATATACTCGTTTTATTTGAAAAATTGGCTACGTTGTCCTATAAGTACTGTGGTGCTCACGTATTAAGTAACTGCTGCCGCTCCTCGTCTTATGGACCGATTACTCTTTTCCAAATAAAACTTCGTCTATCCAACTCTTCATTTATTAGTAGTATATTTGATATTTTTTTAATTGGAACTAGTTAGCAAGTCATGAGGTGACAATAAAATTAGCAATTACCGGTATATGATCGGAGGGTTTTTCCTTGGTTCTTAAATTATAATACATATAGCAATTTTCCAGATAGTCAATGCTATTATTGCTACCAAGGATCATATCTATTCTCATACCTTTATTTTGTTCGAAACATCCAGCTCTATAGTCCCACCATGAAAATTCTTGTTTTTTTGGATGCAAGAACCTATAACAATCTTCAAATCCAGAATTTAAAATAGTCCGCATTTTTTTTTGTTCAATTTCCGTGAAGCAGGTAGTATTTGCAAGTGCTGTAGGTGAATATACATCAATATCAAAAGGTGCAATATTAAAATCACCACCTATAATGGTTTTTTCATCAAAAGATTTTTTGCTTGATAGATAATTAAGAAAACTATCATAGAAAGCTAGTTTTGTCGTAAATTTATCGCTACCCACCATTGAACCATTAGGAGCATACAAAGAAATTATATTACAAAATCCGATAGGTAGTGATATTCTTGCTTCTATGAATCTTGCTTGATTAGAACAGTGATTATTTGGAAAATCTTTAACTATTTCATCAGCAGTAAATTTTGAAAGAATGGCAACACCATTATATGATTTCTGTCCATGAACATAAAAATTATAAGGTAGATCAGATAACTCCTCGAAAGGAAATTTATCACTTTCGCATTTTAATTCTTGTAGTAATAAAATATCTGGATTTTCGTTTGCTAAAAAATCACGCAATATATTAATTCGCATTTTTATGGAATTAATATTCCAAGTAGCAATCTTCATTAAACCTCTCGAGCAAAACCTAGTTTTCTTTATAAAATAAGTTATGTAAGAAGTCTATTTTATTTTTCTGTGTCACTTTCTGGTTCGTTAGTTATTACTTCCTTATTGCTGAATCTCCACTCACGGAAACCAAAATGATAAAGTAGAAGATGGGTAATAAATGCACTGACAATTATTATGATCATAAAATATTTTATCGTATCGTAATTTGGATTAGCACCATACATATCTAACAATATACTAAAGACTAAAGCCCATATTAGCGTTATTTCAATACTAAGACCTTTTGGTACTCTTTTTACAGAATTTTCTCCAAGAATAAAATCTCTGATTATAATTCCGCCGTTAGAAGTAAGAAATGCAAATAGTGGACCCTCAAAATTTAGAGGTTCAATCTTCTGAATAATAACCATTGCAACACCGATGATTATAAAAGCTGCTTGTCCGAATGCATCACAAACTGCGATTGTATTGTTTAAAGAATTTTCTAAATAACTATCTTCAGTAATTTGTTATAATAACTAAATAGTTTGACAGCGATAAAACCAAGTAGCACCACTGTAAATATATAATAAAAATAAGATGGGGTAAAATATAGATTTAAATGCCCTGTATCGTGATTTATTATTAAATCAAGCATTATACAGCTGCTAACAGATGGCAATATTGCCAATAAAAATGTACCGAATAAGGTACTATTATTTTTTATACCTAAAATAATTCCAGAAAAGGCAAAAGCAATGCTGCCAAGTAATCCTATTATATGACACCAGTGTGAGTCGATAGATTTCGGCAGTAAAATATGATAAATGTAAGTTTTAACAATTTTTTTATATTCGCTACTTGTAAGAAAATCATCTATAGCAAAATTAAATTGTTCAACTACATTTAAAGATACGGTTTTTTTACTGAACATTAAATGTAACGGGGTTTTAATATTTATAAGGAACTTCTACTATTTTTCTATCTGTAGGTTTGTTTAAAATATTAACTGAACCGACTATTTTATCACTGATAAAACCATCAATCTCTTTTTTTAACATCCCATTTATTAATTCTACATTATTTTGATATATTTTAATTATATCTTGATTTTTATTGTCAAATAAAAAGTTTGTAAATTTTTGCTCCCCGTATATCGTACCTTTTACTATTCCAAGCTGAAGATTAAATAAGCGTATTTGTGCCATTAATTCATCACTATTTTGAAAACTTAGTTTTTTAGCTAATTGTTCGATAATAAATAAAGAGAATTCTTCCATGCGATATGGCTTTGAAAAATAAGCGTAATTATTTTTCTCATTAGTATAAGTAGCCCCTGCCGTCATGTCAGCATTACCACTTTGAATATCTAATTGATCTTGATACCAATTATCTTGGTGATATTCGATATTAATATCTATTTTTGCAGCAAGAGCATTAATTAATTCAATATCTATACCAGAAATATTAGCACTACCGTTTGAAGTAACCATCCAGTATTGGTAAGGCTCATTTATATACCATGCAGTTGTTAAAGTTTTTTTATCAGGTAAGTTCTCGCATTCTAAAGCTGCTTCTTGTTTAGGTATTGAATTGCTTAAGGAATAAAAACTTTTTTAAATAATTAATATAAAAATAAAAAGTTTGAAAATTTTCATTTCTTCACACACCTTAAAATAAAATTAATCACGAACTGCTTTAATATTCCCATCAAAAAATTGTATATTTAAAACTTTTTCAGTAGTAGTTTTAGAAGATACAAAATTACCTGATTCCCCTTTAACTATAGCAAAGCCACGTTTTAGTACATTATGATAGTCTAAGCTTAATAGTAACAGACTATTTAATTCTAATTTATACTCAAAATTTTTCAAAGTATTATTTGCCGATTTTATGATATAAGCGGCTTTATGTGTTAATTCGAGTGTCTTATAAGTAATGATTTTATGAGGATGGATTCTTTCTTTTGAAAATGATTTAAGCTTTGTTTCTTTTAGACTAATTAGGCATGGTAAGGAGTCTAGTAGGTTAAAGCCTGTTTCATCGAGTAATTGTTGTTTATGATTCATATAATGAGCAAGATACCTATTTATTTTATCATAATTTGTAATAGCTTGTTCATGATTTTTAACTAGCTGCTTTGTATTAGTTACTAATACTTTTTCATAAGATTGCAGAGTACTATTTAAAATAGACCGCACAGGTACAGCAAATTCAGCGGCAGCAGTTGGGGTAGGTGCTCTTTTATCGGCTGCTAAATCTATCAAAGTATAATCCACTTCATGACCTACAGCTGAGATAATAGGGATTTTGGAGTTGTAAGTAGCACGCACTAGTACTTCGTCATTAAATGACCAGAGATCTTCGATAGAACCACCGCCTCTTGCAACTATTATAACATCCGGCTTATTTACTTCTTCTAGCTTGTTAAAACCATCTATAGCTTCAGCAATCTCATTACCAGAATTCTCGCCTTGTACACTAACAGGCCATATTATTATATGAGTTGGAAAACGTTCACGTATTCGATGAATGATATCTTGTATAACAGCACCAGTTATTGAAGTTATAACGCCTATTTTACTAGGTAAAAATGATATAGGTTTACGTATTTTGTTAAATAATCCCTCTTTTTCTAAACGTGCTTTACGTTCGTTTAGAATTTGTATCATAGCTCCGAGTCCTGCGGGCTGTAAATTCTCGACTGATAGCTGATAACGTGAATTGCCGGCATAACTCGAAAGCTTGCCGCTAATTACTACTTCCATCCCGTCATTTAACGGAAACTTGATTTTAGCAAGAATAGGACGCCAGCAAGTACAAGCTAAAATTGCAGTGTTTTCTTTTAAGTTAAAATAAGCATGTCCTGAACTAGCTATTTTTAAGCCAGAAATCTCGCCTTTTACTTTAATATAACCAAAATTATTTTCTAATAATTCTTTAATTTTGTTAGAAAGCTCACTAACGGAAAATTCTTTAGTAGTTTGACTGGAAGTAAAATTATCTAACATTGGGATATTTTTTGTTTTTTTTATCACGTGGTCAAGCCAGTGTTGTCGCATGGCTCGAAAAGCGTGTTCGGTGTCATCCCAATAGAATAACCCTCCAATAATCAAAAGAGCAAGCAAAATTTTTATTATTTGCTATATTAATAATAGCTTGCTATTATTTCCTACTATTTAAATATTTGGTTAATGATAAATGCTACGGGTAATATTTCTATTTATTATCGTAATATCTCCTTTGTTTAGTTTTGCAAATAGCTTGACAAAAAGCAACGGCGTTAAAATTAATAATTTAATTGCTGATTTTGTAGAATATAATGAAAATAAGGGATTAATATATGCTAAAGGTAATCTAAAAATTCTTACAGATGAGCATTTGCTAACAGCAGATAATTTACTTTATGACGTAAATAATGATATTTTGTGGGTAGAAGGTAATGTAAGAGTTAAAGATAAAGACAATAGAATTACATTAGGTGATAAGGCAATCTTAAAAAATGAATTTAAACAAGGTGTAGTGTCTAAATTTATTATGCTTTTCAATAACAATAGCCTTTTAGTTGCTAAGCTCGCTGAAAGAATAGATGAAAATAATATACGGCTTCATTATGCTAAGTTTACTCCCTGCGAAGTTACTTGTAGTGGAAATCCCCTCTGGCAAATTTCTGCTAAAAATACTGATATTCATTCTGCAGAGCATAAAATAGTTTATAAAAATGTATTTTTCGAGGTATATGGTATACCAGTTTTTTACTTACCATATTTTTTTCATCCAACTCCGTCAGCTCCTGCTTCCTCAGGGCTACTAGTGCCAGATGTGAAGAATGGAAGATTTGGAGTGCCTCTATATTTACGGGCAAAGCCTAATATGGATTTTACATTAACTCCAAGAGTTTTTAATAAAGATCCAATTTTTGAGCTAGAAGGGCGTTATAGACCAAATAATACCGATAATATAAGTTTTGATGGTAGCTATGGTAGACTGCCTTATCTTCTAGAAAAAAATGGAGACAAAATAAAGGATAAAAAAATCTCTTCCTATCATTATATTGTAAATGGTAATTTTTGTAGTAGTGATCAAGTTTATAATTATGGTTTTAAAGCAGAGCGTACTTCCGATAAAGCTTATTTAAAAAATTATTATAATAACTATGCTTCATACCTAACTTCTAGGGTATTTTTAAATAAGATTCACAAGGCGGATTATTTTCAGATAGAAGCTTTAACTTCCCAAGGGTTAGGTAGTAATGATAGCAGATCTAACTATCCACTAGTATTACCAAAAATCACTACAAAAAATGTAATAAGTTTAAATGATGACGAAAGTAGGCATATCGTTATCGAAAATAACACTTTAATGTATAAAGAAAGGATAGGAAAGCAGCTTACTAGAACCTCTTTACAATTATCCTATATTCATAATCTTATAACTTCTTCGGGACAAATTTTTGAGTTTGTTGCTCGGGATAGAGGAGATTTTTATATAGCAAAACAGGCTTATTTTGAGAGAACAAGAGCAGCTAAGACGCTTCAACGTAATATACCGGAATTTCAAACTTTATGGCGTTATCCATTCGTAGGTGCTATAACAAAAACAATAAATGTACTTATTGAGCCGATAGTTTCTTTTACTATAGGGCGTAAATTAACCAGTAAAGATATGAAGTTTGTTATAATTGACCCTATGAAATATGAGCTATCAGGAAGAAATCTTTTCTTATCCAATCGTTATAGCGGTATTGATTGCCATGATTTCGGTAATAGATTAAATTATGGTTTAAACGCTAGTTTTGCTAAAGAACAAAATTATTTAAGATTGTTTTTAGGTCAGTCTCTTAATACTAGATATAGTGTATATCAGAAAGCAAGTGATACTGAAAATGTTGGTAAAATTTCAGGAAATATTTATGATAATTTAGAATTATTTTATGATTTTCGAAAAAATAGATATTTTAAGCCTATACGTGATGAGGTAGGAGCTAATTTATATTATGGTAGAATAAGTTTAACCGGGAGTCTTATTCAGCTTACAAATCTTAAAAAGTATTATAGAGCAGAAGAGATGCAGCTTTCAAATAATCGAGCAAGACAATTTTATGGAAATGTTAATTACCAATTGACAGATAATTGGTCTGTTGGAATTGGTGGACGTATTGATCTTTCAAAAGGTTCAGCAGATTTACTAACTAGAACTATTAGAGTGACATATGCTAAAGATTGTGTTAGAATCGCAACTAAGATTTATTCTGATTATTTATCCGATGAAAGTAGAGGAATTAAAAAAACTAAATCTTCGTTTACTATTTCTGTTGGTTTAAGAGTCCTGAATATGTAGTATACTCGTTTTATTTGAAAAATTAGCGACAAAGTCTTTTGCTGATAATCCTCACGTACTATATGTACGCTCCGGTTATCAGCTTCAAGACGCCTTGCTCTTTTCCAAATAAAACTTCGTCTACTAAATTGTATTAATATTACAGAGTTAAATATGAAAAAATTATTACTAATAATTACTGTTTTTTTTATTTCTAATATAGCATGTGCTGAAACATCAAACATAGTGGCACTTGTAAATAATGAACCGATTACTCTTAATGAGTTTCGTGCCAGAAAAAAAATGATTATGACACTAAATAATATTGAAGAGGTAACACCCGCTCAGGATAAGCAGTTAAGTTATATAGCTGTAAAAAGTTTAATAGATGAATCTTTGCTCTTCCAATATTATGGCGATAGAGAAATTCCACAAAAAGAAATAGATAAGGCTATTGAATCTATTGAAAATCTTAGCAAAATGCCTCGCGGCTTTTTATTTGAATATTTGAAAAGTAGATCAGTTAGTATAGATAGCTTTATTTCACAAGTTAAAAGTGAAGTGATTAAAATGAATATTTTATCAGGGTTATCAAGGTCAGTTGAAGTGAGTAATAAAGAAATAGATACGATAATTATATCAAGTGACCAAAAAGATGTAGAAATTTCAATGCAAGTTTTTACCTCTAAAAATAATGATAGTAAAGCTTTTGCACAAATGAATAGCTTAAAAGATAAACTAAAAAGTTGTAGTACAGTTAATAAATCTCTTTATAATAATTTTGCAACTATGACGGAAGCTACTGATAAGTTAAGTAATATAGAAGGAACAAAACAAACTATAATAAAAGATTTAGAACCTAATAAAGTCAGTAATATTTTTGAAAAAGACGGTAAATTTGAAATGATATTAATATGCTCTAGGAAAATCTTAAATATTAGCGAAGATGAAAATAATTATGTGGTAAATTTTCTAACAAATAAAAAGATTTCTCGAAAAGCTCAGAAGTTTTTCGAAGATATGCATAAGAAAGCGTATATAAAAATAATGTTACCATCTACTCGATGAACTTCAAAAATTGGCTACGTTATTTTTCGCTTTTAATCCTCACGTGGATTTACTACGCTTCGGTTAAAAGCTTCAAAACGCCTTGCTCTTTTTGAAGTTGATCTTCGTATATTGTATATCTCTAATAAATTAAATCTCTTTTGGGTATATTCCCCGCCGCTTGCGGCGTAATATGGCGGAATGAGCAAATATATACATAAAAGTCATAATGTTACGGTACTGCTGTATCACATGGTATTTCCAGCAAAATATCGCCGAGCAGTGTTTGACGTATCAGTTGATCAAGTATTACGAGAAATATGTTTAGAGATAGAAAAGAGATATCAAATAAAATTTTTAGAAATAGGGGTTGATGAAGATCATGTCCATTTTTTGGTACAATCTGTACCAACCTATAGCGTAACAAAAATAGTAACAACAATTAAAAGTGTTACAGCTCGTCAAATATTTAGACAGTGTCCACAGGTAAAGAAACAATTATGGGGTGGAGAATTTTGGACTGATGGATATTTTACGAGTACGGTAGGTAAGCATGGAAATGAGAATATGATAGGAAAATACGTAAAAAACCAAGGCAAGGAATATCAGAAACTGCATGAGGATCATCAGCTAGCTTTCTTCTAAAATACCCCGCTGCTTGCGGCGGGGATTACTTTTATTTTAAAAAACTTGCTGCTTTTATGTTTATTTTTTTGGATTCCCGTCGTTGCTAAGTATGACATAGAATAAAAACTGTCCGGTACTATAGAACAAGTCACGGGGTGACAATAAAAAGCATAGATTTCGTGGACAAGTCACGGGATGACAGAGTTATGATCTACGCAAGGAATGACTATAGACCATACAGGCAAACTTAATATTACATTTAACATAATGACTAAAAAAATTATTGCCAAAAAGATTATTGCCTTAGTAGGGCGTCCAAATGTTGGTAAATCAACGCTATTTAATCGCTTAAGTATGCGTAAAAAAGCTATTGTTCACAATCTGCCAGGTGTTACTAGAGATAGGAAATATACAGACGGCAGAATCGGTTCATTTGAGTTTTTGCTTATTGATACGCCAGGGCTTGAAGAAAATCCTGATAGCTTTGGTAAAAGGCTAATGGAGCAGACTACTAAGGCGATAAATGAAGCAGATTTAATTTGCTTTATGGTTGATGGTAGAAGCGGAATATTGCCTGATGATAAATTACTTAGCGATTTTGTTAGAAAATATAATAAGCCGGCGGTCTTGGTAATTAACAAATGCGAAAAGGCTTTTGATTTCGATAAGGAATATTACAAGCTTGGCTTTGACAGTATGGTTGCTATTTCTGCCGAGCATGGCACAGGAATGATTGATTTATATGATGAAATTATTGCCAAATTACCCGAAGAAAATTCAGAAGAAGCAGAAATAAATGACCCAGTTAAAGGGGATTGTCTGCAAATAGTAGTAAGCGGTAGACCGAATGCCGGTAAATCTACTTTTATAAATGCTTTGATTAATGATGAAAGATTGCTAACTGGACCGGAAGCAGGGATCACTCGTGAATCAATTGAAATTGATTGGCAATATAAAGGTAATCATGTCAAATTGATTGATACGGCAGGGCTTCGTAAAAAAGCCGCTATTACAGAATCTTTAGAAAAACTATCAGCGTCGGATGCTATTAATAGTATTAAATTTGCTAATACTGTGATTTTAATGATTGATGCCTTATCGCCTTTGAAACAGCAGGATTTAAACATTGCAAGCCATGTAGCAAATGAAGGGCGAAGTATTATTATAGTAGTCAACAAATGGGATTTAGTTAAAGAATCCGAGAAAGAAGCGTTTAAAGAAGAGTTTTATTATCAGATTAATATTCATCTGCCGCAGATTAAAGGCGTTCCTGCCTTATTTATCTCAGCAAAAAATAAACAAAATATAGCCGATGTATTAGATAGCTGTATTAAGATTTATAAAACTTGGAATAAAAAAATAACTACCAGCAAATTAAATGAGTGGCTTAATTTTACTACTGAAGCACATCCTTTACCTTTGCAAAAAGGTGGTAAGCGAGTGCGTGTAAAATATATGACTCAAACAAAAACTAGACCACCTACATTCAAACTATTCTCCAATAATCCAGAAAAAATTACCGATAGCTATACAAGATATTTAGTGAATAATATGCGTGAAGCTTTCGACATGCCTGGTGTTCCTATTAGATTCATCTACGTAAAAACCAAAAATCCTTATACTCGGTGAATTTCAAAAATTGGCTATGTCGTCCTACAAGTACTCCGGTACTCACGTATTAAGTAACGGCTTCCGTTCCTCGCACTTAGGGACTCCTTGCTCTTTTCCAAGTTGATCTTCGTATGCTTTAGCTTTATAATATTTATTGTCAGTATAATTTATTTTTTGTTTTTAATCTTCATATACTAATTTCAAAACAACAAACCATTCCATTGAAAATGCAAGGACTAAGTAGAACAAAACCTATAAATTTTCTGCCCAAATTTCATTGGGGGTTTTATAACCAAAAATCTTTCTTGGCATGTTATTTAAAATCTCAGCAACATTGTCAAGACCTCTTTGTGTAACGGTAGTAATATCTGTATTTTTAGGTAAAATTCTATGAATCATAGAATTCATTTTTTCCACTAATGCTTTTTGTCTAGGGCGGTATGGATCACAAAAGAAAGTTTGAAACCCAGATAGTCTATAGGCAACATGCCCCACAAACTCTTTGCCATTATCCATAGTAATAGTCTTTCTCACACTATTTGGAAGAGTTTTTATCTTTCTTAAAAAACCATTGGTAACTGTTGTAGCTCTCTTGGAGTTATTCAGCACTAAAATAATCTTTTGACTCTTTTTATCCACCAGTGCACCAATATTCATACTTTGATTACCTTTATGAAATGTAACAAAACTTACGCTATGTTTGGTTCTAAATATCGTAAAGATGGAGAACGCAGCTGTTGTTGCATATAGTCATCTAAAAGCCCTAACTTTATTTGGTAAACCGTTTTACCGATTGTATTTGCAGTCCTTTTGAGAAATGCCCAAACTAAAAATGCCCAACTAATATGATTACGTTGAATACGCTGTTTCCTGCATTGACAACGTTCTATCCCAGTAAGTGTCATTGTCAATTAAAAAGGGACCAGTAAATTGCACGAAAAAGGAACCACTATATTTAAAAATTTTTATGCCATATTACCTCCAGATTTATAGTTATTAATACGATAACTTTTACCTTTTATGTTTAGTATATGAGCATGATGTACCACTCGATCAATAATTGCATGAGTTAATACTTCATCAGCAAATATTTCATTCCATTTTTCAAAATCCTTGTTTGTGGTAATAATGGTAGATTTATTTTCATATCGTTTAGCAATAATATTAAAAAAGTCTTCTACTGAATGTTTTGGCAATTGCTTAAACCCGAGCTCATCAAGAATTAATAAATCAAACGATAGGAGTAATTTAACCTTTTTGTGATAACTATTATCTGCTCTTGCAATATGTAAATTATAAAGCATATCCGATACCGTAGTAAAATATACAGAGTATTCTCGTGTTAAAGCTTTTAATGCTAGCCCAATGGCAAGATGAGTTTTCCCAGTTCCTGAATCACCTATGAATATTACATTTCCCTTAGTATTAATATAATCACAAGTTGATAAATCACTTATTACTTTGGCATCAACACTTGGTTGGAAATTAAAATCAAAGTCTTCTAAATTTTTAGTTACCGGCAATTTAGCAGCACTTTTACGGCGACGGTAATTATTATCCTTACGGTTAGATTTTTCATCTTCACATAATAGTGATAGAAATTCTTTAAATCCTAGTTTATTATTTTGAGCATAAATAATCCTTTCATTTAAACTATTGACTATACCTGATAATCTAAAGCTTCGTAGGTCATTAAATAAGTTCTGCATTATTACCTCCAAACTCTGGTAATGGTAAGTTTACTGCATTACTATTTAAAATATTCTTAATTTTAGAGTAAGAACTTATACCATAATGTAGTGCTCTATGACAGGCTTTATCTATTAAGTCATCATTGTAAACCTTACGTAAAGAAATGATACCTCGTGCACAACGTTGCCAATCATTCACTCTTGTTTGTTGTAATGATTCTAATAATAAACTGCAATTATTCCCTATCTGCTGCATTTGTTGTTGATAATGTTCACTATATTCTATAAAACCTGGGCATAGACGTTTGTATTTAGCATAATGAGACGGATTAGTGGTAAATATCCCCTTGCCCTCTGTTCTAACGTGTCTTGCTATTAAATCATTTTGTATAGAAAATATTTGAACAAGTTTTGGGGACAATTGTACCATTACCTCACTGTATATATATTTTGCTGGTACAGAGTAATAATTATTATCTATGGTAATATGACAATCTTTTGCTACTTTTCGATTATGCCAAGATGACAAATCAAAAGTTTCTAATGGTAAAGGAATCAAACTACTTCTTTCCTCTTGCTCAAACAGTTCTCTAGGTATTCTCTTAGTAGTACCATGTATTCGGCTATTGGCCTTATTTAACCAATTTGCAAGACCATTTGTTAATTCTTCATATCTATCAAATTTACGACCAGCAAAAAAATTATTTTTAACGTATTTTATTCCCGACTCAACTTTGCCTTTTTCTTGCGGTTGATACACTCGACAAGGAGAAAGTAAAATTCCATAATGATCGGCTAAGCACTTATATTCCTTCTGATATACTGGCTCATAAAAATTGGCATCTACTACTCCAGCTTTAAGATTATCAAGTTTTATTACTTTTGGACTACCAGCAAAATAATTAAATGCATTGATATGACATTGAATCCATGTTTGACAACTTTGATCAAACACTACTTCATAATAATCAAGGCGACTATAGCTTAAACGCATATTAAATACATATGCTTTAACTCTACGCCCTTTAGAATTATACTGTAAGCCTATGTCACCAAAATCTACTTGTGCTTCCTCTCCTGCTAAAGTATGAAAACGAATGCAACTGTTATCCTTAATTTTATATTTTTTGATATAACGGGTCAAAGAAGTATAACTGCTTGTATAACCTTGATTTTTTAACTCCTCAAAAATTCTTATGTAACTCAGATTTTTTTCTAATAACTCAATTATTTTTTCGTGCCAAAAATCCAAAACTGAAGATCGTTCATAGATTGCTGGGGATTCTGTACCAGCCTCTACATAGCGGTTTATTATTTTTCGTACTGTTTTGCGGTCTGTTCTTGTTAGTTTGGCAATATTCCTTTGACTATTGCCTTGTTTATAAAGGGTGATAATTGTTGTATACATATTTATTCTTATCATTGTATCACTAGATATTTACTTGCTTAATTATCTAGTGAATATTGCACATTAACCTTATTAGGTCACACCAACTTCTCTGGTCCCTTTTTCGTGCAATTTACTGGTCCCTTTTATTTTAGCAATGACAAGTAAGTTGCTTAATTTCTCTGTGCATGCTCTCAATTACCCATCGAAAGCCACACTCATCTTGTGCAGCTTTAGAAGATTTGTGAGTTTTGTTATTGGTAACAACATACTCAACTCTGTTGGTAGAAACAGTAAATTTAAACAAATTAACATGCTTATTTTTAGCAAAGCCTTTTATATGAATCTCTACTCCATGCCTGATCTCTTCATCTGAAAATGTCAACTCTTTTACAGCTTTATAAGGTTTAGAATCGTGCGTTTTACTAACGTTTCTATTGGCTTTAATAGGGGCATAATAATCAAAACTTACGCTATGAGTAAAAAAGTGATAAATTATTGTAAAAATAATTAAACATGTCAAAGAGGATAAAGTTGCAAGCAATACCAATTAATAGGACAGATTATTGTCAATTTTTAATAGTTAGCCAAAAGAATTATAGTTTAACCTACTACGCTGAACATGCAAAGAAATGTAGTCATGATGTTATTAATAGATTTTTAAGGAATGAAAAATATACACCTTCTTTGTTATGGGAACACATCAAGAATGATGTTATTTTTTCATCTAATGGATATACAATATTTGATGATACGGTTTTAAATAAAAGGAATACGAAGCAAATAGAAATTGCAAGATCGCAGTACAGTGGAGCTACAGGTAGAGTTACTAAAGGTATAGGAGTAGTGAGTCTGGTATATTATAACCCTGATATTAATAAGTTTTGGGTAATAGATTATCGAATTTTTGCACCTGATCATGATGGAGCAACAAAACTAGAACACCTATTAAACATGTTAAATAATGCTGTTTATAGCAAGAAGATTCCTTTTCAAACAGTACTTTTTGACACATGGTATTCTACACACAAAATTATGCAACATGTTGACTCTCTGGGGAAATATTATTATGCCCCTATTAAAGCCAATAGAAACGTTAGTAAAACGCACGATTCTAAACCTTATAAAGCTGTAAAAGAGTTGACATTTTCAGATGAAGAGATCAGGCATGGAGTAGAGATTCATATAAAAGGCTTTGCTAAAAATAAGCATGTTAATTTGTTTAAATTTACTGTTTCTACCAACAGAGTTGAGTATGTTGTTACCAATAACAAAACTCACAAATCTTCTAAAGCTGCACAAGATGAGTGTGGCTTTCGATGGGTAATTGAGAGCATGCACAGAGAAATTAAGCAACTTACTGGGATAGAACGTTGTCAATGCAGGAAACAGCGTATTCAACGTAATCATATTAGTTGTGCATTTTTAGTTTGGGCATTTCTCAAAAGGACTGTAAATACAATCGGTAAAACGGTTTACCAAATAAAGTTAGGGCTTTTAGATGACTATATGCAACAACAGCTGCGTTCTCCATCTTTACGATATTTAGAACCAAACATAGCGTAAGTTTTGGTAAGATCTGCCTCAAAATTCCCTACTTCTACCTTTTTCGTAGCTATTGCATCACGCTGATGTATTGAGATCCTTTGTGGTATAATGATCCTTTGATGCCTCTTCCCTCTTTCTTGCCTTTTATATCTTTTAGAAGGTAAATAGCTATATAACTTTAATTTAGCTGCTACTGCAGAAGTGTAAACAAATCTATATATACTTTCTGTACTGATACACAAAGCTGTATTTTTGTCTAGTTTTAACTTTCCGGCTATAGCATCCGGCGACCATTTCTTGCGAATCATAGCATTTTTAATATAATCTAACAACATAGGGTTCTTTTCTATTTTTAATAACTCTTGCTGATACATCCTGTTTTCATATTTTTCCTGAGCAACACAAGGCATATACTTATCTTTTACCTTATTTCTTTTTAGCTCCATACTAATAGTGCTTTTAGACCTCGTAAGATGTTGTGCTATCTTATTAATACTGACTCCTAGGTCATACATTCTTTTTATCTCATATCTCTCTTCTCGAGATAAGTGTCTATATTTTCTGTTCATCATTACCTATTTAAAATCTTATTATTTTAAATAGGTTCTGTTCTACTTACTTATAGTATTTTCAGCTGTACTTGGCTAAAATCAAAAGTGGTTAAAGATTTACCAGGTGGTAAGTGTGCTTTCCTAAGATAAGCTTGTACTTTTTCCCTATGACGTGTCTCTACCTCCTGTTCTAAAAGAATAGAAAACAGTTTATTATAACTCCATCCTTCAATTTGTGCCTTCTCTAAAAAGTTTTCCCATGTCTCAAGTATAGTCAATAATCCTAATTCTTTTAGAAGAATTGGTAAAGTTGCAGAATCATGCATAACAACCTCCTACAGCAAACACAGATAAAAGATGATCATATGTTTGTAGCGAATGTTGTGTTACTCCTATAGGTGGTAATAATGGATTATTACTACAAGATTGAAAACGTATTTGCAATAAACTCAAAGAAGGTATCTGACCTTTAGAAAGAGATGACAGCACCAATTCTCCTAGTGCCAGTTCACAATCATAATCAGCAGCTAACTTTAAAATACCTACCATTAATTTATTCGCATGCTTTGGCTTACAATGCTGATTAATCAAATTCCAAATGTTTTTATATGTCTCATTTGGTAAAATATCATCCCGTAGAATAGAACCACGAAATGCTCCAGGCTTCTTTATCAAAGCATTTACTAAATGGCGGTAATTAATACACAAAACTTACGCTATGAGTAAAAAAGTGATAAATTATTGTAAAAATAAATAAAAGTAATCCCCGCTGCTTGCGGCGGGGTATTTTAGAAGAAAGCTAGCTGATGATCCTCATGCAGTTTCTGATATTCCTTGCCTTGGTTTTTTACGTATTTTCCTATCATATTCTCATTTCCATGCTTACCTACCGTACTCGTAAAATATCCATCAGTCCAAAATTCTCCACCCCATAATTGTTTCTTTACCTGTGGACACTGTCTAAATATTTGACGAGCTGTAACACTTTTAATTGTTGTTACTATTTTTGTTACGCTATAGGTTGGTACAGATTGTACCAAAAAATGGACATGATCTTCATCAACCCCTATTTCTAAAAATTTTATTTGATATCTCTTTTCTATCTCTAAACATATTTCTCGTAATACTTGATCAACTGATACGTCAAACACTGCTCGGCGATATTTTGCTGGAAATACCATGTGATACAGCAGTACCGTAACATTATGACTTTTATGTATATATTTGCTCATTCCGCCATATTACGCCGCAAGCGGCGGGGAATATACCCAAAAGAGATTAAATATGTCAAAGAGGATAAAGTTGCAAGCAATACCAATTAATAGGACAGATTATTGTCAATTTTTAATAGTTAGCCAAAAGAATTATAGTTTAACCTACTACGCTGAACATGCAAAGAAATGTAGTCATGATGTTATTAATAGATTTTTAAGGAATGAAAAATATACACCTTCTTTGTTATGGGAACACATCAAGAATGATGTTATTTTTTCATCTAATGGATATACAATATTTGATGATACGGTTTTAAATAAAAGGAATACGAAGCAAATAGAAATTGCAAGATCGCAGTACAGTGGAGCTACAGGTAGAGTTACTAAAGGTATAGGAGTAGTGAGTCTGGTATATTATAACCCTGATATTAATAAGTTTTGGGTAATAGATTATCGAATTTTTGCACCTGATCATGATGGAGCAACAAAACTAGAACACCTATTAAACATGTTAAATAATGCTGTTTATAGCAAGAAGATTCCTTTTCAAATAGTACTTTTTGACACATGGTATTCTACACACAAAATTATGCAACATGTTGACTCTCTGGGGAAATATTATTATGCCCCTATTAAAGCCAATAGAAACGTTAGTAAAACACACGATTCTAAACCTTATAAAGCTGTAAAAGAGTTGACATTTTCAGATGAAGAGATCAGGCATGGAGTAGAGATTCATATAAAAGGCTTTGCTAAAAATAAGCATGTTAATTTGTTTAAATTTACTGTTTCTACCAACAGAGTTGAGTATGTTGTTACCAATAACAAAACTCACAAATCTTCTAAAGCTGCACAAGATGAGTGTGGCTTTCGATGGGTAATTGAGAGCATGCACAGAGAAATTAAGCAACTTACTGGGATAGAACGTTGTCAATGCAGGAAACAGCGTATTCAACGTAATCATATTAGTTGGGCATTTTTAGTTTGGGCATTTCTCAAAAGGACTGCAAATACAATCGGTAAAACGGTTTACCAAATAAAGTTAGGGCTTTTAGATGACTATATGCAACAACAGCTGCGTTCTCCATCTTTACGATATTTAGAACCAAACATAGCGTAAGTTTTGATTAATTTTCATAAAAATTCTAAAGTTAAAGAGTTAATTGAATCCGTTGGTTGTACCATATTGTATTTACCAACTTACTCTCCTGATTTAAATCTCTTTTGGGTATATTCCCCGCCGCTTGCGGCGTAATATGGCGGAATGAGCAAATATATACATAAAAGTCATAATGTTACGGTACTGCTGTATCACATGGTATTTCCAGCAAAATATCGCCGAGCAGTGTTTGACGTATCAGTTGATCAAGTATTACGAGAAATATGTTTAGAGATAGAAAAGAGATATCAAATAAAATTTTTAGAAATAGGGGTTGATGAAGATCATGTCCATTTTTTGGTACAATCTGTACCAACCTATAGCGTAACAAAAATAGTAACAACAATTAAAAGTGTTACAGCTCGTCAAATATTTAGACAGTGTCCACAGGTAAAGAAACAATTATGGGGTGGAGAATTTTGGACTGATGGATATTTTACGAGTACGGTAGGTAAGCATGGAAATGAGAATATGATAGGAAAATACGTAAAAAACCAAGGCAAGGAATATCAGAAACTGCATGAGGATCATCAGCTAGCTTTCTTCTAAAATACCCCGCTGCTTGCGGCGGGGATTACTTTTATTCCTATAGAGCATTACTGGTTTAAGATAAAAAATGAAATTAGGAAAGTTGTAGGAGATTTTGAAACATTTTATGATGCTGTTTTTAATACTATTAAATTGTCAGTATCTTAATGATTTATGCTATACCAGGCAAAACTACAGGGTAAGCTGATTTTATTCTATCCTCTAGGTAGTTCTTATATGGACCAATCTTAGTTGTTAACTGTGGTCTGTTCTTGTATTTAGGAGCGTCTTCATATTTTAAATACTTACGTACCGTATTTACTGATATACCTACTTCTCCTGCTATAGTTCTTAGGCTTTTACCTTGCTTATGTAAAATCTTTATTTCCATTATTTGTTCCAGTATTAACATTCTTTTTTACCTCCTTATCAGGAGGATACACTATTAATACTGTATCAATTTTTATCCGTCGCCCTGTATCATTTTACTTCCGTTGCTAACATCTTAAAAAAATTCATAAAGCTTATCTATAACAATTTATTCCCTATTCTTATATACTAATATTTCCTATTTGCAACAGGGCCAAAGGATTTGAGATAATGCGAATGTTTAAAAAAGGAAGATTTGAATTATGGAAATATGGTCAAGGTATTCACGGCGAAATCAGAATTATTACTGAAAATCTATTAGTCTTTTAATACATAACATATTTCACTCCCTTCACAAAATACACCCACAATACCTATTTGCAACAGTGCCAATTCATATTTTGCCTTTTTAAAATATTTAATTGTTAGGTTTTTCTGCCTTAACTTTTTTTCGTCTCTGTAAATTCTTTTTTAGAGCAGATGATAAATTGTTAAAATTAGGCTTTATTTTGGTTTCTGAAGTTTGTTCTTTGCTATCTTTGGTAGATGACATAAATAATTATCTTTTCACACTAACATTATTATATTATACTACGGATATTTTGAAAAATAAATTTATAAATATCTATGAATCAAAGTAATATAATCTCTGCGGAGTTACTTGACGAGAAAAAAAATATTGCAAGGCAAGGGGGTGGTGAAGATAGAATTAATACCCAGCATAAAAAAGGTAAGTTAACAGCACGTGAGCGAATAGAGGTATTATTAGATCCTAATAGTTTCACCGAAACAGGAATGTTTGTAGCTCATAGATGTGAAAATTTTGGGATGGATGATAAGAAGTTTTTAGGTGATGGTGTTGTAACGGGTCATGGCACAATAAATGGAAGATTAGTTTTTATTTATAGCCAAGATTTTACAGTGCTTGGCGGTTCACTTGGTGAGTATCATGCTAAAAAGATTTGCGATATTTTAGATCAAGCTATAGCAACCGGTGCTCCCGTAATCGGTATTAATGATTCAGGTGGTGCAAGAATTCAGGAGGGTGTGGATGCTCTTGCTGGATATGGTGAGCTATTCCAGCGTAATGTGTTAGCATCAGGTGTTATTCCTCAGATTACCTTAATTATGGGTCCTTGTGCGGGCGGTGCTGTTTATTCGCCTGCTTTAACCGATTTTATATTCATGATTAAAAATACTTCCTATATGTTTGTAACCGGTCCTGATGTAGTAAAAACTGTTACTGGTGAGGAAGTAAGCCAAGAGAAACTCGGTGGGGCACGTATGCACACTACCAAAAGCGGTGTGGCTGATCTTGCATTTAATAATGACATAGAAGCATTGCTAGAAATTCGTAGGTTCTTTAATTTTCTACCATCATCTAATCGTAGCCCACTCCCTATTCGTCCTACTGTTGACCCTGCTGATAGGGTTGATATGTCTCTAAGTACTCTAATCCCTAATACTCCCAATAAACCTTATGATATGAAAGAACTTGTTGAGCGTATTGTAGATGAGGGAGAGTTTTTTGAGTTACAACCAGATTTTGCTAAGAATATCATCATTGGTTTTGGTTATATGGAAGGATATCCAGTAGGATTCGTTGCGAATCAACCATTGCATTTAGCGGGATGTTTAGATATTAATGCTTCAAGAAAAGCAGCAAGATTTATTAGATTTTGTGATGCTTTCAACATTCCTATAGTAAGTCTTGTTGACGTACCGGGATTTTTGCCGGGTACTTCTCAAGAGCATGATGGTATTATTAAGCATGGTGCTAAACTTTTATATGCTTATGCTGAAGCAACAGTGCCGAAAATTACCGTGATTACTCGCAAAGCTTACGGCGGAGCTTATATAGTGATGAACTCTAAGCATCTTAGAGGCGATATAAATTATGCTTGGTTTAATTCCGAAATTGCAGTGATGGGGGCAGAGGGAGCAGCTGAAATAATATTTAGAGAAGAATGCAAAGATCCGGAAGCTAAAAAACAAAAAATCGATGAATATAAAAAAGTAGTAACATCACCTTTTGTTGCAGCATCTAGAGGCTATTTAGACGATATCATAAGACCACAAAATACAAGATGGCGAATATGTAAAGCCCTAAATTTCTTACGTACTAAAAAGGTAGAATTACCTTGGAAAAAGCATGATAATTTACCGCTGTGATTGTCATCCCATGGCTTGTCCACGGGATCCAGTAAATAAAAAATACAAAGCAAAAAATGACATAAAAATAAAATACAAATTCAAGAACATAATATAATCGGAAACTAAAATGAAAGCAAAAACTCCACTACCCCCTTTAAATATTATGCAGTCAGAAGAGCTAGGATATGCAAGCATAGAATCTTTAATTGGTGAAAATAAAAACTCAATAATAAATCAAAGTGGCAAAGCAACAGAAAACCTTTATTTGGTAGTTAGAATCGTAAGAGATGAGTATGATAATCAGAATGAACCGATAACTCCTGTAACCCCAGCTACTCCATCTACGCCTATATATGCTGCGACTCCTATAAATAAAGAAGCTCCGGAGAAATTTTATATTCGTTACGCTCAGCATAACAAAAATAGACCTATAGGTCCTTTAAATGCAAACATGCAGCCCCAGAAGAAGCACCACCTCCCATACCTGTTGAGTCCTATGATGGTATAACAAGTACATGTGCTTTATCTCTTACAGATGAAACAATTTATGCTGAGCCACATATTGGTGGATAATTAAATAACTATTTTAATCAAAAACTATGACCAAACCTTTATTTGATAAAATTTTAATCGCTAATCGTAGCGAAATTGCTGTTAGAATAATCCGTACTTTAAAAAAAATGGGGATAGGGTCGGTTGCTGTATATTCTGAAGCCGATACAAACTCAATGTATGTTCAGCATGCAGATGAAGCTTATTATATTGGTGATTCACCGGCAACCGAAAGCTATCTATCTATTAAAAATCTTGTTTCGGCAATTCGTGAAAGCGGTGCAAATGCCGTACATCCAGGCTATGGCTTTTTATCTGAAAACCCTAATTTTGCCAATGTTCTTAAAAGAGAGGGAGTAGTTTTAATAGGTCCTAATGCTGCTACTATAAAGAAAATGGGCAATAAAATTGAAGCAAAAAAGATAGCAATAGAAGCAGGAGTTAGTACTGTTCCTGGTTATATGGGAGCTATAAATGATGTTAAGCAAGCAATAGATATCGCGAAAGAAATAGGCTTTCCGGTGATTGTGAAAGCAGCTGCCGGTGGTGGCGGGCGTGGTATGAGGGTGGTAAATAACCCTTCTGAAATGGCAAATGCTTTTGAATCTGCAAAGCTTGAAGCCGGTAATAGTTTTAGTGATGATAGATTATTTATTGAAAAATTGATCCAAAGACCTCGTCATATCGAAATTCAATTGCTTGCTGATCAGTATGGCAATAGCGTATGTCTTGGGGAACGTGAATGTTCAATACAACGTCACCATCAAAAAGTGATTGAAGAGGCTCCAAGCTCATTCATTACCGAAGAAATAAGACAAGAAATGTATAGGCAAGTAATATCGCTATCCAAAAAGGTTAGATATTACTCTGTAGGTACTGTTGAGTTTATAGTAGATAGTGAGAAAAATTTCTATTTCTTAGAAATGAATACGAGATTGCAGGTAGAACACCCTGTTACCGAATTAATAACTGGTATAGATATCGTTGAAGAAATGATAAAAATTGCTGCCGGTAAAAAATTATCATTTACGCAAGATGACGTAAAGTTAAAGGGCTGGGCGTTTGAGTCACGAATTTGTGCTGAAAATCCAAGCCGTGGTTTCTTGCCTTCAAGTGGTAGGATTACTGCGTATTCTGAACCTGTAAAAAGCCCAAATATTCGTATTGATACCGGTATTGGACTTGGCGGCGAAGTTAGCATGTTCTACGATTCGATGATCGCAAAATTATGTACTTACGGCGAAACGAGAGAGCAAGCAATTGAGGTAATGCGTTCTGCTTTAAGTTCTTACATTATTAATGGTATTTCTCATAATATCAGCTTCTTAGAAGCAGTGATGCTTCATCCTCGTTTTGTTAGTGGTGATATTTCTACTGCTTTTATTCAAGAAGAATATCCAGATGGATTTTCTGGTGCAAGTCTAACCTCAGAAGTAACAGCAGTATTTTTAGCAACCGCTATTTTTATTTATATATCTGAGCAAAGACGTGCCTCTTTAATTTCTGGAAATATCAATAACCAAGCTAATAAAATCGGTACAAGATGGGTGGTAACGATTGACGATAAATTATTCCCCGTTTTAATTACGCCTGTTGAAAATGGCTATAATATACGCCATGAAAGTGACCGAATATATATTCGTAGTAACTGGAATTTAGGTAATGAGCTTTTTGTAGCTATAATTAACGGCAAAAAGACAAACATTAAAATTGAAAATATCAGAACTGGTTATTTACTATCACATGCTGGTATTAGCGTAAAAGCCTTTGTTCGTTCCCCTCGTATTTCAGAGCTTGAGGGGTTAATGGTTTCGAAAGTAGTAACAGAAGAAAATTCTGAAATGCAAGCACCTCTTAATGGTCAGATTGCCTCAATTAAAGTGAAAGAGGGACAGGAAGTAACAATAGGTCAGGAAATAATGATTTTAACCGCTATGAAAATGGAAAACATCATCTTAGCCGAACGTGATGGGAAAATAGCTAAAATTTTCGTAAGTGAAAAGGATAATGTGGTCAAAGGTCAGATGCTACTTGAATTTAATTAAATTACCAGCTCTTCTATTTATTAGAAGTATAAAAGCTAGAAATGGTAGTATTTCTAGTTTTTTTGTTATTATAGTCAATGTTATTCTCGTGTGAGGCTTGCTTGCGTGGATGTAGAGCATTGCGAGGAGAGGCGTAGCTAAGATGTGGCAATCTTAGGAGTTCTAATTCATGAGATTGCCACGCTTCCTTTGGTCGCTCGCAATGATGATTTACGAGCCATGCAACAATGCTAAAATAACAAACGAATTAAGATTTTAAGATAGCAAAATGCCAAAATTAAAAATATTTTTATTAAAATATCTCTACAGTAAAAGATGTATTGGCATTTTAGTTACAATAGCTATTATTTTTTCTTATTTCACTTATTATACAATATCTACAGGTACAAAAAGTGGTGTAGTTAATTCTAGTAAAGTGATTTGGTTTTTATTAATTGATTTAATAATTTTCTTAATTCTTGGCGTATTATTAACTCGTAAATTTTTCCAAAGTTTTTTCTTTAAAAATAGCGATCAAAATACTTCTAAGTTACAAAATCGTATAGTAGTTGCGTTTAGTCTAGCTGCTGCTATTCCGACTATAATCGTTTCAATATCTTCTGCTTATTTTTTAAACCTTAGTATTCAAGCTTGGTTTGATCGAAAAATTTCTGTTGTGCTTGATCAATCTATAATGGTTGCTGATTCTTATATTGCTGAGCATAAATTGCAGTTACGAGAGACAGCACTCGCTGTTGCTGAAGATTTAAGTGATATGTATTATGATTTAATTCATAACCCTGCTTTGTTTACTAAGACATTAAACACCGAAGCAGAAATGAGATCGCTTGATGAAGCAATAGTATTAAATAAGTCGACTAATACAATAATTGCTAATAGCTATTTAAGTTTTTCTCTGTCATTTGCAACTATTCCTGCACATCTAATTAAAAAGGCAGATTCGTGTGAGCCGGTAGAAGTAAAATCTGATCCAACTAAAATAAGAATGTTGATTAAATTGAAAGAATATAATGATGTATATTTACTAGTTGGTAGGTTAATTGATAATAAAATTATTGATCATATAGATGCAACTAATGGAGCGGCAGCAGAGTATCATCGTCTTAAAAATCAAATAGGAAATATACAAATAAAATTTTCAATTATTTTTATCTTTATTGCCTTACTACTTCTTTTAATAGCGATAAGTTTTGGTGTTATAGTTACTGCTAAGATAGTAAATCCCATTAAGAAGTTGGTTATTGCAACCGATAAAGTAAAAAGCGGTGATCTAACAGTGCAAGTTCCAGAGAACGAAGTAGATAAAGACGAAATAGGAACACTTTATGCTGCATTTAATAGAATGATTAAGCAGCTTTCACGCCAGCAAAGGGATTTAGTGATAGCACAACGTGCATTAGCTTGGTCGGATGTAGCGAAAAAAGTAGCACATGAAATTAAAAATCCGTTAACACCTATTTTGCTTGCTTCTGAAAGATTGCTTAAAAAATTTAGTCCTGAAATTAAAGAAAGAGCAGAGTTCGAGAATTATTTAAAAATGATTATTCGCCATACTAATGATATTAAAAATATTGTATCTGAATTTGTTCTTTTTGCTCGTCTTCCTGCACCTAATTTTACCAATTGTGATTTGATTTATGTAATTAATAATATCATAGAAGCACGTAAATTACTTAATGATAATATTTCCTATAGTTTTGAAACTAATATCGATCAATTTAATTTTACGTGTGATACTACTCATATAAATCAAGTGATGATAAATTTGCTTAAAAATGCTGAAGAATCGTTAAAGAGTAGTAATCAAGCAGCAATAAAAATTAATGTAAATGCAAGTGAGCAATTTATTAATATTACAGTCATAGATAATGGCAGAGGATTCCCGCCTGAGCTAATAGGTAAGGCTACTGAAAGCTATGTAACTACTAGAAGTAAAGGTATGGGAGTAGGGCTTGCTATTGTTAAAAGAATAGTCGAAGAACATTGCGGTGTTTTAGATATTGCAAATAGAGAGACAGGGGGAGCTATGATTGATATTAGATTTAATCTTGAGGAGCTTAAGCTCAAGGTTAAACGTCAGGAAATAGGTGTAATTAATTAGGCTTTCTAAAAATTTCAAGAAGCTTATAATTATAAATTTTTAGGAATTTTGAATTAATATTCAGCACTGTTGCAAATAGGTATTGTGGGTGTATTTTGTGAAGGGAGTGAAATATGTTACGTATTAAAAGGCTAATAGATTTTCAGTAATAATTCTGATTTCGCCGTGAATACCTTGACCATATTTCCATAATTCAAATCTTCCTTTTTTAAACATTCGCATTATCTCAAATCCTTTAATAGTTGCATAAGCTGTTTTCATTGATTTAAAACCAAGAGTAGGTTTAATCAGTCGTTTCAGCTTACCATGATCAGATTCTATTATATTATTCAGATACTTAATCTGCCGATGTTCTAACTCTTGTGAGCATTTGCCTTCTGATTTGAGTAGAGTAATTGCTTTACTATAAGCTGGGTTCTTATCAGTATTAATTGTTTCCGGATGTGAATATTCTGGGATTGATTTCAAGGCTTTACCTAGGAAACGCTTAGCAGCGTTAGCATTACGAGTAGATGATAGGTAAAAATCAATTGTATCCCCATATTTGTCTACAGCTCTATACAAATATGCCCATTTACCTTTGACTTTAATGTATGTCTCATCTACTCTTCAACTAAACCCTGACTTAGGCTTCCAGCACCATTTTAATTTATCTAATATCTTTGGGGCATAATACTGAACCCAACGGTAAATTGTAGAGTGATCTACCTCTACACCTCTTTCCTCTAACATCTCTTCTAAATCTCGATAGCTAATACCGTACTTACATACCACCTTACTGCCCATATTATTATATCGTATTTAAAATGACGTCTCTTAAAAAATTCATAAAGCTTATCTATAACAATTTATTCCCTATTCTTATATAGCATAAATCATTAAGATACTGACAATTTAATAGTATTAAAAACAGCATCATAAAATGTTTCAAAATCTCCTACAACTTTCCTAATTTCATTTTTTATCTTAAACCAGTAATGCTCTATAGGATTTAAATCAGGAGAGTAAGTTGGTAAATACAATATGGTACAACCAACGGATTCAATTAACTCTTTAACTTTAGAATTTTTATGAAAATTAATGTTATCCATAATAACGGTTTGCCCAGGTTGTAATTCTGTAATTAATACATCCCTAATATAAGTTTTAAAGACCTCTGTATTACAATTATCTTCAAATATTACAGGAGTAATAAGATTACCATTACAAAGACCAGCTATCATACTTATTCTAAATTTATGTTGATACACCTTTTCTCCATAACACCTTTGTCCTATAATGCTCCATCCATACTCTTTGCAAGCATTATCCTCTATTCCAGATTCATCAAGATATACTAATTTGTCTTTTGTGATGGTTTGTATCTTTGCTATAAATTCATTTCTTAATTTAATATCTCTTTTCGGATGAAAATGAGTTTTGTTTATAGCTATAGCCAAGTTTTCTGATTTGTCTTAAAATAGTTACAGATGCAATATTACCCCATTGCTTTGCTAACTCCTTTGATGTTTTATTCATATTAGCTTTAAAAAATTCTTTAAAAGATTCTGAATCTTTTATCTTATGACTATGTCCTTTCTGATAACCAGTTGCTGCTTCTAAAGTACCTTGCTTATCTTTTAATTTTTTCCATTTATATATAGTATCACGACTTACATTAAATAATTTACTTACCTTACTTATTCGTATCCCTGCTTCTACAGCTTTTATAACTCTTAGTCTTAGTTCTATTGCATATGCTCGTGCCATATCTCTTTACACAAAACTTACGCTATGAGTAAAAAAGTGATAAATTATTGTAAAAATAATTAAACATGTCAAAGAGGATAAAGTTGCAAGCAATACCAATTAATAGGACAGATTATTGTCAATTTTTAATAGTTAGCCAAAAGAATTATAGTTTAACCTACTACGCTGAACATGCAAAGAAATGTAGTCATGATGTTATTAATAGATTTTTAAGGAATGAAAAATATACACCTTCTTTGTTATGGGAACACATCAAGAATGATGTTATTTTTTCATCTAATGGATATACAATATTTGATGATACGGTTTTAAATAAAAGGAATACGAAGCAAATAGAAATTGCAAGATCGCAGTACAGTGGAGCTACAGGTAGAGTTACTAAAGGTATAGGAGTAGTGAGTCTGGTATATTATAACCCTGATATTAATAAGTTTTGGGTAATAGATTATCGAATTTTTGCACCTGATCATGATGGAGCAACAAAACTAGAACACCTATTAAACATGTTAAATAATGCTGTTTATAGCAAGAAGATTCCTTTTCAAACAGTACTTTTTGACACATGGTATTCTACACACAAAATTATGCAACATGTTGACTCTCTGGGGAAATATTATTATGCCCCTATTAAAGCCAATAGAAACGTTAGTAAAACGCACGATTCTAAACCTTATAAAGCTGTAAAAGAGTTGACATTTTCAGATGAAGAGATCAGGCATGGAGTAGAGATTCATATAAAAGGCTTTGCTAAAAATAAGCATGTTAATTTGTTTAAATTTACTGTTTCTACCAACAGAGTTGAGTATGTTGTTACCAATAACAAAACTCAAAAATCTTCTAAAGCTGCACAAGATGAGTGTGGCTTTCGATGGGTAATTGAGAGCATGCACAGAGAAATTAAGCAACTTACTGGGATAGAACGTTGTCAATGCAGGAAACAGCGTATTCAACGTAATCATATTAGTTGGGCATTTTTAGTTTGGGCATTTCTCAAAAGGACTGCAAATACAATCGGTAAAACGGTTTACCAAATAAAGTTAGGGCTTTTAGATGACTATATGCAACAACAGCTGCGTGCTCCATCTTTACGATATTTAGAACCAAACATAGCGTAAGTTTTGTACATGCTTGTTAATATTTGCTTACTATAACATGATACTCTCGCTCTGTCAGTACCTTAATGACTTATGCTATACTAATATTTCCTATTTGCAACAGGGCCGAAAATATTAACCGATCAACTAAACGATAATTTACTTAACAAGCTAGAGAAGAATTTTTATCCGACATTAGTTATAAATAGAAAAAAAATAATAAATGTAATTACTAAAGGATTGGAAAAAATTAAAATAAATAAGCTTAATCTATTTAACAAATTCAAAAATTTTAATGAAGAGAATTTATTAGTAATAACAAACAAAGTAGCAGAAAAAATAGGAATCGCTAAAAATAAATCTAATATAAATAGAAAACCCCAAATATTGCCAGTAATTAAAGGTGATGTAGATGAAATTTTGAATAAATTGTCTAAAATGCCAAATTTATCAGAAAAAGAAAAAATGTTATTACAAAAACCCAATATAACAAATAAACCAAAATCACGAAAAAGCCATACAATTTGACAAATTTGACATGTTAATATAAATTGCATAATATATTTGACAATAATTCAAACCTAGGGTAATGATTAAAATCATGTATCCTCTGTCATCCCGTGATTTATTCATGGGTTCCAGTAATAAAAATACAGATATAAAAAACTCGCTTTATGCTGGATCTAGTTCCCGAGCTACAGGATGACACATCGGACGCATTTTCCTAACTATAAAACCTCGCCAACCTTACGCAGGAATTAGAAGCAAAACTAATAAACTACTATATACTATGGATTCAAATAAATTATATCTCTTTAAGGATAGGCGATTCTTACCGAATTTTATAGTACAGTTATGTGGTTGTCTTAACGATAACATCTTGAAAAATGCTCTTGTAATTTTAATTACTTATGGAGTTGTTGGTTCTCTAAGCAAATATAATAACTTACTTGTTTTAGTTACCAATGCTATTTTTGTTCTACCTTTTATAATATTTGCAAGTATAGCGGGACAAATTGCTGATAAATATGAACGCTCTATCCTAATTAAAATTATAAAAGCTTGCGAGATTGCTATAATCGCTTTTGCAATTTATGGTTTTCACCATAATAATATTATAGTACTGCTCTGCTCTATTTGCCTGATGAGTATTCATTCCACTTTCTTTGGTCCAATTAAATATAGCGTTCTTCCTGATCATTTGAGTAAAGAGGAATTGCTTGGAGCTAACGGTTTCGTTGAGGCTGGAACTTTCATCGCTATTTTTATTGGTACTATAATTGGCAGCTATTACACAATCAGTAATAATTTCATAATTTATTCCTTAATTACAATTGCAGCTATTGGCTTTATTTCAAGTCTTACTACACCAAAATCAAATAAAGCAAATCGTGATATTAAGATAAATTTTAATATCATAAACGAAAGCCTAAATATGATAAGATATGCTCAAACCAAAAAGCAAATATATTTAGCAATACTAGGCATTTCATGGTTTTGGTTTATTGGAGCTGCTATAATTTCTCAGATACCTTTACTTGCTAAAATAACGTTTAAAGCTGACGAGAATGTTGCTAATTTATTTTTAGCAGTTTTCTCGCTTGGCGTTGGTGTAGGCTCATTTTTATGTAGCAAAATATTTGAAGATGAAATTACTGTTAAATACCTCTTTATTTCAGCACTTGGCATTAGTATTTTTGGCATCGATTTATTTTTTGCTAGTAGAATTAGTGCAGTCGCTTATGAACCAGCTCAACTGAAAAGTATTTTTGTATTTTTATCAAAAAGGCATAATTGGCGAATAGTTATCGATCTATTCTTTTTAGCAGCAATTGGTGGATTATATATTGTACCTCTTTTTGCTATATTACAGCATTACGCAAATCCCGCTCACCGCAGCCGTATTATTGCCGTAAACAACCTAATTAATTCTATCTTTATGGTAGGATCAACTATTATCCTATCATTATTACTTTATTTAAATTTTACGATACCTTGGATAATATTATTTATCAGCCTATCTAATATCATCGTTACCATCTATATTTATCGCTTAATCCCTGAAGTTAAAATTATTCCTTATCCTGTCTTGCGTAGAATATTCCAATTTTGGTTTGATTTAATGTATAAGGTTAAAGTTAAAGGGCTCGAGAACTTACAGAAAGCAGGTAACAAAGTAGTAGTAATTGCCAACCATATTTCATATCTCGATCCACCTTTAATTGCAACCTATCTAAAAGAGGAAATGACCTTTGCAATAAGCCCTGATATACGCAAAATATGGTGGATTAGACCATTCTTGCGTATGACTAATACTTTGCCTGTTGATCCAAACAACCCAATGGCAATTAAGACCTTAGTAAAAGAAGTACAAAATGACCGAAAAATAGCTATTTTTCCAGAGGGTAGAATAAGTGTTACTGGTTCTTTAATGAAGATTTACGAAGGTCCTGGGATGATTGCCGATAAAGCAAACGCAACTATTTTACCAGTTAGAATAGATGGCACACAATTTACTCATTTCTCAAAGTTACGAAATATATTAAAGAGAAAAATATTTCCTAAAATTACTGTTACTGTTCTACCGCCAGTAAAATTTGCTGATATTGGTGCTGCATCCGGTCAAGAACGACGCCAATATATAGCAAGAACTCTATATGATATTATGGCTGATATGATGTTTGAGAGTTCAGACTATAAGAATACTTTATTTGCATCGCTGATAGAAGCTGCCAAAATTCATGGGTTTAAGAAAAAAATAGTCAATGATTTTGAAAATAATAAAGCTACTTATCAAGATTTAATACTTAAATCTTTTATTCTTGGTGATTTAATCAAAAGGAACAATATTTTTGGCAAGCATCTAGGTTTAATGCTGCCTAACACGACAAATACCCTAATTACCTTTTATGCCATGCAATTTAGTGGATTTGTTCCAGCTATAATTAATTGGAGCAGCGGGATAAATACTATTATTAACTCATGTAAAACTGCACAGCTAAAAGTAATTTATACCTCAAAGCAATTTATAGAAAAAGCAGAGCTACACGAATTAATAACTAATTTATTAGATTTTGGTATTAAAGTAATATATCTAGAAGATTTTAAAAACCAAATAAATCTAGCTCTAAAATTAAAAGCCTCAATGGGCATCCGTTTTTCTAAAACTTATTATAAGTATTTTTGCCGTAATCGTGATGATGAAAAACCAGCAGTAATAGTTTTTACTTCAGGCACCGAAGGAGAGCCTAAAGCTGTAATGTTATCTCACAGAAACCTACAAGCTAATAGATATCAAGCGACTGCTAAAATACCTTTTAGCCCTGATGATATAGTATTTAACTCACTGCCATTATTCCACTGCTTTGGGCTTGGCGGAGCGATTATTACGACTTTAAACGGCATTAAGCTATTTTTATACCCCTCACCTTTAAATTACCGCAGCATACCAGAAATGATATATGATGTCGGAGCAACTATATTAATTTCAACTGATACATTTTTAAATGGTTATGCCAATTACGCTCATCCATACGACTTTTATTCATTACGTTATATATTTGCAGGTAGCGAAAAATTAAAAGAAACTACCAGACAATTCTGGCTTAATAAATATGGTATACGCATTTTTGAGGGATATGGTATAACGGAAAGCTCACCTATAATTGCTTGCAATACCCCTATGCATAGTAAAGCTGGTACTGTTGGGAGGTTATTGTCAAAGATTGAATATAAACTTGAAAAAGTTGAAGGGATAGATGAAGGTGGACGTTTACTAATTCGTGGTCCTAATGTTATGCTTGGTTATTTAGACGAAAATGGTAACTATATTTATAAAGAATGGCACGATACAGGTGATATAGTTAAAATTGATGGAGAAGGATACATAACTATTTTAGGACGTTTGAAAAGATTTGCTAAAATAGCTGGTGAGATGATTTCGCTTACAAAAGTCGAGGAGCTTGCAAGCGAAATTGATCCTAGCTCCTTGCATGCTGCAATTTCTACACAAGATGAAATGCAAGGGGAAAAAATTATTTTATTTACTACCAGTACTATTATAGATAGAGAGAATTTTACAAATAACGTACGTAAGACAAAGGTTTCCTTACGCTATGTACCGAAAATAGTTATTACTTTACCTGAGATACCATTACTTGCAAATGGTAAAGTTAATTATTTAGAGTTGATGAAAGACACCGATAAATATTTAAATAAGTTTGACTCGGTGTCATCCCGTGGCTTGTCCTTATAGTACCGGACATTTTTAAAAAAATGTTATATTTTTTTCAGGTATAGGTGCCCTTCTATGTCATTCCCGCGGAGGCGGGAATCCAGGAAAAAAAGTCTAAATATAGCAATTTTTTAGAATATAAAAGCTCGATATTATCTCGCTTTATGCTGGATTCCCGCCTCCGCGGGAATGACATAGAAGGGCACTGTTGCAAATAGGTATTGTGGGTGTATTTTGTGAAGGGAGTGAAATACGTTATGTATTAAAAGGCTAATAGATTTTCAGTAATAATTCTGATTTCGCCGTGAATACCTTGACCATATTTCCATAATTCAAATCTTCCTTTTTTAAACATTCGCATTATCTCAAATCCTTTAATAGTTGCATAAGCTGTTTTCATTGATTTAAAACCAAGAGTAGGTTTAATCAGTCGTTTCAGCTTACCATGATCAGATTCTATTATATTATTCAGATACTTAATCTGCCGATGTTCTAACTCTTGTGAGCATTTGCCTTCTGATTTGAGTAGAGTAATTGCTTTACTATAAGCTGGGTTCTTATCAGTATTAATTCAAAACTTACGCTATGTTATAGCAAATATGCTAAAAACCCTTACTACAAAGCTATGTTTTTACAGTGCATCACTTTATAATATCCTTTAATTTATAGGAATTATATCAAACATAGCGTAAGTTTTGTTAAAATAATAAGATTTTAAATAGGTAATGATGAACAGAAAATATAGACACTTATCTCGCGAAGAGAGATATGAAATAAAAAGAATGTATGACCTAGGAGTCAGTATTAACAAGATAGCACAACATCTTACGAGGTCTAAAAGCACTATTAGTATGGAGCTAAAAAGAAATAAAGTAAAAGGTAAGTATATGCCTTGTGTTGCTCAGGAACAATATAAAAAAAGGATGCATCAGCAAGAGTTATTAAAAATAGAGAAGTTACCTATTTTGTTAAATCTCTTTTGGGTATATTCCCCGCCGCTTGCGGCGTAATATGGCGGAATGAGCAAATATATACATAAAAGTCATAATGTTACGGTACTGCTGTATCACATGGTATTTCCAGCAAAATATCGCCGAGCAGTGTTTGACGTATCAGTTGATCAAGTATTATGAGAAATATGTTTAGAGATAGAAAAGAGATATCAAATAAAATTTTTAGAAATAGGGGTTGATGAAGATCATGTCCATTTTTTGGTACAATCTGTACCAACCTATAGCGTAACAAAAATAGTAACAACAATTAAAAGTGTTACAGCTCGTCAAATATTTAGACAGTGTCCACAGGTAAAGAAACAATTATGGGGTGGAGAATTTTGGACTGATGGATATTTTACGAGTACGGTAGGTAAGCATGGAAATGAGAATATGATAGGAAAATACGTAAAAAACCAAGGCAAGGAATATCAGAAACTGCATGAGGATCATCAGCTAGCTTTCTTCTAAAATACCCCGCTGCTTGCGGCGGGGATTACTTTTATTTATATCAAAAATGCTATGATTCACAAGAAATGGTCACCGGATGCTATAGCCGGAAAGTTAAAACTGGACAAAAATACAGCTTGTTGTATCAGTACAGATAAGTATACAAAACTTACGCTATGTTTGATATAATGCCCATGAATTAAGGGATATTATGAAGTGCTTCACTATAAAACATTGCTGTGTAATAAGAGTTTTTAGCATATTTGCTATAACATAGCGTAAGTTTTGGCTATTTACCGTCTAAAAGATATAAAAGGCAAGAAAGGGGGACAAGGCATCAAAGGATCATTATACCACAAAGGATCTCAATACATCAGCGTGATGCAATAGCAATGCAAAAGCTAGAAGTAGGGCATTTTGAGGCAGATCTTACATTTCATAAAGGTAATCAAAGTATGAATATCGGTGTGCTGGTGGATAAAAAGAGTCAAAAGATTATTTTAGTGCTGAATAACTCCAAGAGAGCTAAAACAGTTACCACTGGGTTTTTAAAAAAGATCAAAACGCTGCCAAGTAGTGTTAGAAAGACTATTACTATGGATAATGGCAAAGAGTTTGTAGGGCATCTTGCTTATAGACTATCTGGGTTTCAAACTTTCTTTTGTGATCCATACCGCCCTAGACAAAAAGCACTAGTGGAGAAAATGAATTCTATGATTCATAGAATTTTACCTAAAAATACAGATATTACAACCGTTACACAAAGAGGTCTTGACAATATTGCTGAGATTTTATGAAAATTCAAGGACTAAGTAGAACAAAACCTATAAATTTTCTGCCCAAATTTCATTGGGGGTTTTATAACCAAAAAGCTTTCTTGGCATGTTATTTAAAATCTCAGCAACATTGTCAAGACCTCTTTGTGTAACGGTAGTAATATCTGTATTTTTAGGTAAAATTCTATGAATCATAGAATTCATTTTCTCCACTAGTGCTTTTTGTCTAGGGCGGTATGGATCACAAAAGAAAGTTTGAAACCCAGATAGTCTATAAGCAAGATGCCCTACAAACTCTTTGCCATTATCCATAGTAATAGTCTTTCTAACACTACTTGGCAGCGTTTTGATCTTTTTTAAAAACCCAGTGGTAACTGTTTTAGCTCTCTTGGAGTTATTCAGCACTAAAATAATCTTTTGACTCTTTTTATCCACCAGTGCACCAATATTCATACTTTGATTACCTTTATGAAATGTAAGATCTGCCTCAAAATTCCCTACTTCTACCTTTTTCGTAGCTATTGCATCACGCTGATGTATTGAGATCCTTTGTGGTATAATGATCCTTTGACGCCTGTTCCCTCTTTCTTGCTTTTATATCTTTTAGAAGGTAAATAGCTATATAACTTTAATTTAGCTGCTACTGCAGAAGTGTAAACAAATCTATATATACTTTCTGTACTGATACACAAAGCTGTATTTTTGTCTAGTTTTAACTTTCCGGCTATAGCATCCGGCGACCATTTCTTGCGAATCATAGCATTTTTAATATACAAAACTTACGCTATGAGTAAAAAAGTGATAAATTATTGTAAAAATAATTAAACATGTCAAAGAGGATAAAGTTGCAAGCAATACCAATTAATAGGACAGATTATTGTCAATTTTTAATAGTTAGCCAAAAGAATTATAGTTTAACCTACTACGCTGAACATGCAAAGAAATGTAGTCATGATGTTATTAATAGATTTTTAAGGAATGAAAAATATACACCTTCTTTGTTATGGGAACACATCAAGAATGATGTTATTTTTTCATCTAATGGATATACAATATTTGATGATACGGTTTTAAATAAAAGGAATACGAAGCAAATAGAAATTGCAAGATCGCAGTACAGTGGAGCTACAGGTAGAGTTACTAAAGGTATAGGAGTAGTGAGTCTGGTATATTATAACCCTGATATTAATAAGTTTTGGGTAATAGATTATCGAATTTTTGCACCTGATCATGATGGAGCAACAAAACTAGAACATCTATTAAACATGTTAAATAATGCTGTTTATAGCAAGAAGATTCCTTTTCAAACAGTACTTTTTGACACATGGTATTCTACACACAAAATTATGCAACATGTTGACTCTCTGGGGAAATATTATTATGCCCCTATTAAAGCCAATAGAAACGTTAGTAAAACACACGATTCTAAACCTTATAAAGCTGTAAAAGAGTTGACATTTTTAGATGAAGAGATCAGGCATGGAGTAGAGATTCATATAAAAGGCTTTGCTAAAAATAAGCATGTTAATTTGTTTAAATTTACTGTTTCTACCAACAGAGTTGAGTATGTTGTTACCAATAACAAAACTCAAAAATCTTCTAAAGCTGCACAAGATGAGTATGGCTTTCGATGGGTAATTGAGAGCATGCACAGAGAAATTAAGCAACTTACTGGGATAGAACGTTGTCAATGCAGGAAACAGCGTATTCAACGTAATCATATTAGTTGTGCATTTTTAGTTTGGGCATTTCTCAAAAGGACTGCAAATACAATCGGTAAAACGGTTTACCAAATAAAGTTAGGGCTTTTAGATGACTATATGCAACAACAGCTGCGTTCTCCATCTTTACGATATTTAGAACCAAACATAGCGTAAGTTTTGAATTGTTTCCGGATGTGAATATTCTGGGATTGATTTCAAGGCTTTACCTAGGAAACACTTAGCAGCGTTAGCATTACGAGTAGATGATAGGTAAAAATCAATTGTATCCCCATATTTGTCTACAGCTCTATACAAATATGCCCATTTACCTTTTACTTTAATGTATTGTCATTGTCAATTAAAAAGGGACCAGTAAATTGCACGAAAAAGGAACCACTATATTTAAAAATTTTTATGCCATATTACCTCCAGATTTATAGTTATTAATACGATAACTTTTACCTTTTATGTTTAGTATATGAGCATGATGTACCACTCGATCAATAATTGCATGAGTTAATACTTCATCAGCAAATATTTCATTCCATTTTTCAAAATCCTTGTTTGTGGTAATAATGGTAGATTTATTTTCATATCGTTTAGCAATAATATTAAAAAAGTCTTCTACTGAATGTTTTGGCAATTGCTTAAACCCGAGCTCATCAAGAATTAATAAATCAAACGATAGGAGTAATTTAACCTTTTTGTGATAACTATTATCTGCTCTTGCAATATGTAAATTATAAAGCATATCCGATACCGTAGTAAAATATACAGAGTATTCTCGTGTTAAAGCTTTTAATGCTAGCCCAATGGCAAGATGAGTTTTCCCAGTTCCTGAATCACCTATGAATATTACATTTCCCTTAGTATTAATATAATCACAAGTTGATAAATCACTTATTACTTTGGCATCAACACTTGGTTGGAAATTAAAATCAAAGTCTTCTAAATTTTTAGTTACCGGCAATTTAGCAGCACTTTTACGGCGACGGTAATTATTATCCTTACGGTTAGATTTTTCATCTTCACATAATAGTGATAGAAATTCTTTAAATCCTAGTTTATTATTTTGAGCATAAATAATCCTTTCATTTAAACTATTGACTATACCTGATAATCTAAAGCTTCGTAGGTCATTAAATAAGTTCTGCATTATTACCTCCAAACTCTGGTAATGGTAAGTTTACTGCATTACTATTTAAAATATTCTTAATTTTAGAGTAAGAACTTATACCATAATGTAGTGCTCTATGACAGGCTTTATCTATTAAGTCATCATTGTAAACCTTACGTAAAGAAATGATACCTCGTGCACAACGTTGCCAATCATTCACTCTTGTTTGTTGTAATGATTCTAATAATAAACTGCAATTATTCCCTATCTGCTGCATTTGTTGTTGATAATGTTCACTATATTCTATAAAACCTGGGCATAGACGTTTGTATTTAGCATAATGAGACGGATTAGTGGTAAATATCCCCTTGCCCTCTGTTCTAACGTGTCTTGCTATTAAATCATTTTGTATAGAAAATATTTGAACAAGTTTTGGGGACAATTGTACCATTACCTCACTGTATATATATTTTGCTGGTACAGAGTAATAATTATTATCTATGGTAATATGACAATCTTTTGCTACTTTTCGATTATGCCAAGATGACAAATCAAAAGTTTCTAATGGTAAAGGAATCAAACTACTTCTTTCCTCTTGCTCAAACAGTTCTCTAGGTATTCTCTTAGTAGTACCATGTATTCGGCTATTGGCCTTATTTAACCAATTTGCAAGACCATTTGTTAATTCTTCATATCTATCAAATTTACGACCAGCAAAAAAATTATTTTTAACGTATTTTATTCCCGACTCAACTTTGCCTTTTTCTTGCGGTTGATACACTCGACAAGGAGAAAGTAAAATTCCATAATGATCGGCTAAGCACTTATATTCCTTCTGATATACTGGCTCATAAAAATTGGCATCTACTACTCCAGCTTTAAGATTATCAAGTTTTATTACTTTTGGACTACCAGCAAAATAATTAAATGCATTGATATGACATTGAATCCATGTTTGACAACTTTGATCAAACACTACTTCATAATAATCAAGGCGACTATAGCTTAAACGCATATTAAATACATATGCTTTAACTCTACGCCCTTTAGAATTATACTGTAAGCCTATGTCACCAAAATCTACTTGTGCTTCCTCTCCTGCTAAAGTATGAAAACGAATGCAACTGTTATCCTTAATTTTATATTTTTTGATATAACGGGTCAAAGAAGTATAACTGCTTGTATAACCTTGATTTTTTAACTCCTCAAAAATTCTTATGTAACTCAGATTTTTTTCTAATAACTCAATTATTTTTTCGTGCCAAAAATCCAAAACTGAAGATCGTTCATAGATTGCTGGGGATTCTGTACCAGCCTCTACATAGCGGTTTATTATTTTTCGTACTGTTTTGCGGTCTGTTCTTGTTAGTTTGGCAATATTCCTTTGACTATTGCCTTGTTTATAAAGGGTGATAATTGTTGTATACATATTTATTCTTATCATTGTATCACTAGATATTTACTTGCTTAATTATCTAGTGAATATTGCACATTAACCTTATTAGGTCACACCAACTTCTCTGGTCCCTTTTTCGTGCAATTTACTGGTCCCTTTTATTTTAGCAATGACAATGTATGTCTCATCTACTCTCCAACTAAACCCTGACTTAGGCTTCCAGCACCATTTTAATTTATCTAATATCTTTGGGGCATAATACTGTGAAAATACTATAAGTAAGTAGAACAGAACCTATTTAAAATAATAAGATTTTAAATAGGTAATGATGAACAGAAAATATAGACACTTATCTCGAGAAGAGAGATATGAGATAAAAAGAATGTATGACCTAGGAGTCAGTATTAATAAGATAGCACAACATCTTACGAGGTCTAAAAGCGCTATTAGTATGGAGCTAAAAAGAAATAAGGTAAAAGATAAGTATATGCCTTGTGTTGCTCAGGAAAAATATGAAAACAGGATGTATCAGCAAGAGTTATTAAAAATAGAAAAGAACCCTATGTTGTTAGATTATATTAAAAATGCTATGATTCGCAAGAAATGGTCGCCGGATGCTATAGCCGGAAAGTTAAAACTAGACAAAAATACAGCTTTGTGTATCAGTACAGAAAGTATATATAGATTTGTTTACACTTCTGCAGTAGCAGCTAAATTAAAGTTATATAGCTATTTACCTTCTAAAAGATATAAAAGGCAAGAAAGAGGGAAGAGGCGTCAAAGGATCATTATATAGCATAAATCATTAAGATACTGACAATTTAATAGTATTAAAAACAGCATCATAAAATGTTTCAAAATCTCCTACAACTTTCCTAATTTCATTTTTTATCTTAAACCAGTAATGCTCTATAGGATTTAAATCAGGAGAGTAAGTTGGTAAATACAATATGGTACAACCAACGGATTCAATGAACTCTTTAACTTTAGAATTTTTATGAAAATTAATGTTATCCATAATAACGGTTTGCCCAGGTTGTAATTCTGTAATTAATACATCCCTAATATAAGTTTTAAAGACCTCTGTATTACAATTACCTTCAAATATTACAGGAGCAATAAGATTACCATTACAAAGACCAGCTATCATACTTATTCTAAATTTATGTTGATACACCTTTTCTCCATAACACCTTTGTCCTATAATGCTCCATCCATACTCTTTGCAAGCATTATCCTCTATTCCAGATTCATCAAGATATACTAATTTGTCTTTTGTGATGGTTTGTATCTTTGCTATAAATTCATTTCTTAATTTAATATCTCTTTTCAGATGAAAATGAGTTTTTTTATAGCTATAGCCAAGTTTTCTGATTTGTCTTAAAATAGTTACAGATGCAATATTACCCCATTGCTTTGCTAACTCCTTTGATGTTTTATTCATATTAGCTTTAAAAAATTCTGAATCTTTTATCTTATGACTATGTCCTTTCTGATAACCAGTTGCTGCTTCTAAAGTACCTTGCTTATCTTTTAATTTTTTCCATTTATATATAGTATCACGACTTACATTAAATAATTTACTTACCTTACTTATTCGTATCCCTGCTTCTACAGCTTTTATAACTCTTAGTCTTAGTTCTATTGCATATGCTCGTGCCATATCTCTTTACATGCTTGTTAATATTTGCTTACTATAACATGATACTCTCGCTCTGTCAGTACCTTAATAACTTATGCTATACCACAAAGGATCTCAATACATCAGCGTGATGCAATAGCTACGAAAAAGGTAGAAGTAGGGCATTTTGAGGCAGATCTTACATTTCATAAAGGTAATCAAAGTATGAATATTGGTGCACTGGTGGATAAAAAGAGTCAAAAGATTATTTTAGTGCTGAATAACTCCAAGAGAGCTACAACAGTTACCAATGGTTTTTTAAGAAAGATAAAAACTCTTCCAAATAGTGTGAGAAAGACTATTACTATGGATAATGGCAAAGAGTTTGTGGGGCATGTTGCCTATAGACTATTTGGGTTTCAAACTTTCTTTTGTGATCCATACCGCCCTAGACAAAAAGCATTAGTGGAAAAAATGAATTCTATGATTCATAGAATTTTACCTAAAAATACAGATATTACTACCGTTACACAAAGAGGTCTTGACAATGTTGCTGAGATTTTAAATAACATGCCAAGAAAGATTTTTGGTTATAAAACCCCCAATGAAATTTGGGCAGAAAATTTATAGGTTTTGTTCTACTTAGTCCTTGCATTTTCATATGATTGTAGAAGGTTGATATTGTAAAAATACTCTATATGAGTAATAAAAACTTATTTTATAGCTCAAAATATGCTATAATATGAGTTATAAAATAAACATTTATAGCTCATGATATGGAATTGGCAGCATAAAGATTGGTCTAATTTTAAATATGATCAGAAAAATATTTCTGATTTGGAAAAACGTTTTATCAATAATAGCGGTGTTCTTTTAGGGGCAGCTAAATATCTCTCGAAATCGGATAAAGATAATTTAGTTGTTATGCTTGCAAGTGATGAAGCATTAAATAGTTCTGAAATTGAAGGGGAATATCTAAATAGAGACAGCTTGCAATCCTCTATAAAGCTGTATTTTAATATAGCAAAGGATAATAGAAAAGCTTCGTCTGCAGAAAATGGTATCTCAGAATTGCTTGCCGATATGTATTATTCATATGACCAGCCTTTAAGCCATGATTGTTTATTTCGTTGGCATGAAATGCTAATGAATGGTAGAAAAGATTTAGATGCTATAGGAAAATATCGTACTCATCTAGAGCCGATGCAAGTAATTTCAGGCAAATATCATGAGCCAATAGTACATTTTGAAGCACCGCCATCTGATATTGTACCAAAAGAAATGGATAGATTTATAGAATGGTATAATAATATTACAGATTCTATTACTCCACTTACTAAAGCTGCTATTGCTCATCTTTATTTTGAGTCTATACATCCGTTTGAAGATGGTAACGGAAGAATAGGTAGAGTTATAACTATAAAAATGCTATGTCAAAATATAAAGCAGCCGATATTAATAGCTCTATCACATGTAATAAATCAGGAAAAAAAGTTATATTATAATGCTCTAGAAAATAACAATAAAAGTTTAGAAATTACTGACTGGATATTATACTTTGTTAAAACGATAATTAAAGCTCAAGTTTATACTTTACTTAATATTGAGTTTTTAATAAATAAAACAAAATTTTATGATAAATTTAAGAATGCATTAAACACAAGACAAGAAAAAGTAATTAAAAGAATTTTTGAAGAGGGGGTAGAGGGCTTTAAAGGTGGTTTGAGTGCTAAAAATTATCTAAACATCACCAAAACCTCTAAAGCCACTGCTACAAGAGATCTACAAGAATTGGTAGAGATGCAGGCATTTATTAAAACCGGCGACCTTAAATCTACAAGGTATTATATTAATTTAGAAAATTAGAGTAATATTAACTTTATTGTATATCTAAATTAAGAAGAAGTGCTTCGTCTACATATTATTTTTTATTTGTATTATTCAAAAACTTTTATGGTATTACTAACTACGTATAGATATCGTCATAAGCTATGCGACTGCAAGGAGTGCGGCAATCCAGGAAAAATAATGAAAATGCTATGCATTTTACTAGATTGCTTTGTCAAAACTTCAAAACTTACGCTATGTTTGGTTCTAAATATCGTAAAGATGGAGAACGCAGCTGTTGTTGCATATAGTCATCTAAAAGCCCTAACTTTATTTGGTAAACCGTTTTACCGATTGTATTTGCAGTCCTTTTGAGAAATGCCCAAACTAAAAATGCACAACTAATATGATTACGTTGAATACGCTGTTTCCTGCATTGACAACGTTCTATCCCAGTAAGTTGCTTAATTTCTCTGTGCATGCTCTCAATTACCCATCGAAAGCCACACTCATCTTGTGCAGCTTTAGAAGATTTTTGAGTTTTGTTATTGGTAACAACATACTCAACTCTGTTGGTAGAAACAGTAAAATAAAAGTAATCCCCGCCGCAAGCAGCGGGGTATTTTAGAAGAAAGCTAGCTGATGATCCTCATGCAGTTTCTGATATTCCTTGCCTTGGTTTTTTACGTATTTTCCTATCATATTCTCATTTCCATGCTTACCTACCGTACTCGTAAAATATCCATCAGTCCAAAATTCTCCACCCCATAATTGTTTCTTTACCTGTGGACACTGTCTAAATATTTGACGAGCTGTAACACTTTTAATTGTTGTTACTATTTTTGTTACGCTATAGGTTGGTACAGATTGTACCAAAAAATGGACATGATCTTCATCAACCCCTATTTCTAAAAATTTTATTTGATATCTCTTTTCTATCTCTAAACATATTTCTCGTAATACTTGATCAACTGATACGTCAAACACTGCTCGGCGATATTTTGCTGGAAATACCATGTGATACAGCAGTACCGTAACATTATGACTTTTATGTATATATTTGCTCATTCCGCCATATTACGCCGCAAGCGGCGGGGAATATACCCAAAAGAGATTTAAATAAATTAACATGCTTATTTTTAGCAAAGCCTTTTATATGAATCTCTACTCCATGCCTGATCTCTTCATCTGAAAATGTCAACTCTTTTACAGCTTTATAAGGTTTAGAATCGTGTGTTTTACTAACGTTTCTATTGGCTTTAATAGGGGCATAATAATATTTCCCCAGAGAGTCAACATGTTGCATAATTTTGTGTGTAGAATACCATGTGTCAAAAAGTACTGTTTGAAAAGGAATCTTCTTGCTATAAACAGCATTATTTAACATGTTTAATAGGTGTTCTAGTTTTGTTGCTCCATCATGATCAGGTGCAAAAATTCGATAATCTATTACCCAAAACTTATTAATATCAGGGTTATAATATACCAGGCTGTCATTGTCAATTAAAAAGGGACCAGTAAATTGCACGAAAAAGGAACCACTATATTTAAAAATTTTTATGCCATATTACCTCCAGATTTATAGTTATTAATACGATAACTTTTACCTTTTATGTTTAGTATATGAGCATGATGTACCACTCGATCAATAATTGCATGAGTTAATACTTCATCAGCAAATATTTCATTCCATTTTTCAAAATCCTTGTTTGTGGTAATAATGGTAGATTTATTTTCATATCGTTTAGCAATAATATTAAAAAAGTCTTCTACTGAATGTTTTGGCAATTGCTTAAACCCGAGCTCATCAAGAATTAATAAATCAAACGATAGGAGTAATTTAACCTTTTTGTGATAACTATTATCTGCTCTTGCAATATGTAAATTATAAAGCATATCCGATACCGTAGTAAAATATACAGAGTATTCTCGTGTTAAAGCTTTTAATGCTAGCCCAATGGCAAGATGAGTTTTCCCAGTTCCTGAATCACCTATGAATATTACATTTCCCTTAGTATTAATATAATCACAAGTTGATAAATCACTTATTACTTTGGCATCAACACTTGGTTGGAAATTAAAATCAAAGTCTTCTAAATTTTTAGTTACCGGCAATTTAGCAGCACTTTTACGGCGACGGTAATTATTATCCTTACGGTTAGATTTTTCATCTTCACATAATAGTGATAGAAATTCTTTAAATCCTAGTTTATTATTTTGAGCATAAATAATCCTTTCATTTAAACTATTGACTATACCTGATAATCTAAAGCTTCGTAGGTCATTAAATAAGTTCTGCATTATTACCTCCAAACTCTGGTAATGGTAAGTTTACTGCATTACTATTTAAAATATTCTTAATTTTAGAGTAAGAACTTATACCATAATGTAGTGCTCTATGACAGGCTTTATCTATTAAGTCATCATTGTAAACCTTACGTAAAGAAATGATACCTCGTGCACAACGTTGCCAATCATTCACTCTTGTTTGTTGTAATGATTCTAATAATAAACTGCAATTATTCCCTATCTGCTGCATTTGTTGTTGATAATGTTCACTATATTCTATAAAACCTGGGCATAGACGTTTGTATTTAGCATAATGAGACGGATTAGTGGTAAATATCCCCTTGCCCTCTGTTCTAACGTGTCTTGCTATTAAATCATTTTGTATAGAAAATATTTGAACAAGTTTTGGGGACAATTGTACCATTACCTCACTGTATATATATTTTGCTGGTACAGAGTAATAATTATTATCTATGGTAATATGACAATCTTTTGCTACTTTTCGATTATGCCAAGATGACAAATCAAAAGTTTCTAATGGTAAAGGAATCAAACTACTTCTTTCCTCTTGCTCAAACAGTTCTCTAGGTATTCTCTTAGTAGTACCATGTATTCGGCTATTGGCCTTATTTAACCAATTTGCAAGACCATTTGTTAATTCTTCATATCTATCAAATTTACGACCAGCAAAAAAATTATTTTTAACGTATTTTATTCCCGACTCAACTTTGCCTTTTTCTTGCGGTTGATACACTCGACAAGGAGAAAGTAAAATTCCATAATGATCGGCTAAGCACTTATATTCCTTCTGATATACTGGCTCATAAAAATTGGCATCTACTACTCCAGCTTTAAGATTATCAAGTTTTATTACTTTTGGACTACCAGCAAAATAATTAAATGCATTGATATGACATTGAATCCATGTTTGACAACTTTGATCAAACACTACTTCATAATAATCAAGGCGACTATAGCTTAAACGCATATTAAATACATATGCTTTAACTCTACGCCCTTTAGAATTATACTGTAAGCCTATGTCACCAAAATCTACTTGTGCTTCCTCTCCTGCTAAAGTATGAAAACGAATGCAACTGTTATCCTTAATTTTATATTTTTTGATATAACGGGTCAAAGAAGTATAACTGCTTGTATAACCTTGATTTTTTAACTCCTCAAAAATTCTTATGTAACTCAGATTTTTTTCTAATAACTCAATTATTTTTTCGTGCCAAAAATCCAAAACTGAAGATCGTTCATAGATTGCTGGGGATTCTGTACCAGCCTCTACATAGCGGTTTATTATTTTTCGTACTGTTTTGCGGTCTGTTCTTGTTAGTTTGGCAATATTCCTTTGACTATTGCCTTGTTTATAAAGGGTGATAATTGTTGTATACATATTTATTCTTATCATTGTATCACTAGATATTTACTTGCTTAATTATCTAGTGAATATTGCACATTAACCTTATTAGGTCACACCAACTTCTCTGGTCCCTTTTTCGTGCAATTTACTGGTCCCTTTTATTTTAGCAATGACACCAGGCTCACTACTCCTATACCTTTAGTAACTCTACCTGTAGCTCCACTGTACTGCGATCTTGCAATTTCTCTTTGCTTCGTATTCCTTTTATTTAAAACCGTATCATCAAATATTGTATATCCATTAGATGAAAAAATAACATCATTCTTGATGTGTTCCCATAACAAAGAAGGTGTATATTTTTCATTCCTTAAAAATCTATTAATAACATCATGACTACGTTTCTTTGCATGTTCAGCGTAGTAGGTTAAACTATAATTCTTTTGGCTAACTATTAAAAATTGACAATAATCTGTCCTATTAATTGGTATTGCTTGCAACTTTATCCTCTTTGACATGTTTAATTATTTTTACAATAATTTATCACTTTTTTACTCATAGCGTAAGTTTTGACTTATAGTTTTTCCTCGCAATAACGATAGTCTATAACTTAGTTAGCAATGCCACTTTTATTTTTCTTTTTAATCTTTACTAAGAAAAGATACTGAGTTAGCTTTTCTTAAGGTACATCTCTTAAGAAAGGATAGAATATGAATAAACTATCAATTTAAAAAATTAAAGCAACCATTCATCATCTCCTATTAACCTTATTTAGCACTACAGCCAACGTAAATATCAAACAACTTACCATCGTTCCTATAAATACTCCTTTGAGGTTAAAATATTGTAGAGATAAGGAATAATGTTCCCAAAGTAGAAAAGTTGCTGCTCCGCTTACTGATGATAAAACCATTATTTGTGTTGGTACTCTAATGCTAAAAAGCGTTGTTACTAGCGGTACTAATATTACAGGTCCCCAAAAGCCGGTAAAGAATACTACTAAATCTATTACATTGCTAAATTTTAGGGCAGCAATTATAGCAAGGCTTCCTATTACTACATTAATAATTCGGGCAATTAACAATAGCTTCTGCCCATTTTTTACTTTTAGAATAGGGTTAATTATGTCTTTAACAATAGCTATGGAAGTAACGTTTAAATCAGAATCGGTAGTAGACATAACAGCAGCAAGCAGTCCACTTATGACTAAGCCTTGAATTAAAGGTGGAATGATTTGGTTAATCAGATAAGGTAATACTAAGTTCGATGGTTGTTCTGGATAAAGTTTATAAGCAATTAAGCCATTTAAAGTGACGCAAATTAAAAAGAATAAATATATAACCGATTTCGTATATATTGCTTTAGTTGTTTGAGTAGGATTTTTATTAATCAAAGCTCTTTGAATAAAGGTAGGGTATAGATTCATTACGCTAAAGCTTAAAGCAGCAGCGATTATATAAGAAAATAAGTTAGATTGATTAGTTTCAACAATCAAATCGCCTATAGGATTTATAGAACCAATTTTATTTAACCCTATAAAAGTAACAACAGGTATCGCAATTATCATCGCAAAAAACTGCAGTAAATTAGTAAAAACGATAGATTGCAGCCCTCCTATTGTAGTATATATAAGCACTATACTATAACTTAAAATTACTCCCTCAATATAATTTATTTTTAAAATATATTGAAAAATATAACCGCTGACGCTTATTTGAGCTGCTAAAAATCCAACTGATACAATTACAGAGCTAACACCGCCAATAAAGCGACCTAGATTGCCATAATATATACTCATTATATCGCCTATGCTTTCTGCCACATGATGCTTTGCAATTAGCGGTACTATATAAATAGCGATTATGATATCTATCGGGATAGTAAGCATCAAAGCATAAGCATAATATGTGTGTCCTAAAAAAGTTTTTTCTGTAATACCAAAAGTAGTAGCTCCTCCTACAGAACTTGCAAATATAGTAGCTATTAGCAACAGTTTGCTATTCTGAACCTTACTCTCTACATTTGCATAATTTTTAAAGCTACTGTTTTTAGCTCGGTAATAAACACCTACGGCTAAAATTGATATCAGATATAAGAATACGATAATATTATCGATAGGTATTTTAAGCATTATAAGATTTCTGAATTAAAATAAATTATTAATATATCTTATTTATCACAACATAAAAATAAAAAACTCTTTAATAATTATTAACCAATTGATTAACGGATATTAATATTTTTTATAAATAATTCAATATAAATAGGTTAATTATGTCCGATTTTAAATGTATAGCTACTCTTCCTAGAGATTTAAGAACCGGTCCTCACGATCCACTACCTCCGGTACATAATATTGGAGGAAAATTAATAGCTGCTTTCCCTTATCCTAGTTTAATGACCACTCAAACTACAAATATGTTGATAGAGTTTGGCAAATGTACCCAAGGGGTAGCTTATAATGTTGTTAATTGGGGAAGCAAATTATTAAGATCTTGTCTGGATGATAGTAAACATAGTATTAATAAAGTAATAAAAGACGGTAGTAGAATAAGCTTTGTGTTTGATGGACCTTTTGAAATATTTTCAAATGGAACAGTAAATTTCTGGGAGACACAATATAATGTTGTTGGCAATGTAATAAAAGAGGGTAGCACTGCTGTTCTTAGAGGCTTTAATACAACAACTGCTTGTTCTAGTAGTAATTTAAGAAGTGATTTATTTCCAAATTCAGCAATAGTAGTACAAGGTGCAGGAATAGCTAGTGGATGGCATATAGCAGATGAAGATAATCCGGATGGACTTGCTATGCAAAATAGTGAGCTAGCTATTACTTCCGGCTTAGCATCATTTGGTACACAAATGGTAGTGGTGGTTTGAAAATGCAAGGACTAAGTAGAACAAAACCTATAAATTTTCTGCCCAAATTTCATTGGGGGTTTTATAACCAAAAATCTTTCTTGGCATGTTATTTAAAATCTCAGCAACATTGTCAAGACCTCTTTGTGTAACGGTAGTAATATCTGTATTTTTAGGTAAAATTCTATGAATCATAGAATTCATTTTTTCCACTAATGCTTTTTGTCTAGGGCGGTATGGATCACAAAAGAAAGTTTGAAACCCAGATAGTCTATAGGCAACATGCCCCACAAACTCTTTGCCATTATCCATAGTAATAGTCTTTCTCACACTATTTGGAAGAGTTTTTATCTTTCTTAAAAAACCATTGGTAACTGTTGTAGCTCTCTTGGAGTTATTCAGCACTAAAATAATCTTTTGACTCTTTTTATCCACCAGTGCACCAATATTCATACTTTGATTACCTTTATGAAATGTAAGATCTGCCTCAAAATGCCCTACTTCTACCTTTTTCGTAGCTATTGCATCACGCTGATGTATTGAGATCCTTTGTGGTATAATGATCCTTTGACGCCTCTTCCCTCTTTCTTGCCTTTTATATCTTTTAGAAGGTAAATAGCTATATAACTTTAATTTAGCTGCTACTGCAGAAGTGTAAACAAATCTATATATACTTTCTGTATAGCATAAGTCATTAAGGTACTGACAGAGCGAGAGTATCATGTTATAGTAAGCAAATATTAACAAGCATGTAAAGAGATATGGCACGAGCATATGCAATAGAACTAAGACTAAGAGTTATAAAAGCTGTAGAAGCAGGGATACGAATAAGTAAGGTAAGTAAATTATTTAATGTAAGTCGTGATACTATATATAAATGGAAAAAATTAAAAGATAAGCAAGGTACTTTAGAAGCAGCAACTGGTTATCAGAAAGGACATAGTCATAAGATAAAAGATTCAGAATCTTTTAAAGAATTTTTTAAAGCTAATATGAATAAAACATCAAAGGAGTTAGCAAAGCAATGGGGTAATATTGCATCTGTAACTATTTTAAGACAAATCAGAAAACTTGGCTATAGCTATAAACAAAACTCATTTTCATCCGAAAAGAGATATTAAATTAAGAAATGAATTTATAGCAAAGATACAAACCATCACAAAAGACAAATTAGTATATCTTGATGAATCTGGAATAGAGGATAATGCTTGCAAAGAGTATGGATGGAGCATTATAGGACAAAGGTGTTATGGAGAAAAGGTGTATCAACATAAATTTAGAATAAGTATGATAGCTGGTCTTTGTAATGGTAATCTTATTGCTCCTGTAATATTTGAAGGTAATTGTAATACAGAGGTCTTTAAAACTTATATTAGGGATGTATTAATTACAGAATTACAACCTGGGCAAACCGTTATTATGGATAACATTAATTTTCATAAAAATTCTAAAGTTACAAAACTTACGCTATGTTTGGTTCTAAATATCGTAAAGATGGAGAACGCAGCTGTTTGCATATAGTCATCTAAAAGCCCTAACTTTATTTGGTAAACCGTTTTACCGATTGTATTTGCAGTCCTTTTGAGAAATGCCCAAACTAAAAATGCCCAACTAATATGATTACGTTGAATACGCTGTTTCCTGCATTGACAACGTTCTATCCCAGTAAGTTGCTTAATTTCTCTGTGCATGCTCTCAATTACCCATCGAAAGCCACACTCATCTTGTGCAGCTTTAGAAGGTTTTTGAGTTTTGTTATTGGTAACAACATACTCAACTCTGTTGGTAGAAACAGTAAAATAAAAGTAATCCCCGCCGCAAGCAGCGGGGTATTTTAGAAGAAAGCTAGCTGATGATCCTCATGCAGTTTCTGATATTCCTTGCCTTGGTTTTTTACGTATTTTCCTATCATATTCTCATTTCCATGCTTACCTACCGTACTCGTAAAATATCCATCAGTCCAAAATTCTCCACCCCATAATTGTTTCTTTACCTGTGGACACTGTCTAAATATTTGACGAGCTGTAACACTTTTAATTGTTGTTACTATTTTTGTTACGCTATAGGTTGGTACAGATTGTACCAAAAAATGGACATGATCTTCATCAACCCCTATTTCTAAAAATTTTATTTGATATCTCTTTTCTATCTCTAAACATATTTCTCGTAATACTTGATCAACTGATACGTCAAACACTGCTCGGCGATATTTTGCTGGAAATACCATGTGATACAGCAGTACCGTAACATTATGACTTTTATGTATATATTTGCTCATTCCGCCATATTACGCCGCAAGCGGCGGGGAATATACCCAAAAGAGATTTAAACAAATTAACATGCTTATTTTTAGCAAAGCCTTTTATATGAATCTCTACTCCATGCCTGATCTCTTCATCTGAAAATGTCAACTCTTTTACAGCTTTATAAGGTTTAGAATCGTGTGTTTTACTAACGTTTCTATTGGCTTTAATAGGGGCATAATAATATTTCCCCAGAGAGTCAACATGTTGCATAATTTTGTGTGTAGAATACCATGTGTCAAAAAGTACTGTTTGAAAGGAATCTTCTTGCTATAAACAGCATTATTTAACATGTTTAATAGGTGTTCTAGTTTTGTTGCTCCATCATGATCAGGTGCAAAAATTCGATAATCTATTACCCAAAACTTATTAATATCAGGGTTATAATATACCAGACTCACTACTCCTATACCTTTAGTAACTCTACCTGTAGCTCCACTGTACTGCGATCTTGCAATTTCTATTTGCTTCGTATTCCTTTTATTTAAAACCGTATCATCAAATATTGTATATCCATTAGATGAAAAAATAACATCATTCTTGATGTGTTCCCATAACAAAGAAGGTGTATATTTTTCATTCCTTAAAAATCTATTAATAACATCATGACTACATTTCTTTGCATGTTCAGCGTAGTAGGTTAAACTATAATTCTTTTGGCTAACTATTAAAAATTGACAATAATCTGTCCTATTAATTGGTATTGCTTGCAACTTTATCCTCTTTGACATGTTTAATTATTTTTACAATAATTTATCACTTTTTTACTCATAGCGTAAGTTTTGGTTAAAGAGTTAATTGAATCCGTTGGTTGTACCATATTGTATTTACCAACTTACTCTCCTGATTTAAATCCTATAGAGCATTACTGGTTTAAGATAAAAAATGAAATTAGGAAAGTTGTAGGAGATTTTGAAACATTTTATGATGCTGTTTTTAATACTATTAAATTGTCAGTATCTTAATGATTTATGCTATACTTTCTGTACTGATACACAAAGCTGTATTTTTGTCTAGTTTTAACTTTCCGGCTATAGCATCCGGCGACCATTTCTTGCGAATCATAGCATTTTTAATATAATCTAACAACATAGGGTTCTTTTCTATTTTTAATAACTCTTGCTGATACATCCTGTGAAAATACTATAAGTAAGTAGAACAAAACTTATTTAAAATAATAAGATTTTAAATAGGTAATGATGAACAGAAAATATAGACACTTATCTCGCGAAGAGAGATATGAAATAAAAAGAATGTATGACCTAGGAGTCAGTATTAACAAGATAGCACAACATCTTACGAGGTCTAAAAGCACTATTAGTATGGAGCTAAAAAGAAATAAAGTAAAAGGTAAGTATATGCCTTGTGTTGCTCAGGAACAATATAAAAAAAGGATGCATCAGCAAGAGTTATTAAAAATAGAGAAGTTACCTATTTTGTTAAATTATATCAAAAATGCTATGATTCACAAGAAATGGTCACCGGATGCTATAGCCGGAAAGTTAAAACTGGACAAAAATACAGCTTGTTGTATCAGTACAGAAAGTATATATAGATTCGTCTACACTTCTGCAGTAGCAGCTAAATTAAAGTTATATAGCTATTTACCGTCTAAAAGATATAAAAGGCAAGAAAGGGGGACAAGGCATCAAAGGATCATTATACCACAAAGGATCTCAATACATCAGCGTGATGCAATAGCAATGCAAAAGCTAGAAGTAGGACATTTTGAGGCAGATCTTACATTTCATAAAGGTAATCAAAGTATGAATATCGGTGTGCTGGTGGATAAAAAGAGTCAAAAGATTATTTTAGTGCTGAATAACTCCAAGAGAGCTAAAACAGTTACCACTGGGTTTTTAAAAAAGATCAAAACGCTGCCAAGTAGTGTTAGAAAGACTGAAAATACTATAAGTAAGTAGAACAGAACCTATTTAAAATAATAAGATTTTAAATAGGTAATGATGAACAGAAAATATAGACACTTATCTCGAGAAGAGAGATATGAGATAAAAAGAATGTATGACCTAGGAGTCAGTATTAATAAGATAGCACAACATCTTACGAGGAAAAGCACTATTAGTATGGAGCTAAAAAGAAATAAGGTAAAAGATAAGTATATGCCTTGTGTTGCTCAGGAAAAATATGAAAACAGGATGTATCAGCAAGAGTTATTAAAAATAGAAAAGAACCCTATGTTGTTAGATTATATTAAAAATGCTATGATTCGCAAGAAATGGTCGCCGGATGCTATAGCCGGAAAGTTAAAACTAGACAAAAATACAGCTTTGTGTATCAGTACAGAAAGTATATATAGATTTGTTTACACTTCTGCAGTAGCAGCTAAATTAAAGTTATATAGCTATTTACCTTCTAAAAGATATAAAAGGCAAGAAAGAGGGAAGAGGCGTCAAAGGATCATTATACCACAAAGGATCTCAATACATCAGCGTGATGCAATAGCTACGAAAAAGGTAGAAGTAGGGAATTTTGAGGCAGATCTTACATTTCATAAAGGTAATCAAAGTATGAATATTGGTGCACTGGTGGATAAAAAGAGTCAAAAGATTATTTTAGTGCTGAATAACTCCAAGAGAGCTACAACAGTTACCAATGGTTTTTTAAGAAAGATAAAAACTCTTCCAAATAGTGTGAGAAAGACTATTACTATGGATAATGGCAAAGAGTTTGTGGGGCATGTTGCCTATAGACTATCTGGGTTTCAAACTTTCTTTTGTGATCCATACCGCCCTAGACAAAAAGCATTAGTGGAAAAAATGAATTCTATGATTCATAGAATTTTACCTAAAAATACAGATATTACAACCGTTACACAAAGAGGTCTTGACAATATTGCTGAGATTTTAAATAACATGCCAAGAAAGATTTTTGGTTATAAAACCCCCAATGAAATTTGGGCAGAAAATTTATAGGTTTTGTTCTACTTAGTCCTTGAATTTTCAGACTATTACTATGGATAATGGCAAAGAGTTTGTAGGGCATCTTGCTTATAGACTATCTGGGTTTCAAACTTTCTTTTGTGATCCATACCGCCCTAGACAAAAAGCACTAGTGGAGAAAATGAATTCTATGATTCATAGAATTTTACCTAAAAATACAGATATTACAACCGTTACACAAAGAGGTCTTGACAATATTGCTGAGATTTTAAATAACATGCCAAGAAAGATTTTTGGTTATAAAACCCCCAATGAAATTTGGGCAGAAAATTTATAGGTTTTGTTCTACTTAGTCCTTGAATTTTCACTGTTTTCATATTTTTCCTGAGCAACACAAGGCATATACTTATCTTTTACCTTATTTCTTTTTAGCTCCATACTAATAGTGCTTTTAGATCTCGTAAGATGTTGTGCTATCTTATTAATACTGACTCCTAGGTCATACATTCTTTTTATCTCATATCTCTCTTCTCGAGATAAGTGTCTATATTTTCTGTTCATCATTACCTATTTAAAATCTTATTATTTTAAATAGGTTCTATTCTACTTACTTATAGTATTTTCAATGGGACATGTAATAAGGACATTTTTGAAACTTATGTACAAGAGATATTGATCAAGGAATTAAAGGCTGGTCAGATAGTAGTAATGGATAATATTAATTTTCATAAAAGTACAAAAGTGAAAACGTTAATTGAATCTGTTGGTTGCAGTATTTTATTTTTACCAACTTACTCTCCTGACTTAAATCCTATTGAGCATTACTGGTTTAAAATCAAGAATGAAATAAGAAAAACTATTTCTAATTTTGAGCACTTTTTTGATGCTGTTTACTATGCTTTTAAAAAAGTCATTACCTTATCGCATTAAGCTATATATTTGAGATATTACCTTCCAAAACTGCCTTATGTAGTGGTGGCAATTGTTTAAATTTATCTATCTTAATTCTTGCTTTATTCTCAAAAAAATCCCACTATAGGTTGCATGTGCGTCTTATAGCATATCATGCTTAGTAAAGCAACTATTAATTGAATAAATTTTTAGTTATTTTATACCAACAGTTTTCAGGAATGTTTGATTTGTTACTAAAACCGCATATAATTAAATGATCTTTTGCCCTTGTCATTGCAACGTAGAGCAGTCTTATATATTCCTGTAGATCCTTTAATTTTTCTGCTTCTTTCAGTTCTTGTAGGAATTTAGGAGTATCAGCAGCACTTGCAGAAAAGGACATATCCCCATTATCATGCCAAATAAATTTACTACTGCTGATAGGTAGAGTGGTGGAGTCGCATAATATAACAATTGGTGCTTCCAAGCCTTTGGAGCCGTGTACTGTCATAACTCTTATTTTATCGGAATGCTCCATATCACGCTTAATCCAAATATCGTTATTCTCAAACCAAGCTACAAAGCTTTGTAGAGAATTATCTATATCATTTGCGTAATTGCTGCTTAGAGTTAGCAGCTCATTTACCATATCATCAACATATAAATTTAGAGTATTCACGATTAAATTGAAAAAATTATCGAGAGTGGATTTTTGATAAAGTCCAATAAAAGAAGTAAGCCTATTATATATACCTGGATGTGAAAACAGATTTTCCCATAAACTTTCATCATTTTTATTCATTAGAAGTTCGTATAATTGCTGCTCGCTAATACCGATAATCGGTGATTTAAGTAAGGCAGCAAGGTTTAAATCGTCATAAGGTAAGAGTACAAATTTAGCTACCGAAATTAAATCCATTATCGGCAAATGCTCTTTAAGGTTTACTTTATCGCTTGCCTCAACTTTAAGGTCAGCTTTGTTAAGCTCTTTTATCAGATTATTGCTAAATTCATCTCGCTTTCTTACCAAAATCATAAAATCTTTTTCAGATATAGGATTACCGGTCGAGGGCAGAATTTCTTTGCTGGCTATTTTTTCTTTTATAAAACTAACGATTTTTTTTATAAGTAAGTCAGCTGACGAAAGAGCATTGGCATAATCTTGTGGCAATGCCCAAAAAAGTTCTTCCTGCTTTTCGCTTGTCACCAAAGACCAAACTGTTACGGAACCTTTATGTGTACGAAATGCTGAAATTACTGGATTATCGGATAAGAAAAGAGTAGGGTAATGAGCTTTTATATATTTAAAAACCTGATGGGTAAATTGTAAAATTTCGCCGCATGATCTATAAGAATATTCAAGTGTAATCTTCTTAAATTTTTTATTTGCTTTAGCGAGATTCGTTTGTAATTTCTCATTCACTAGATTAAAATTCGCAAGATCAGCACCTTGAAAGCTATATATAGATTGCTTATCATCCCCAACGATAAAAATACTACTATCAGGTCTATTAAACTCGATTATTAGAGTGGTGATTATATTCCATTGTTCACGGCTTGTATCTTGTGCCTCGTCAACAAGTATATGATTAATCTCACTTTCAAGCTTATGCGATAACCACTCATGTATAGCTTTATTCTGAAATAATTTCTCGGTATGGTAAATTAAATCCTCATAATCAAGCAAGTTATTTTCTTCTTTAAATTTCTCGTATTTCTCTAGCAAAATATAAGCAAGTTTAGAAAGTAAATTAGTATGATATTCTAGCTCTTCTATGCGATATTCTTCATCTAATTTATAAATCTGAGATGTTAGCTTCTCTAACTCTAATAGTAATTTAGGATATTTTTGGGCTAGCTCTTTCGATAAAAGGCTTTTACGTTTTTTCCCGTCTCTGGTAAAAAAAATTTCTTTCGGCTCTATTTCTAAATCATAATCTGCAAATAAATTTTTTACCTTATCATAGATATTATTTAGCTCGGATAATGCTAACCTCTTATTACGTATCTCTGCCGGAATAGTTTTATGCGTGAATAATTTTTTGAATTTAATTTTTTGGTCAATGATCTCGCTGAAAATATCCTGCAAAGTTATTTCATGAAAACGATTTAGTAAAGTTTTAATTAAATCATTATGTTCATCGCTTAAATAAATCTCATTTCGTATTTTTAGAAAAATATCTTGTAATTGTGTCTCTTCAAGAATTTGAAATTCGGGTGTTATATCGGCTTCTACGGGAAAAGTTTTAAGAATTTTTTGACAAAATGTATGAATCGTATAAATGTTTAAAGGTTCATTATTATCAAGTAATTTGCTATATAGATTTTTTGCATTTTCAAGCTCTAAAGCAAGCGGCTTCTGACCACTCATTAAAAAAAGCTCCTGTTCTAGTTGTCTGGGATCACAAAGAGAGAAAGTTTTGAGTTTATTGCTAATTCTTAGCTGCATTTCTACGCTAGCTGCATTAGTAAAAGTAAGGCATAGGATATTTTGAAAATTTATTCCTTTGATTAATAGGCGTAAAAAACGGTCAGTTAGGATTTTAGTTTTACCTGTGCCGGCAGATGCCGACACCCAAACGGAATAATCAGGATCAGAAGCTTGTTGTTGTAGATTGTTCATTTGTTTTTGCGTGTGAATGACAGAGAACGCTTATAAATCCTATAAATTACAATTAAAGATGCGGCGAGTCCAAACCAAGTTATAGCATATTCTAAATGATCATTTCTAATAGCAGCGAGGTGATTTATTGAAAGCGGTAGCAAAATATCCAAATTGCTAATATCTTCGCTCTCTTCAATGAGATAAAAATTTTCAAGATTTAACCCTAAAACTTTAGACGCTTCTTGTAAGTCTAAGGTCAGCCATACATTATTTTTAACATCATTAGCAGGTAAGTAGCTGCGGGTTTTTTCGGACGGCATAGTAACACCGATAAGCTCATGGGGTTGGTCATTGGTTGCTTGTGTAATAATATTTTTATTGCGGTTACTAAACCAGCCTCGAGCTACTAAAATAATTTTATCTTCAGCGGGTTTAAACGGTGTAACTAAATAATAGCCATCCTTTTCGCTCGACATTGACCGCCTACCATACAAATATATATCTTTATTAGGTAAAAAATGCCCAGTAATTTTTACTTTATGGTAAGGTAAGTTATCTTTAATTTCAGCTAAATCAATTGCAGGGGAGGTAAGATTTTCTTGCATCGATGTTAAAAATAGCTTCTTTTCTTTTAAGCGAATAAGCTGCCAAAAACCTAAAGAGATCAGTATTATAAAGGTGACTAGTACAGTGAGTTTTGTTTTCATAATTGGGTTTTAGAGGGTTGTTGTGTATTTGTCATTCACGCATAGGCGGGAATCCAGCATAAAGCGAGCGAAATCGAGCTTTTAGCTTTAAAAATTTACTGTATTTAGGCTTTTTTTCCTGGATTCCCGCTTCCGTGGGAATGACATAGAATAAAAATTGTCCGGTACTATAGGTCAAGCCACGGGGTGACAGGAACATGATAATGCTTCTAAGCAGTTTTTAAAATCTTGCTTAAGAATTCCTTATGTTTTTGTAATTCTTCTTTTGTCGGTTTAATAACGGGAATATTCCTATGTGCCTGAGAATCCAAGCGATTATAGCTCAAATTATTTACCTTAGCAGCTTTATCAAGCATCTTGAAAGCTGACTGCCTACCGCCGGTTAGCTCTACATATACTTCAGCAAGTAAAGCTGCATCTTTAAGAGCACCATGTAGTTGCCTGCCGGAATTATCCACCTTAAATCTTTTACATAAAGCATCAAGGCTGTATTTTGATCCAGGAAACATACTTCTAGCCATCACTAAAGTATCAATAGCATGTTCAAGTTCTAGGAGTTTAATTTCAGCTCTTTTTAATAATGATAATTCATGATTTAGAAATTTAACATCGAAAGGTGCATTATGAATAACAAGCTTACTATCGGCAATAAACTCTAAAAAATCATCTGCAATAGTATGAAATAGTGGCTTATCTTTTAGAAACTCACCGGAAATGCCATGAATTCTATAAGCCTCAAACGGCATGTCTCGTTCTGGGTTAAGATAGAAATGAAAATGTCTGCCGGTTAGTACCTTATTTACCATTTCAATAGCACCGATCTCAACAATTCGGTGACCGCCTTTTGGATCAAGTCCCGTAGTTTCCGTATCTAAAATTATTTCTCTTAAACTCGACATTCTAAATTTGTTATTAGGTTATTTATTTGTTTTTCCAAGTCTAACATATCAACGCCGCTATTTATAGCAAAATCTGCTTTTGCTATTTTACTCTCCTGCGAAAGCTGAATTTCCTTTATCTTGTTATAGATTTCCACATCAAAAGAAGATCTGGTTGTTGCTCTTTGCATTCTTATTTCTTCAGAGCAATGCACAGTCACGACAAAGTCAAAATATTTATCAAATTTAGCTTCGTATAATAGCGGTATTTCGGCAAATCCGAATTTGGATTTTACGTTTTCCTGTTTAAATTGAATTAGCTTATCTATCAGCAATGGATAAATAAAATTTTGTAATTTCTCACGTGCGAGATCATTGTTATAAATTAAATTACTAATCTTTCCAATGTTAAAAGTTTCAAGCTCCGGCAATAATTTTAAAATACCGGTTTGTATCTTTGAATCTTGATATAATTCTTTTATGCATCTATCGGCACAAAAAGTCTTATATCCTTTTTCTGCTAAATAGTCCAAAATAAAAGTTTTGCCCGATGCATAGCTACCGGTAATACCTATTGCTAACATTTTGTTATAAAAATTTTATGTTCATTAGCGAGTTTTATAGTTTTCTCTTCTTCAGCTATAATTACTTGGTTTTTTTGAATTGCAACGCCTTTGTAATTATATTTAGCAAGATTTTTTATAGTATTAACGCCGATGGTCGGCAAATCTAGCCTATTATCCTGTCCTATTTTTGAAAGCTTAATAAGCACTCCACCGCAAGATTTTTTACGTAAGTCTGCACATCTAGCTATTAAATTATCTGTCCCTTCAGCTGCTTCTATGCCAAGTACATAACCATCTTTAACTATAACCGACTGACCAATATCAAATTTACTTAAATGATTTAATAATTTTACCCCAAATTCAATATCTTTTTTATCAGAACTTGTAGGGCTAGTATTAGTTATAATATTAGAATCACATTGTTGATTTTGATATATCTCGCTACTTGAAATTATCTTAAAGCCATAACTCTCAAAAAAACTAGCTACTATTCTTAATAAATTATCATCCCCACGAATTTTTTGGCTAATTATTTTAAGAAGTAATAAACCACCTATTTTATCCACTGCTAAGTTTTTAAAATTTGGTCTATCGACTCCTCCTATAAGAATAATATTTTTTACGTTATGTTGTGTAAAATACTTAATAGCTGCTCCAACCATACCGATTTTAATAGGTTGATACTCAAAGTCTTTAATTAATTCTATATCAGCTTCGCCCTCTATCGCAGCTATATAACAATTACCCCCTTGTTTTCTATAATTACCTGCTATTAAAGAAGGTAGTGAACCTTTACCGGCAATAATCCCAAGATTTGGTAGCATAGAAGATTTTTTAATTTAAGTAATATTTATTATTAAGTATACAAGTATACTATCATACAAGTATATAAATAATATTTATTATTTAGTATATTTAAAACATAAATCTAAAAACCTTTACAAATTAATCAAATTAAGCGATAATAGTAAGTGCTAATATAGCTATAGTAATAAACGTAATTTAGAATAGAGGTTGCGGACTCGGGGGCAGTACCCGACGCCTCCACCAATACTCATACTCGATGAATTTCAAAATTGGCTACGTTGTCCTACAAGTACTCCGGTACTCACGTATTAAGTAACTGCTTCTGTTCCTCGTCTTGTGGACGCCTTGCTCTTTTTGAAATTGATCTTCGTATGACAGTATAACAATATGATATACGATGCTAATACTGCTTATATTTTGAAAGATAAGTAGTATTTTGAGGGGGCGAAATAGGATCGACGTGCCTAATAAAAAAATTGCTTTTACTCGGGATGATTCCGCCGCAGGCTTTTGCCTTACGGGTCAAAACAAAGAAACGCAAACGATAACTATCGTTCTGCAGGTACTCCAGCTTTAGCTGTAGCATAAACCTGCACGGCTTGGGGGGTTTGCCGGGTAACAGAAAAACCCTCATTTCTTTTCTTTAAAGAAGCGTATAGCTACGCTTCTTTAAAGAAGGCTTTAAATAATGAGTAATAAAAGTGAAAAGCGGTTTCCACTTTTATACAAAATATCACTTATTTCTTCTATATATGAATATCGAATATAAAAAATTTTTAAATGAATCTATGCTGGAATTTGTAAAAAAGGTTTTGGCAAGGATTCAGCATGAAAATTTATATTGGGATCAATTGATATATATATCATATAAGACCGATCATCCGGCTGTCATTTTGCCTTTAAAAGTTAGACAAGCATACCCAAAAGAAATAACGATAGTACTTCAGAATCAATTTGAGAATATAGTAGTAAAAGATACCGGATTTTCTGTAATGTTGAGTTTTAGCGGTATTAAGGAAACAATCTATATACCATTTGATGCTCTTATTAGTTTTGTTGATTCAAGCAATAGTTATAGTTTTACTTTTAATCAGCAATTAAATATCCAAAATAATAATACAGCTGAAATATTGAAAATAGAAAAGCAAATTTTGGAAGAAGAAAATAATGATAAAATTGATGAAGCTTTATTGTCAAAAAATGTTATCATGCTAGATAAATTCCGTAACTCTTCTAAGTCTAAACCTATTAAACCTAGTTAAAATATTGAAAGAAGATATATCGAAAGTAGTTATATATACCGATGGTGCATGTTCTGGCAATCCAGGTCCAGGAGGGTGGGGAGCGTTACTTCAATTTAATGAGGTTAATAAGGAAATATTTGGACATGAGCTTGAGACTACTAATAACCGTATGGAAATTACAGCAGCTCTTGAAGCACTAAAAATTCTAAAAAAACCTTGTCATGTGGAAATTTATACTGATAGTAAGTATTTACAACAAGGTATTACCGTTTGGATCCATAATTGGATAAAAAACAACTGGTGTAAAAGCAACAATGAACCTGTTAAAAATGCTGATTTATGGCAAAATTTGTACGAAGAATTAAGCAAACATACTATCATTTGGAAATGGGTAAAAGGACATGCAAGTAATAGCGGTAATATTGCTGCTGATAAACTTGCAGTACAAGGAAGACAAACTGCTATAGAAATTTTAAAATGTCGTGGATAAATAAGTTTTTTATTACTTTTTTTCATAAAAAAGTAGGAGAAGATGAGTTACTAAACCAATATTACGAAAGTAAGAAGCTTGACTATTTAGGACGTCCTAAAAGATTTGTTATCTATAAAAATGCTAATGAACCAACAAAAATTTCGCCAAGTTGGCATGCATGGTTGCATCATTTAGTAAATGAAATACCAAGAAATATTAAGCTTTTTTCTTGGCAAGAAAGTAACAAAATAAGCCAAAAATCATCTAAATCGTCAAATGCTAGATATAGCAGATGGCAACCATAAATTAACTATTTGGTATAAAAAACAATGAAACAAAATATTATTGAAACAATTATTGGTTTTGCAGTATTAATTATTGCTTTCCTATTCTTAATTTTTGCTTATAAAACTGGCAGTTCTATGACTAACGCCAAAGGCTATCAGCTCACTGCTAGTTTTCAAAGTGCTGAAGGGATATCAGTTGGAAGTGACGTGATGATTTCAGGTATAAAAATCGGTAATGTTAAAAAGATTTTTTTAGATCCAACCAGCTATTTTGCTACTGTATATTTAAATGTCAATGAGAATGTTAAAATACCTAAAGACTCAAAAGCTCAAGTAGTTACTAGTGGTCTACTTGGAGGTAAATATATTGCAATCGTACCAGGAAACGATAATGATGATTTAACGCCTAATGAGGAAATAAAATATACTCAATCGGCTATTAATATCGAATCTTTAATTAACAAAATTGTTTCTTCATTCGGTAGTAAGTAAATCCCTCAATATCTGGGCTTTGCTTCCTCTTTTTGGAATTATAAATTTAGTTTTTATATTATATAGTTTTTTAAGAGAACTAATAATTGATTCAGAATTTTATATCGGTACGTTAATTATTATTTCTTTAGTAGGTTTTCTTGTTTGATAAAACTGACCTATAAAAGACTCTAAAACTTCTAATTTAGTACTTGTTCTGCTATAAATGGGGGAATAGTTTTGCTCCCCCCATTTCTGTCCTCCTCTGTAGAGTATAGCCTTAATATAAAATCTATCATTTTCTTCAGTAATAATAAGCACATCAGCATCTATTATCCCTTCATATTGTTTTCCGATGCGTAATTTAGATAATTTTATAAGATCAAAACTTACGCTATGTTTGGTTCTAAATATCGTAAAGATGGAGAACGCAGCTGTTGTTGCATATAGTCATCTAAAAGCCCTAACTTTATTTGGTAAACCGTTTTACCGATTGTATTTGCAGTCCTTTTGAGAAATGCCCAAACTAAAAATGCACAACTAATATGATTACGTTGAATACGCTGTTTCCTGCATTGACAACGTTCTATCCCAGTAAGTTGCTTAATTTCTCTGTGCATGCTCTCAATTACCCATCGAAAGCCACACTCATCTTGTACAGCTTTAGAAGATTTTTGAGTTTTGTTATTGGTAACAACATACTCAACTCTGTTGGTAGAAACAGTAAATTTAAACAAATTAACATGCTTATTTTTAGCAAAGCCTTTTATATGAATCTCTACTCCATGCCTGATCTCTTCATCTGAAAATGTCAACTCTTTTACAGCTTTATAAGGTTTAGAATCGTGCGTTTTACTAACGTTTCTATTGGCTTTAATAGGGGCATAATAATATTTCCCCAGAGAGTCAACATGTTGCATAATTTTGTGTGTAGAATACCATGTGTCAAAAAGTACTGTTTGAAAAGGAATCCTTGCTATAAACAGCATTATTTAACATGTTTAATAGGTGTTCTAGTTTTGTTGCTCCATCATGATCAGGTGCAAAAATTCGATAATCTATTACCCAAAACTTATTAATATCAGGGTTATAATATACCAGACTCACTACTCCTATACCTTTAGTAACTCTACCTGTAGCTCCACTGTACTGCGATCTTGCAATTTCTATTTGCTTCGTATTCCTTTTATTTAAAACCGTATCATCAAATATTGTATATCCATTAGATGAAAAAATAACATCATTCTTGATGTGTTCCCATAACAAAGAAGGTGTATATTTTTCATTCCTTAAAAATCTATTAATAACATCATGACTACATTTCTTTGCATGTTCAGCGTAGTAGGTTAAACTATAATTCTTTTGGCTAACTATTAAAAATTGACAATAATCTGTCCTATTAATTGGTATTGCTTGCAACTTTATCCTCTTTGACATGTTTAATTATTTTTACAATAATTTATCACTTTTTTACTCATAGCGTAAGTTTTGAGATTAATTCTATCTCTAATCAAAGCTGCTTTTTCAAAATGAGAATCATCGCTTAGAACCTGCATTTTGAGTGCTAATTTTCCTAGTAATTTTTCTATATTGCTTGATAAAAAATCGTTAATCTGCTCTATCAACTCGGCATAATCTTCTTTAGAAATATTACCTGTGCAAGGAGCAAAGCATTTGCCAATTTCATATTCTAAACATGGACGCTTTCTAAGGGCAAAATCGCTATCGCTGTAAGTTCGTAGCTTAAAAATTTTTTGTAATTCTGCAATGATTAAGTCTATTTGATGTCCAGATGTGAATGGTCCAAACAATTTATTTCCTGTTGAATTATCTAGATAACATTTTACTAACGTAGGAAAATCATGATCTGATCGTAGCTTTATATAGCTAGCTGATTTATCTCGTCTAAGTAATATATTAAAACGTGGTTGATGTTGCTTAATTAATTGCGTCTCCATCAAAAATGCTTCGCTTTCTGAAGTAGTAACTTTATATTCAACTAAATAAACTTGATGCACCATTCTAGCTATTCTGCCACGCAAATTATTTTTACTATAATAGTTTAAACGTTTTTTTAAATTTTTAGCTTTACCTATATAAATAATTTCCTTATCAGAATTATACATTAAATATATTCCTGGTAGAGTAGGGATGTATTGTAATAATTGGTGTATTAACTTACTTTCATAGTTTATAGCATAAGTCATTAAGGTACTGACAGAGCGAGAGTATCATGTTATAGTAAGCAAATATTAACAAGCATGTAAAGAGATATGGCACGAGCATATGCAATAGAACTAAGACTAAGAGTTATAAAAGCTGTAGAAGCAGGGATACGAATAAGTAAGGTAAGTAAATTATTTAATGTAAGTCGTGATACTATATATAAATGGAAAAAATTAAAAGATAAGCAAGGTACTTTAGAAGCAGCAACTGGTTATCAGAAAGGACATAGTCATAAGATAAAAGATTCAGAATCTTTTAAAGAATTTTTTAAAGCTAATATGAATAAAACATCAAAGGAGTTAGCAAAGCAATGGGGTAATATTGCATCTGTAACTATTTTAAGACAAATCAGAAAACTTGGCTATAGCTATAAACAAAACTCATTTTCATCTGAAAAGAGATATTAAATTAAGAAATGAATTTATAGCAAAGATACAAACCATCACAAAAGACAAATTAGTATATCTTGATGAATCTGGAATAGAGGATAATGCTTGCAAAGAGTATGGATGGAGCATTATAGGACAAAGGTGTTATGGAGAAAAGGTGTATCAACATAAATTTAGAATAAGTATGATAGCTGGTCTTTGTAATGGTAATCTTATTGCTCCTGTAATATTTGAAGGTAATTGTAATACAGAGGTCTTTAAAACTTATATTAGGGATGTATTAATTACAGAATTACAACCTGGGCAAACCGTTATTATGGATAACATTAATTTTCATAAAAATTCTAAAGTTAAAGAGTTCATTGAATCCGTTGGTTGTACCATATTGTATTTACCAACTTACTCTCCTGATTTAAATCCTATAGAGCATTACTGGTTTAAGATAAAAAATGAAATTAGGAAAGTTGTAGAAGATTTTGAAACATTTTATGATGCTGTTTTTAATACTATTAAATTGTCAGTATCTTAATGATTTATGCTATATGTTATCTGCTAACATTTAAACCAAAACTAGAATTATTAACTAAAATAATAAAGATAATTTATGCAAAAGCCAAGCTATCTAAATTTTGATAACAAAAATTATGAATGGAAAAACGATATTGATTATAGCAAATAGCCTGAAAAATATAGAGTAGGAAAAGGTGAGCAAGGGGTGCTTATTTGTTAGCCTTATAAAAATGAAATATTACCTTTCTGGAAATTTAAAACCCCTGGAGTTGCTAAAGAAAGTAGTGAAAAAATATATGATATGTTTTTGGAGTATTTAAATGATAATGATTTTGTTGGGGCAGATATGGCTCGTAAATATTTACAAATGGGTTTTACCAGAAGCAGACGTTACACTAATTATAAGGGGGGTAAAAAATACGATGCTGAGCATGATTATGAGCAGTTAGAGAAAGGAACAGGGGATCCTGAAAAAGCCATAAGTGCTGAAATATTTTTTAAAAAATGGCAAGAAGCGGAAGAAAATGAGAAATATAAAGCTATGAAAAAAGAATGGAAAAAGCAATTTGGTTAAATAAAAATAATGTAATTAAGCTATTGTAAAGATGATTTTAGAGGTGTATTATCTAACTATAAGCAAAATAATTTGCTTAATAAAACATAAATTAATAAAGGAGTAAATTATGAAAGACTTAAAAGTTGGTTCTGCTAAAGAAGATATCGAAGGAATCAAAAAAGATATAGAGAGCCTAGTTTCAAGGTTACATAATTTAAAAGGTAAATCTGGCGACATCCTAGACGAGCAGCTAGATAATTTATCATCTGTTATGGATCATTACAAACATAAAGGAATAGAAAAAGGTAAAGCTAATGTAGCTGATTTATGTGAGTCGACACGTGACCACCCTTTGCGGAATCTCGCCTATGCTTTTGGTGCAGGTGTATTACTCGCTATTCTTATGAAATAGGTAGTTCAATGTTAAAATCTCTAATATTTGAGTTATTAAAAGGTAGCATGGAGCAGGAAAAAAAATCTTACGGCAAGCCGTTTGTGTATTTTTTTAATGTTCTAGGTTTAGCTTTAATAATTGCTGCTAATTATCTTTATGTTGCGGATGCGGTAAAATTTTGTTCTCTTATGAATATTGGTATAGCATCTATAATAATTTCTATTATTATTGAAGCTATCAGATGTTATCTAAAATATAAAAATAGATATCGTACAATAAATATGTTAAGGGATAAAAGTAGAAGTTTAGTAGATAGCGTAAGCGATCAATTTTCGGATTTAATTCCTAATAAAACCTTGATCAAATATTTACCAACGATTATCCGCTATGTTCCAACCACTATATTAACATTTTTAATAGGTGTTTACATAAAAAGAAAATTTGCTAAAAATATTACAAATCCGCTTTTAGGTAGATGGTAATAAAATAAGATAATAGTAACTTAAAAGTTACTATATATCTTATAAATAAAATTATGAGTATAATTCTACGTGATCAAATATAGTTTCGCCTAAGCCCATAATATCATCATTTATGTTGGTTTCTAATATTGGGGCTTCAAGGTTATTTGAGATTAATTGCTCATGAAAATCTTTTACCGGCATATACTGAATAAACTTGCCTTTATAATTTCCACTAATGTGAGGCGTAGAGCCATCATAATTAGAAAGAAATTCTACAAGTGTTTTAGTATCTACTTGTTGATTTGCAAAAAATTCGCTAAATTTTTCACAATTAAAACTTGTAACTAAAGAAGATTTGTTTTCGCTAGCAGTGGTGAATAAAATAGCATTTTTGCTGCTTTCTTCCCAAGCTTTATGATATTGACCTGAATAGCAACTTCTAATAAGATATACAGTTTCCTTTGCTAAATCATCTGGAAATTCTGATATTACTTTTTGTAATTTTCCTTCTTCTTTTGAGTCATGAGAATGAATCATTACAAAAACAAAATCTAGTTTTTGGTCTCTAATATTTTTTGCTTCTTTTTGAAGTGTTTCAGATATTTGGTCTGAAAAAAGATATTTAGAACCGGTGCCATATGTTATTAATTGATCAAATAAAGGGCGTAAATTATTATATTCATAATTACAACTATTATAATTCCAAGTTTTTCCCCCATCATCTTGTATAATAAAAGCTAAGTTATTTTTATCTATACTAGTAATTTCGGTAAATATATTACTAAATAATGCATGAAGAGGTATATCTTTTTCATTAATTTTAAGAGTTAAGTTATACTTAAAATTATCTTGATTAATAGCAAATTTCATGAATCTAAGTTTGTTTGCTAAATTATAAACCTTTGTTTCTATGTTATTGCTGGTCAGGTTTTTTACACTTTCAAAATCACCTTTAATAAAAGCGATATCTAAATCAGTTGCCTCTAAACGTTTTAGTTCTTTCACTCCTTCAGGGGAGTCAGCTAACTTTTTAATTGTTTTAATAGCGATAGGAAGTAATGCTGTTATTTCTTCATTTTCAGGGTCGTGGCTATCTGTTATAGCTTGATCAATTACATATCTTATAATATCAATATAACTATTATTTGCTTTGCTAGTTTTAGCAAATTCTACTTTTTTTTATATTTTTTAATTGAGTAATTAAACCTTGTAAATTTAAATTAAAAATATCTGTGTTATGACTATCAAAATTTAATCTCTTTTGGGTATATTCCCCGCCGCTTGCGGCGTAATATGGCGGAATGAGCAAATATATACATAAAAGTCATAATGTTACGGTACTGCTTCACATGGTATTTCCAGCAAAATATCGCCGAGCAGTGTTTGACGTATCAGTTGATCAAGTATTACGAGAAATATGTTTAGAGATAGAAAAGAGATATCAAATAAAATTTTTAGAAATAGGGGTTGATGAAGATCATGTCCATTTTTTGGTACAATCTGTACCAACCTATAGCGTAACAAAAATAGTAACAACAATTAAAAGTGTTACAGCTCGTCAAATATTTAGACAGTGTCCACAGGTAAAGAAACAATTATGGGGTGGAGAATTTTGGACTGATGGATATTTTACGAGTACGGTAGGTAAGCATGGAAATGAGAATATGATAGGAAAATACGTAAAAAACCAAGGCAAGGAATATCAGAAACTGCATGAGGATCATCAGCTAGCTTTCTTCTAAAATACCCCGCTGCTTGCGGCGGGGATTACTTTTTTTTCCATGCATAAATAATTTCCTTTAATAATTACAAAACTTACGCTATGTTTGGTTCTAAATATCGTAAAGATGGAGAACGCAGCTGTTGTTGCATATAGTCATCTAAAAGCCCTAACTTTATTTGGTAAACCGTTTTACCGATTGTATTTGCAGTCCTTTTGAGAAATGCCCAAACTAAAAATGCCCAACTAATATGATTACGTTGAATACGCTGTTTCCTGCATTGACAACGTTCTATCCCAGTAAGTTGCTTAATTTCTCTGTGCATGCTCTCAATTACCCATCGAAAGCCACACTCATCTTGTGCAGCTTTAGAAGATTTGTGAGTTTTGTTATTGGTAACAACATACTCAACTCTGTTGGTAGAAACAGTAAATTTAAACAAATTAACATGCTTATTTTTAGCAAAGCCTTTTATATGAATCTCTACTCCATGCCTGATCTCTTCATCTGAAAATGTCAACTCTTTTACAGCTTTATAAGGTTTAGAATCGTGTGTTTTACTAACGTTTCTATTGGCTTTAATAGGGGCATAATAATATTTCCCCAGAGAGTCAACATGTTGCATAATTTTGTGTGTAGAATACCATGTGTCAAAAAGTACTGTTTGAAAAGGAATCTTCTTGCTATAAACAGCATTATTTAACATGTTTAATAGGTGTTCTAGTTTTGTTGCTCCATCATGATCAGGTGCAAAAATTCGATAATCTATTACCCAAAACTTATTAATATCAGGGTTATAATATACCAGACTCACTACTCCTATACCTTTAGTAACTCTACCTGTAGCTCCACTGTACTGCGATCTTGCAATTTCTATTTGCTTCGTATTCCTTTTATTTAAAACCGTATCATCAAATATTGTATATCCATTAGATGAAAAAATAACATCATTCTTGATGTGTTCCCATAACAAAGAAGGTGTATATTTTTCATTCCTTAAAAATCTATTAATAACATCATGACTACATTTCTTTGCATGTTCAGCGTAGTAGGTTAAACTATAATTCTTTTGGCTAACTATTAAAAATTGACAATAATCTGTCCTATTAATTGGTATTGCTTGCAACTTTATCCTCTTTGACATGTTTAATTATTTTTACAATAATTTATCACTTTTTTACTCATAGCGTAAGTTTTGTTATATTAAAAATGCTATGATTCGCAAGAAATAGTCGCCGGATGCTATAGCTTAATGCGATAAGGTAGTGATTTTTAAGAGCATAGTAAACAGCATCAAAAAAGTGCTCAAAATTAGAAATAGTTTTTCTTATTTCATTCTTGATTTTAAACCAGTAATGCTCAATAGGATTTAAGTCAGGAGAGTAAGTTGGTAAAAATAAAATACTGCAACCAACAGATTCAATTAACGTTTTCACTTTTGTACTTTTATGAAAATTAATATTATCCATTACTACTATCTGACCAGCCTTTAATTCCTTGATCAATATCTCTTGTACATAAGTTTCAAAAATGTCCTTATTACATGTCCCATCAAATATTATTGGGGCAATAATATCTTTGACACACAGCCCAGCAATCATACTAATCCGTGATTTATGTTGATAGACCTTTTCACCATAACATCTTTGACCGATAATGCTCCACCCGTGTTCTCTACAGCTATTATCTTCTATCCCAGACTCATCGATAAATACTAAATCTTGTTTATCTATAGTTTTTAGTTTCAATATAAACTCATTCCTTAGACCAATATCCCTTTTGGGATGAAGAAAAGTTTTTTTTATAACTATAACCTAATTTATTAAGCAATCTTGATATCGTACTTGCAGATACTTTTTGACTCCAGTTATTAGCTAGCTCCATGGTGGTTTTATCAAAATTTAATTCTATAAATTTTTTAAATCCCTCTATGTCTCTTATTATTCTACGATGTCCTGTATGATAACCACTTTTTGCTTTGACATCCCCAGTTTGTTTCTTTAATTTTTTCCACTCTATTATAGTCTTCCTACTAATAGAGTATATCTCTGAAGTCTCTTTTATTGTTTTACCATCTGTTAAACTTTTTATTACTCGTATTCTTAAATCGTATGAATATGCCTTTGCCATAAGTTTTTCATTTAGTATAATCCAACTCATACTATAAGTCACTACCTTATCGCATTAAGCTATATAGCCGGAAAGTTAAAACTAGACAAAAATACAGCTTTGTGTATCAGTACAGAAAGTATATATAGATTTGTTTACACTTCTGCAGTAGCAGCTAAATTAAAGTTATATAGCTATTTACCTTCTAAAAGATATAAAAGGCAAGAAAGAGGGAAGAGGCGTCAAAGGATCATTATACCACAAAGGATCTCAATACATCAGCGTGATGCAATAGCTACGAAAAAGGTAGAAGTAGGGCATTTTGAGGCAGATCTTACATTTCATAAAGGTAATCAAAGTATGAATATTGGTGCACTGGTGGATAAAAAGAGTCAAAAGATTATTTTAGTGCTGAATAACTCCAAGAGAGCTACAACAGTTACCAATGGTTTTTTAAGAAAGATAAAAACTCTTCCAAATAGTGTGAGAAAGACTATTACTATGGATAATGGCAAAGAGTTTGTGGGGCATGTTGCCTATAGACTATCTGGGTTTCAAACTTTCTTTTGTGATCCATACCGCCCTAGACAAAAAGCATTAGTGGAAAAAATGAATTCTATGATTCATAGAATTTTACCTAAAAATACAGATATTACTACCGTTACACAAAGAGGTCTTGACAATGTTGCTGAGATTTTAAATAACATGCCAAGAAAGATTTTTGGTTATAAAACCCCCAATGAAATTTGGGCAGAAAATTTATAGGTTTTGTTCTACTTAGTCCTTGCATTTTCACTTGAATTTTCATATTAATCATGTGATAAATCTAAATGATGCAGTAGGAAAAGAAATATTAGCCAGCTCTCCAGATAAAGCAATGGTGAATGAATCATTAGCAATGTTCATGCCATATGTTGAAGAAGAAGATATAGCTAATTATCCTGAATTTGAAAGGATATCAATACATTATAATAGGCAAAAACATGATAATTTAATTGTATGGTTATCAATAAGAGCAGTGATAAAGGAATTAGTTGCTACAACACATTACGAAGGCAATAAGAATTATTCTTCTAAAGATGCTCTAAATGAGTTATTTATAATGCTTAATTATGATTTAAATCCTAATAAGAATGAGGGATGACAACATTCAAACAATTTAAAACTGAAGTAATACAATAGATAACAAGGAGATTGGGATGAGCAATACACTACCACCATAACCGGCAAAGAAAACTGTCGTTGCATATAGTTGTGCATTTTTAGTTTGGGCATTTCTCAAAAGGACTGCAAATACAATCGGTAAAACGGGTTACCAAATAAAGTTAGGGCTTTTAGATGACTATATGCAACAACAGCTGCGTTCTCCATCTTTACGATATTTAGAACCAAACATAGCGTAAGTTTTGATAATATAAAAGCTATAAAGTGCCAAATAATACAATTTAATTGAAAAACATTTACATCAAATCTATTCCAATAAATATGTTGTTTTCTTTTATTACTTCTGCTAGCCTTTCTTGGTGTTCAAAAAGTATATACTCATGTTAACAATCCCATATAGTAAGTGATTTTATGCTATACGAAAAATTTGAACACAACATCAATAATTTAATAGGGGGTTTTGGCTTATCTAAAATAGCTATTGCGGTTTCTGGCGGTAGTGATTCCGTAGCACTGCTTTACCTTGCAAGTATCTGGGCTAAAAAAAATAATATAGAGCTGTTTGTTTTATCGGTTGACCATAATTTAAGAGAGCAATCAAAGCAGGAAATTGAGTATATCCAAAATACTGCTAACGATTTAGGTTTTAAGTTTTATAGCCTTTTTTTCGATCATCAAAATAATTTTTCTAATTTACAGGAGCGAGCAAGAAAAGGACGTTATGATTTAATGACTTCATTGTGCCAGAAGCTTGATATATTAGTTCTATTAACCGCTCACCATGAAGATGATTATATAGAAAATTTTTGCCTTAGATTAGAGCGTAAAAGCGGCGTATTCGGACTTAGCAGCAGCAGCGTAAACTGGCATAATAATACGCAAATAATTAGACCTCTGTTTAATATTCCTAAAAGCGAATTAGTAAACTATTTAGTTACAAATAATATTAAATGGTTTGAAGATCAATCAAATTTATCGACTAAATATAGACGTAATACTATTCGGCTGAAATTAGCTAAAGAGGAAGATTATATTAAAGATGATATAATTACTGAGCAGATTAAAGTTAATGAATTAGTAGAAAATAAGTTTAAACCGGAATTAATATCCGCAATAGCCGTATCGGTAAAGATATCTGAATATGGCTTTGCTTTTCTTGATTTAATTAAATTTAGCGGATTTTCACAAGAAGTACGAGTGCAGCTAATTAACTTTTTATTGATAATAATTAGCGGACAGCAACGCTCGGCTCGTTTCTATTCGGTAGAGCCTATTTTAAAATTAATTACGCAAAGTTTGGATTTTAAAAATACTTTGCATGGTTGCGTAATTAAGCGTATGCAAAATGAATTATTAATATATCGGGAGTTTGGTAAAAAGCTACCAGAAAGTAAGTTATTATTAGATAAGCAGGTTGTTTGGGATAATCGTTTCCGTATTACAAAAAATCATGACATAGAAAATTGTGTAGCAACATATTTATCGCTAGAAGATTATAAAATAATCAAGAAAGAACTAGATCTAGAAGTTTTAAAAAACCTATCTTGTGGAAACCACAATGCGATTTTATTTACCTTACCTATTATTAAAATACTTGAAAAAGTTGTAGCAATACCACATATATCGTACTATGATAACGACATAAAGAGTTTTAACGTCTCTTTTGCTCCGGATTTTACATCTCGTTTTACACATTTTTACTGAGTCAGTTAATTAAACTGGTAAAAATGTTTTTGTTTATAATTAATGATTTTTGTTAGGTTTTGTATCAATGAATAATCAAGGTAAAAATATTATAGTTTGGGCAGTAATTTTTGTTTTTGTAATACTGCTTTTCAATGTTTTTCAGTCTGACGGGTTATTTAGCAGTAAAAATAATATATCTTTCTCAGAATTTTTAACAAAAGTCGATGAGAAAACTGTTAACTCGGTTAAAATTCAAGGAAGAATAATAGAAGGAACTTCAAATGATGGTTCTAGTTTTAGTACTTACGCTCCTGATTATCCTGATTTAGTAAATCGTCTAAATAATAATGACGTTAATATAGAAGTCGTTCCGCCTGAAACAAGAATGAACACCTTTTTAAGCTTCTTAATTTCTTGGTTTCCGATGCTTTTATTAATCGGTGTTTGGGTTTTCTTTATGCGACAAATGCATGGCGGCGGTAAAGCTATGGGGTTTGGTAAATCTAAAGCCAAACTTTTGTCGGATAAGGGTCCAAAAATAACTTTCAAAGATGTAGCTGGTATTGACGAAGCAAAAGACGAATTAACCGAAATAGTAGATTTTTTAAGAGACCCTAGCAAGTTCCAAAAGCTTGGCGGTAAAATACCGAAAGGTTGTTTGCTTATAGGTCCACCAGGAACAGGTAAGACGCTACTTGCTAAGGCAATTGCCGGCGAGGCTAACGTACCATTTTTTAGCATCTCTGGTTCTGATTTCGTTGAGATGTTTGTAGGCGTTGGTGCTAGCCGTGTGCGTGATATGTTTGAGCAGGGCAAGCGTAATGCCCCTTGTATTATCTTTATTGATGAGATCGATGCTGTAGGTCGCCATAGAGGTATTGGTATGGGCGGCGGCAATGATGAGCGTGAGCAAACCCTGAATCAGATGTTAGTTGAGATGGACGGGTTTGAAGCAAACGAAGGAGTTGTGATTATTGCAGCTACCAACCGCCCTGACGTACTTGATAACGCTTTATTAAGACCAGGTAGGTTCGATAGGCAAATTACTGTCTCAAATCCTGATATTGATGGACGAGAAAAAATACTACAAGTGCATTTAAAGAAAGTAAAATACAGCACTAAAATCGTACCAAGAATTATTGCCAGAGGAACACCAGGATTTTCTGGTGCTGAACTTGCTAATTTAGTTAATGAAGCTGCTCTTATTGCTGCAAGGCGTAATAAAAAAGAAGTAGAAATGCATGATTTGGAAGAAGCAAAAGATAAGGTCATGATGGGGGTTGAGCGTCGCTCAATGATTATGTCTGACGAGCAGAAAAAATTAACTGCATATCATGAGGGAGGGCATGCTTTAGTTGGTTTATACTGTCCCGCTTCTGATCCTATTCATAAAGCTACGATTATTCCACGTGGTAGGGCTCTTGGTATGGTTATGAGATTACCAGAAAATGATCGTTTTTCAATGCCACGTGATAAGATGGAGGCAGATATTGCGGTAGCCATGGCTGGTAGAGTAGCTGAAGAAATTATATTTGGTAAAGAAAAGGTAACTTCAGGGGCATCATCAGATATAAAGATGGCAACCAGAATGGCAAAGGCAATGGTTACCGATTGGGGGCTTAGCGATAAGGTCGGTCCTGTATATCACGGAAGTGCTAGTGAAGATATGTATACTAATAGAAATAGTTCTAGTGATAGATCGGAAAGTACTTCAGAGTTAATAGATGAAGAAGTAAAGAAAATTGTTACTACCGGCTATGATTTAGCAAAAGACATTTTAACTAAGCACCTAGATCAACTTCATATACTTGCTAAAGCCTTAATAGAATATGAAACATTATCAGGTCAGCAAATCAAAAATTTACTTAGCAGCAGACAGCTAGACTCTGAAGAAGAAAATAACTTTCCTTTTGGTGCGGCATCATCTACCATAAAAATAGCCGAAGAAAAAGACCTTAAGAAAGCAAAACCAATTAAAGCTAAAAAGGAAGATAAAAGCTAATAAATGTAGTTTTGGGAATTCAAATGTATAAGTTTATAGATTTATTTTGCGGTATTGGTGGTTTTAGAAAGGCTCTTGAAAGCAAGAATCTTGAGTGTGTTTTTTCATCTGACATAGATAAGGATGTACAAGAGGCATATAAAAGAAATTTTGGTGATAAACCACATGGTGACATTACTGAGATACCGGCAAATAAAATTCCTAAACATGATATCTTATGTGCTGGCTTCCCTTGTCAATCTTTTAGTATTTCAGGTAAAAGAGGTGGTATAGAAGATAATAACGGCAAACTATTTTATGAAATAATAAGAATAGCACAATATCATAAACCTTATATATTATTGCTCGAGAATGTAAAAAACATTCTGAATATTGATAACAGAAATGTAATTAAAATCATAGATCAAAAATTAGAAGAAATTGGTTATAAGGTATATAGACATATATTAAATGCTTCTCTATTTGGCGTGCCGCAAGCTCGAAAAAGGGTTTATTTTGTTTGCTTACGAAAAGACTTTAGTAGTGAATATAATCTAAAATATATAAAACCAAAAGAATCATATGAAAATGTTTTTCTCAATGATATTTTAGAGAAAGATATTGATAAGAATTTATATATTTGATAGAAGTGATATTGTTTTAAATGCTAATTCTGTTGAGAAGCAGTTAAAACCAATTAGAATAGGACAAGTTAATAAAGGTGGTCAAGGTGAGAGGATTTATAGTCCTTTCGGTCATTCTATTACTTTATCAGCTTTTGGGGGCGGTGTTGGTGCTAGAACAAGTCTATATTATATAAATGGTAGAGTAAGAAGATTATCAATTAATGAATGTAAATCTTTAATGGGTTTTCCTAAAGATCATTATGTTGCAGATGGTTTAAAGGGCTATAGACAACTAGGTAATGCAGTAATTCCACAAATAGTAGCAAATATTTATGACTCAATTAGTGAGTAATAGAAATGCATATATAGGCAAAGATGCTGAACTGCTTTTAAGAATAGTATTGTTAATCATTCTGACATAATTGATAAAGTTAGAGATATTTTTGGAATAAAAGGTAGTTTTTTACACGCTATTAATCGGCATGTACGCAGAAAAATCTGATGTTAAAATAGGTTTTAGTTGTGGTCATAATATAGATGTAAGTATTAAAGCGTATAAAAAAGCATTTGCGTATAATCAGCTTACAAGAGCATCAATAAGTAATTTTTGTAAAGTATTTAATTTAGATTGCCTAGATTATTTACAGAACCAAATAATCAATAAATCAAAAAATGTTAAATCAAATCTAATTCCATTAGAAGAACAAGAAAAAATATTATCAATTTTCCAGCCTATTGCTAAAGAAATAGTTAAATGGTCATTTTCAAATGAAGATTAGAGAGTTGTTAGTTTTATACCAGAGAGAAGAAAATTTAATGCGTATATATGCAATGAAAGATATTCTCAAATCTTTAAATTATGATATTATTCAAAACTTACGCTATGTTATAGCAAATATGCTAAAAACTCTTATTACACAGCAATGTTTTATAGTGAAGCACTTCATAATATCCCTTAATTCATGGGCATTATATCAAACATAGCGTAAGTTTTGTATTTTTACAAATAAAGGTAATATTATTATAGGTAATTATATCGTAATTCAGAGAAAAGGTGGTAATGGTTCTTTAAGCAAAACAATTCCTAAAGATTCAATTAAGCACCCCGGTAATAACATTCAATTAAAGATTAAAGATTTTGTTGATGGTATGAAAGATTATGAATTAACTAATTATTTCGTTAAATTTTAAAAGAGTACTTAAATGGCAGAGTTAAGGTTACCGCCAAATTCAGTTGTAAAAAAAGGTAAGGAACATAAAGCAAAAGGTGATGTATCTAATCTTAGAAAAATAAAAATTTATAGATATGATCCTGAGCTTGATGAGAATCCTACTATTGATAGTTTTGAAATAGATTTAAGCAAAACCGGTCCAATGGTCTTGGACGCTTTAATTAAAATCAAAAACGAAATTGATTCTACTATGACTTTTAGACGTTCTTGTCGTGAGGGAATTTGTGGTAGTTGTGCAATGAATATTGATGGCACAAATACTTTAGCATGTATTAAGCCTATAGAAGAAATTTCAGGCGATATTAAAATCTATCCACTTCCTCATATGAAAGTGGTGAAAGATCTAGTACCTGATATGTCGCAATTTTATGCACAATATGAATCTATAGAGCCATGGCTTAAAACCGATAGTCCTGCTCCATCCAACGCTGAAAGATTGCAGTCGATTAAAGATCGAGAGAAGTTTGACGGATTATATGAATGTATATTATGTGCATGCTGTTCTACTTCTTGCCCTAGCTATTGGTGGAATGGGGATAAATATTTAGGTCCTGCAATTTTACTTCAGGCATATAGATGGATTGCCGACTCACGGGATGATCATACAGGTGAGCGTCTAGAGGCGTTAGAAGATCTGTTCAAGCTCTATAGATGTCATACGATCATGAATTGTACTAAAACCTGTCCGAAAGGTCTAAATCCTGCTAAGGCTATTTCTGAGATAAAAGGTCTAATTGTTGAGCGACACGGAGTGTGATTTTCGTTTAAAACGTCATTGCGAGGAAATTACGAAGTAAGGAAGTATGAAAAATGCTAATTTATAGCATTTTTTATTATTTTTTCTGGATTGCCACGCTCATTTCATTCGCATAGCTCAGACGACTCTCGATCCATGCGGGCAGAACTAATCACTCCCCATTAATCAGTTTTTTAAAGTACAAAACTTACGCTATGAGTAAAAAAGTGATAAATTATTGTAAAAATAATTAAACATGTCAAAGAGGATAAAGTTGCAAGCAATACCAATTAATAGGACAGATTATTGTCAATTTTTAATAGTTAGCCAAAAGAATTATAGTTTAACCTACTACGTTGAACATGCAAAGAAATGTAGTCATGATGTTATTAATAGATTTTTAAGGAATGAAAAATATACACCTTCTTTGTTATGGGAACACATCAAGAATGATGTTATTTTTTCATCTAATGGATATACAATATTTGATGATACGGTTTCAAATAAAAGGAATACGAAGCAAATAGAAATTGCAAGATCGCAGTACAGTGGAGCTACAGGTAGAGTTACTAAAGGTATAGGAGTAGTGAGTCTGGTATATTATAACCCTGATATTAATAAGTTTTGGGTAATAGATTATCGAATTTTTGCACCTGATCATGATGGAGCAACAAAACTAGAACACCTATTAAACATGTTAAATAATGCTGTTTATAGCAAGAAGATTCCTTTTCAAACAGTACTTTTTGACACATGGTATTCTACACACAAAATTATGCAACATGTTGACTCTCTGGGGAAATATTATTATGCCCCTATTAAAGCCAATAGAAACGTTAGTAAAACACACGATTCTAAACCTTATAAAGCTGTAAAAGAGTTGACATTTTCAGATGAAGAGATCAGGCATGGAGTAGAGATTCATATAAAGGGCTTTGCTAAAAATAAGCATGTTAATTTGTTTAAATTTACTGTTTCTACCAACAGAGTTGAGTATGTTGTTACCAATAACAAAACTCACAAATCTTCTAAAGCTGCACAAGATGAGTGTGGCTTTCGATGGGTAATTGAGAGCATGCACAGAGAAATTAAGCAACTTACTGGGATAGAACGTTGTCAATGCAGGAAACAGCGTATTCAACGTAATCATATTAGTTGGGCATTTTTAGTTTGGGCATTTCTCAAAAGGACTGCAAATACAATCGGTAAAACGGTTTACCAAATAAAGTTAGGGCTTTTAGATGACTATATGCAACAACAGCTGCGTTCTCCATCTTTACGATATTTAGAACCAAACATAGCGTAAGTTTTGTTATATCTCGGCTTATCTATTTTTCTTGGCAAACCTGTTTTTGTTCTTTCTTTGTATGGCATTTTTAATTTATAACTTATCTATTCCAGAATATTATATGGTATTCTCTACATACTACCCTTCCTTTTTTATTACCCTTCCGAACAAAGCCGGTCAGAATATAAGGGGAATATAGAGCATCATGCTTTTGAATTATTTCTAAGTATCGAAGGTATAGAGCATACTACTACTAAAGCATATTCTTCACAAACAAACGGCATGTGTGAGCGTTTTAATAAAACTATGAAACAAGAATTCTTTGATACAGCAATGCGGAAAAAGATTTATACAGATCTTGATGACCTACAATTAGATCTTGATATCTGGCTAGAGTATTTCAATAATGAAAGACCTCATTCTGGTAAATATTGTTATGGAAAAACTCCTATGCAAACTTTTAAGGATAGTAAGAAATTAGCTGTTGAAAAGAATAATGAAATCTTGTATCTTGATTATATATCTGACAGTCAAAACTTAACTGACAATCAGGTGCAAAATTTATAGTGTCTGTAAGATCAAATCTTGACTTCTACACTTAATTTATGATATAGAAGCTTATCCTAATGATATGTATGTAACAACTATTCTAAGTAAGTAAAAGATTTATGTTACAATCTTGAATGTTTTAAGGCAATAATTTATGAAATTATAAATGATCAAGAATGCCTTGAAATTTAAAAAAAATCTAAGATTGACAGATAAAAAACAATTATTAAAAATCCTTAACATTATAGATGATAAATCTGGGTCTCATCATTTAATAGTTAAAGAAATAAAACAAGAATTAGAGCAATTAACGTAGAAAGTTAGGTAAATTTATCTGACTTGACTTATTACTAAATTACAATGGTTTTTATCGTAATTGCATGAAGTTTTTTATTTAATACCTCAGATAGAGCATTTTTTACTAGTTTATGTTGATTAATTAAAGTAAGTCCTTTAAACTGTATATCTGATAATTCTAATGCATAATGGTCTTGATCACCTACTAAATCGGTAATTTTAATTACACCATTTGGAAAAGATTTTTTGAGTATTTTTTCTAATTCTTCTGCAGATATTGCCATTATTTTATTAATTAATATATAATATATACGTTATTAATTAATATATTATCTATAGAGTTCTATTGATAATAATGATTCTTGCGAATATAATTAATACTAAAATAATATATTACAGTAATATGAAAAAAGAAAGCGAAGAACTAAAATTATTTATTTTAGAATGTCTAAATGAAAAGAAAGCAGAAGATATCGATGTAATTGACTTGAGTGGTAAAAATAAGATAGCTGATTATATTATATTTGCTAACGGTAGGTCAACTAAGAATGTTGGAGCAATAGCTGAATATGTGGCATTAGAGTTAAAAAATAAAGCCGGTATAAGCACTAATATAGAAGGGCTTGGTAAATCAGAGTGGGTACTAATAGACGCAGGTACTATTTTGGTTAATATCTTTTATCCTGAAGCAAGAACACATTTTAAACTTGAAGAAATTTGGAAAAAATAAATATTTTTAAATGAACGATCACATACTTATTAATGTTATAATTTTACTTGGTACCGCAGTCTTTATCGTATCTGTACTTAAGCGTTTTAAGTTAAGCCCAGTACTTGGCTATTTGATTGCTGGGGCTGCAATTGGTGATCATGGTCTAAAAATTGTAACTTATGACCAGACTAAGTTACTTGGCGAACTTGGTGTAGTATTTCTATTATTTGCGATAGGGCTTGAGCTATCTTTCGAGCGATTAAAAGCTATGAGGCGATACGTTTTTGGGCTTGGTACTTTACAAGTTCTAACAACCGCCATAGTAATTGCCGGTGCGATGGTGCTTATAGACGGCAATAGTAGTGCTGCTATCATTACTGGAGGCGGACTTGCACTTTCATCTACAGCCCTTGTTATGCAGGTCATTGAGGAAAATCGTAGCCAATCAACACAAATCGGTAGAATTTCTTTAGCAATTCTGCTGCTCCAAGATTTGGCTGTAGTACCATTACTTGTAATAGTGCCACTGCTTAGCGGTAATAGTCAGGCTTCTCTTGCGACAGCACTTGGTATTGCGTTTTTAAAAGCCATTGCTGCTTTGCTCACTATATTTGTTGCTGGTCGTGTTTTACTTCGTCCAATATTTTCATTCATATCTTCCGAAAGTAATAGTACTAATGAGTTACCTATTTCAATGACTTTGTTAATAGTGCTTTCTGCTGCTTGGGCTACTGAAACTTTTGGCTTATCGCTAGCACTTGGAGCATTCGTTGCTGGAGTATTAGTTGCTGAAACTGAATTTAGACTACAAGCAGAAGAAAGCATTTACCCTTTCAAAAGTTTATTCTTAGGGCTATTCTTCATGACTGTAGGTATGAATATCGACGCACTTGAAATGTATGAAAAACTATCTCATATCCTTACTTTATCTATTGCTTTAATAGGTATTAAAACCTTGATAATAACAGCTTTTTGTATTTTATTTGGGTTTAATAAAGGTGTTGCTTTTTATTCAGGGCTTTTATTATCGCAGGGCGGGGAATTCACTTTCATATTATTTAGCTTAGGTAAAGAAAGTGGTGTTTTAGAAGAAAGTAGTGCTAACATACTATTGCTTGTTGTTACATTTACTATGGCACTTACCCCGCTGCTTGCAGCATTAGGACGAAAAATTGCTGAAAAAGTCGATAAAGGTCTTGGCAAAACCCCAACCCAAATTATAGAGCTTGGTGCAAGAGATTTAACAAATCATATTATCATTGCGGGACTTGGTAATATTGGTAAAATGGTCGCAAGGGTTCTAGAAGCGGAAGGGACAAGTTATGTAATATTAGATTTAGACGAAGATAGAGTTAAGGGAGGGTTAACAGATGGTTTTCCAGTTTTTAAAGGTGATGTATCACAGGCAGATACTCTAAAAGCCCTTGGTACAGATAGGGCTCTTGCTATCATACTTACTATGAATAATCAAGTAACTATAAAGAAATCGCTTAAAACAATTACCGCTAACTATCCTGATATGCAAGTTATCGTGAAGTTAAAAAGCCTTAAAAATTCTAGAGAGTTCTATGATTTAGGGGCAACAACTATTATCCCTGAAAGTTATGAAACAGGTCTTCAAATTGGTGGTACTGTTTTAAAATTCATAGGTATTAGTGAGCAAGAAATTAATAGAATAAAAGTACAATTTAGGCTTGGTAATTATATAGTAGCAAAAAAAGAGGATAGTTTATCAGAAGTAGAGTATAATGATTAAGATTCTCATTGCTTTAATTGCAATAATACTATCAACTACAATTAACGCCGATAATAAAAAGTTACCCATTCCAAGATTTGTTTCAATAAAATCTAATGAAGTTAATGCACGAAGTGGTCCGACAACTAAAGCAGCAATAGAGTGGGTTTTTGTTAAAAAAGGTGAACCAGTAGAAATAATTGCCGAATATGAACAGTGGCGACAAGTGCGTGATATTCATGGCGAAAGTGGTTGGATACATTCAAGCGTCTTATCAGGTAGAAGATCAGTAATTATTATTGCTGATCAAGAGATCAAATTACTTAAATATGCAAATATAGAGAGTAGAGTAATAGCAAAATTAATGCCTAAAGTTCGCTGCACTTTAAAAAAATGCAAAGAACAATTTTGCCAAATTACCTGCAAAAATTACACTGGCTGGGTTTCTAAAAAGGATCTTTGGGGGGTGTATGATGATAAGGATAGGTATTAAATGAAAACTGCATTACCTGAACGCTCTTTACATATTAGGGGTAGGCTTGATTTTATAGTGCAGCAAATTTTAGAGCTTGCTCAAGATAAAATTGCCATGATTATCCTGTACGGCTCTTTTGCACGAGGCGACTGGGTGCGTGATCTACCTAACGGATATCATAGCGATACGGATATTTTAATAATCTTTAAAAAAGTAAGTATAAAGGTCATGCTACTTTAAACCTAAAAGATAGAATATATACAAAATTAAAAAGAAAAGGTGTAATAAAAGATCAAATTATTCCTTATGATTCACGTATATCTATAATTCTTGAGTCAATAGAAGAAATAAATAGACAATTAGAAAAAGGACGTTATTTCTATACCGATTTTAAAAAAGAAGGGATACTTTTATACGATAGTGGTGAGTATATTTTAAGCGAGGCTAAAGATTTACCTTGGAGTGAGATAAAAGAAATAGCTCAAGATTATTTTGAAGAGTGGTTTAAGAGTGGTAAATATTTTTTAAAAACTTCTAAAAATGTTTTGGAAGAAGAAATTTTTAATATCAGTGTTTTTTTGCTTCATCAAGCTCCCGAAAGTTTATACAGTGCAATTTTATTAGTTTTTTCTAATTATAAACCTAAGTTGCATGATATAGAAGAATTAGGCGGCATGGCGAAAAATTATGATAGTGAGTTATTACAAGTTTTCCTATAGCAACGCCTGAACAAAAAGAATGTTTTGAGTTATTAAAAAAAGCTTATGTTGATGCACGATATAATAAAAATTATAAGATTACGAAAGAACAGCTGCTTTATCTTATTGAGCGAATAGAAAAATTAAAAGAAATCACTGAAAGGATTTGTACAGCAAGGATTAGCAAATAAAAAGAGAGATGCAAATGTTACCAATTATGAATGTAGTAAGTCCGTTTATTCCAAATGACATACCTATAATTCAAAAAGGGTCCAATGCCGGTGGATATGATCCTTTAACTAATGTATACATTCCATTAAATGTTACTGAGAGTAACAGTGCCTTATTAGTTGTTGATAACATCATAGCGGCATTAAACAATAACATCAGTGAACCTTCTCCCTCGATATATCCTAATAATATCGTATCTGTAAGCGAATATAGTTCTCTAAGTAATATTGATAGTGACGTAAATACAAGAGGTCTAAATTGCTACACTCCATCAATTGGTAGCTCTAGGAGTGCAGGTATAGAAGTAAAGATTCTAGAAACCAATACCGCTCTTGCTTGTGAGTCAGAATCAGATGAATGGAGTTATATTGTACCTCTACCAAAGGGTTGTATGCCTCCACCTATTGTGCCTGAAGAAAATATAAAGCCGTATTGCTTAGATACGTTAGGCAATAATCCAACACACGAGAATACGATATAATAATCATGAACACACAGTATGACATAATACTAATAAACAAAAAATGATTTCAATATTTAGCAAATTAAAGCAAGGTTTATCTAAGACCTCAGGTAAAATATCAGCCGGTATTGATAAGATATTTTATAAGAAAAAACTAGATGCAGAAACATTAGAGGAATTGGAAGAGCTATTAATTTCGACTGATATGGGGAGTTTGGTAGCAACTAAAATTATCGAAGAGTTTAAATCGCTCAAATTTGATAAAGAAGTTGAAACTACCGAAATAAAAGAAACTCTTGCAAATCTTATTGAACAACAATTATTAAAATCAGAAATTCCTTTTACTTTAAATGAGAATAAATTAAACGTGGTTTTAGTATGCGGTGTTAATGGTGCAGGTAAAACAACAACTATCGGTAAGCTTGCTGCAATGTATGGAATGCAGGATAAAAAAGTAGCAGTTGCCGCATGCGATACGTTCAGAGCCGCCGCCGTAAATCAGTTAGATAGTTGGGTGACCAGAGCAAAAGCTTTGCTTATTACCGGCGAAGAGGCAGCAGATCCCGCAAGCGTTGCTTATAGAGCGATGGAAGAGTCAATTAAGCAAAATATTGATGTACTTTTTATCGATACGGCAGGCAGACTTCACAATAAAAAGAACTTGATGGATGAGCTTACTAAGATTGTGAAAGTTATCAAGAAAGTAGACGAGGACCTCCCTACTCATAGCGTTTTAGTGATAGATGCTATTACTGGACAAAATACTTATAACCAAGTGGAGCATTTTAACGATGCTACTAATTTAACCGGTCTTATTGTAACCAAGCTTGACGGAAGTGCTAAAGCTGGCGTGATTGTTGGGGTGGTGCAGAAATTTAATTTACCGATATATTTTATTGGTATAGGCGAACAGATAGAAGATTTGAAAATATTTAACCGACACGATTTTACAAAAAGCTTGGTGGGGTTATGAGTTTAGGTGTCATCTAGTTGCTTGTCCACGGGATGACAAAAGTTAATCCATGCAGGCAACGCCTCATCGCAATGACGAAAACCTTTATCTATCATTCTTAGGTAAGCCTAAGCAATAATGTTTGAGAAACTTTCCATCGCTACTAATTAAATATATAAAATTAGAGTGTTTTAGTTCATATTTATCGGTTTCTGTATCAAATGTTTTTGGCTCATAAAATACTTTGAATTCATTAGCAACCTGCGTAATATCATCTATTGTACCGGTTAAACCTATGAAATTATTATCTATATTTTCAAGATATTTTTTAAGTACTTCGCTTGTATCATTTATTGGATCTAGAGTAATAAATACTGTCTGTACTACTATATGTTCTTTTTGTAAAATCTTTATAATATCCTCTATTTTTTTAATGCATTCTCATCATCTAACGAGTAAGTAACGCCAAAGTAAATTAGGCTTAAATGTCCTCTTAAATCTTTACTACTAAAAGCTTTTCCTTTTTGATCCTTAAGAGCGAATTTGATGGCTTGAGAATTATTTTTATCGCTAACTTTTGTATTAACAAAACTTACGCTATGTTATAGCAAATATGCTAAAAACTCTTATTACACAGCAATGTTTTATAGTGAAGCACTTCATAATATCCCTTAATTCATGGGCATTATATCAAACATAGCGTAAGTTTTGTTAATATAAATCTGAGATGGTTCAAACGAAGAGTAAAATAAATATAGATATATTATGCCAGTGATTACAGCTAAGGCTATGAAGATTTTTATTAGGTACATTTGGTTTTTATGTTTTTTCAGGCTTTGTTCGGAAGGGTAATAAAAAAGGAAGGGTAGTATGTAGAGAATACCATATAATATTCTGGAATAGATAAGTTATAAATTAAAAATGCCATACAAAGAAAGAACAAAAACAGGTTTGCCAAGAAAAATAGATAAGCCGAGATATAAAATAACCAATTGGTCACAATATAACGATAGTTTAAGAAAAAGAGGGATGGTCAGCCTGTATTTCCCTGAATGTCATTGCTAAAATAAAAGGGACCAGTAAATTGCACGAAAAAGGGACCAGAGAAGTTGGTGTGACCTAATAAGGTTAATGTGCAATATTCACTAGATAATTAAGCAAGTAAATATCTAGTGATACAATGATAAGAATAAATATGTATACAACAATTATCACCCTTTATAAACAAGGCAATAGTCAAAGGAATATTGCCAAACTAACAAGAACAGACCGCAAAACAGTACGAAAAATAATAAACCGCTATGTAGAGGCTGGTACAGAATCCCCAGCAATCTATGAACGATCTTCAGTTTTGGATTTTTGGCACGAAAAAATAATTGAGTTATTAGAAAAAAATCTGAGTTACATAAGAATTTTTGAGGAGTTAAAAAATCAAGGTTATACAAGCAGTTATACTTCTTTGACCCGTTATATCAAAAAATATAAAATTAAGGATAACAGTTGCATTCGTTTTCATACTTTAGCAGGAGAGGAAGCACAAGTAGATTTTGGTGACATAGGCTTACAGTATAATTCTAAAGGGCGTAGAGTTAAAGCATATGTATTTAATATGCGTTTAAGCTATAGTCGCCTTGATTATTATGAAGTAGTGTTTGATCAAAGTTGTCAAACATGGATTCAATGTCATATCAATGCATTTAATTATTTTGCTGGTAGTCCAAAAGTAATAAAACTTGATAATCTTAAAGCTGGAGTAGTAGATGCCAATTTTTATGAGCCAGTATATCAGAAGGAATATAAGTGCTTAGCCGATCATTATGGAATTTTACTTTCTCCTTGTCGAGTGTATCAACCGCAAGAAAAAGGCAAAGTTGAGTCGGGAATAAAATACGTTAAAAATAATTTTTTTGCTGGTCGTAAATTTGATAGATATGAAGAATTAACAAATGGTCTTGCAAATTGGTTAAATAAGGCCAATAGCCGAATACATGGTACTACTAAGAGAATACCTAGAGAACTGTTTGAGCAAGAGGAAAGAAGTAGTTTGATTCCTTTACCATTAGAAACTTTTGATTTGTCATCTTGGCATAATCGAAAAGTAGCAAAAGATTGTCATATTACCATAGATAATAATTATTACTCTGTACCAGCAAAATATATATACAGTGAGGTAATGGTACAATTGTCCCCAAAACTTGTTCAAATATTTTCTATACAAAATGATTTAATAGCAAGACACGTTAGAACAGAGGGCAAGGGGATATTTACCACTAATCCGTCTCATTATGCTAAATACAAACGTCTATGCCCAGGTTTTATAGAATATAGTGAACATTATCAACAACAAATGCAGCAGATAGGGAATAATTGCAGTTTATTATTAGAATCATTACAACAAACAAGAGTGAATGATTGGCAACGTTGTGCACGAGGTATCATTTCTTTACGTAAGGTTTACAATGATGACTTAATAGATAAAGCCTGTCATAGAGCACTACATTATGGTATAAGTTCTTACTCTAAAATTAAGAATATTTTAAATAGTAATGCAGTAAACTTACCATTACCAGAGTTTGGAGGTAATAATGCAGAACTTATTTAATGACCTACGAAGCTTTAGATTATCAGGTATAGTCAATAGTTTAAATGAAAGGATTATTTATGCTCAAAATAATAAACTAGGATTTAAAGAATTTCTATCACTATTATGTGAAGATGAAAAATCTAACCGTAAGGATAATAATTACCGTCGCCGTAAAAGTGCTGCTAAATTGCCGGTAACTAAAAATTTAGAAGACTTTGATTTTAATTTCCAACCAAGTGTTGATGCCAAAGTAATAAGTGATTTATCAACTTGTGATTATATTAATACTAAGGGAAATGTAATATTCATAGGTGATTCAGGAACTGGGAAAACTCATCTTGCCATTGGGCTAGCATTAAAAGCTTTAACACGAGAATACTCTGTATATTTTACTACGGTATCGGATATGCTTTATAATTTACATATTGCAAGAGCAGATAATAGTTATCACAAAAAGGTTAAATTACTCCTATCGTTTGATTTATTAATTCTTGATGAGCTCGGGTTTAAGCAATTGCCAAAACATTCAGTAGAAGACTTTTTTAATATTATTGCTAAACGATATGAAAATAAATCTACCATTATTACCACAAACAAGGATTTTGAAAAATGGAATGAAATATTTGCTGATGAAGTATTAACTCATGCAATTATTGATCGAGTGGTACATCATGCTCATATACTAAACATAAAAGGTAAAAGTTATCGTATTAATAACTATAAATCTGGAGGTAATATGGCATAAAAATTTTTAAATATAGTGGTTCCTTTTTCGTGCAATTTACTGGTCCCTTTTTAATTGACAATGACACATAACAAAGAAGGTGTATATTTTTCATTCCTTAAAAATCTATTAATAACATCATGACTACATTTCTTTGCATGTTCAGCGTAGTAGGTTAAACTATAATTCTTTTGGCTAACTATTAAAAATTGACAATAATCTGTCCTATTAATTGGTATTGCTTGCAACTTTATCCTCTTTGACATGTTTAATTATTTTTACAATAATTTATCACTTTTTTACTCATAGCGTAAGTTTTGTCCTAATGCAAAAATAGATGACCTAAAAACTCGACAACAGCGAAATAAATATGATTGCGGAGTTTTCATATGTGACAGTGCTAATAAAAGTAATCCCCGCCGCAAGCAGCGGGGTATTTTAGAAGAAAGCTAGCTGATGATCCTCATGCAGTTTCTGATATTCCTTGCCTTGGTTTTTTACGTATTTTCCTATCATATTCTCATTTCCATGCTTACCTACCGTACTCGTAAAATATCCATCAGTCCAAAATTCTCCACCCCATAATTGTTTCTTTACCTGTGGACACTGTCTAAATATTTGACGAGCTGTAACACTTTTAATTGTTGTTACTATTTTTGTTACGCTATAGGTTGGTACAGATTGTACCAAAAAATGGACATGATCTTCATCAACCCCTATTTCTAAAAATTTTATTTGATATCTCTTTTCTATCTCTAAACATATTTCTCGTAATACTTGATCAACTGATACGTCAAACACTGCTCGGCGATATTTTGCTGGAAATACCATGTGATACAGCAGTACCGTAACATTATGACTTTTATGTATATATTTGCTCATTCCGCCATATTACGCCGCAAGCGGCGGGGAATATACCCAAAAGAGATTAAATTGGCTAATAATAAACCAATTCTTACAACTGCAGAAGCCGCAAATAAAGGACAAGAACTTCGAAATCAACATGCAGATATGTTAATGAATAAACAACCTAGTAAATTTCAAGATCTTGTTGCTAGCCAAAAAACAAGTAATATTCGTACATATGGACGCTAATTAAAAAGTATCACTAGCTTTTGAAATTTCACCATATTTTAATTGGAAGAAAAAATTTAACAAAATAGCAAATATATCAACTTATACAAAACCTTATTCCGAATATTTTACCCTTCGACGAAGAACAAGCTTTTTTAAGTGGTGAACTAATAAGTGATACTAAACGATTAGGCTTATTTCTTGGTGATAGAGCTTGCCTTACTTTAGCGTTATTAAAGGATTATCCTATCTACACAGCAGATAAAGCTTGGGCTAAGCTAAATTTAAATTGTAAAATTATTTTGATTCGCTAGTTGATATATGATTTTTAATTTGAAAAAGAACTAGTAGAAATGCTTAATTCATAATATAATTAATTATATACTACTAATAAATGAAGAGTAGTAGACGAAGTTTAATTTGGAAAAGAGCAAGGCGTCTTGGAGTCTTTTGACTAGCTGCGTATACTTAATACGTGAGGATCAAAAGCGAGAAGCAATGAAGCCAATTTTTCAAATTAAACGAGTATATATAGTTAATTTTATAATTTAACATCAAATGACCACTATATTTGTGATCATTATTATAATAATGATCGCCTTATCTGCATTATTTGCTGCTACCGAAACTGCTATTACTGCTTCTTCCCCTGGGAAGATTCATAAACTTAAGGTTGCTGGCGACAAACGTGCTAAGACTGTTTTACAGGTTTTGAAGAAAAAAGAGAAAGTAATTGGAACTTTGCTAATCGGTAATAGTTTAATCAACACTGTTTGTACTACTATTGCGACTACTTTATTTATCAGCTTTCTTGGTGATAATGGTCCTTTGGTTGCTTCTGCCGTCATGGCTTTTATAATTATTGTTTTTGCTGAAGTAGTACCTAAAGCCATAGCTGTTGCCAAAGCTGAGCAATTAGCCCTTAAAATGGCTTCAACAATTGTAATTTTTCTAAAGCTTTTTAAGCCTATTAATATTGCTCTTGATTACATTACAAGAATATTCTGCTTTATATTCCGTATTAATTTAAATCCTCAAATATCCGGTACCGAAGAAGTTAGAGGCGTAATTGAACATTACCATCAAGAGGGCGGCGTATATAAAACCGATCGTAATATGCTTGGCGGAATTTTAGATATACGTAATATGACGGTATCGGAAATTATGACTCATAGGAGTAATATTATAGCTATTAATATTGATCTACCTAGCGAGGTAATAATTAAAACCTTATTATCCAGCTCTCATACTCGTATACCTTTATGGAAAGATAATCGAGATAATATAATCGGTATTTTGAACTTAAAAGATTTGCTAAAATCACTTTATGAGCATAATAACGATCAAAAGAAGATTAATATTAATGAGCTTCTGACTCCTCCATGGTTTATTCCCGAAAATGCATTAGTTGTAGATCAGCTAAATGCTTTCAGAGAGCGTAATAACCATTTTGCTTGCGTTGTCGATGAATATGGGGATTTGCAAGGCATCATTACTCTTGAAGATGTTATAGAGGAAATAGTTGGACCTATTACCGATGAACATGATAGGCATAGTGATGAAATTATTAAAAAATCTGATACTGAATATGTTATAAAAGGTACTACGACTATCAGAGATGTTAATAGAGAACTTGATTGGAATTTACCGGATGATGATGCAAATACTATAGCAGGGTTAATAATCCATAAAATTGCTAGAATTCCAAATCGAGGGGAAGTAATTGAGTTATTTAACTTCAAAATAATAATTTTAAAGAAAACCGCTAATAAAATCGATAGCCTAAGAATTATTATATTACCTACCATAGAGGAAATATCAGACAGTGAGTGAAATCGGTAATTTTTTCCTCATTGCTGTTATGTGCTTAAGCGGCTTGTCTTGTGTCATACCGTGGCTTGTCCACGGTATCCAGAAAAACAACTTAAAACCTAACAATATTTTTAAATGGATCCTGCAGTCAAGCCGCGGGATGACAATTAAAAAACTAGATTCTCGCTTTCGCAGGAATGACATACTCACTTTCTACACCGCTATCCTATGCACCCTGCTTGCTTTCTGTACACTAGTCTATGCTTTTATTGTTTCTGATTTTTCGCTACAAAATGTTTTTTTAAACTCTAGCACTTTAACGCCCCTAATATATAAAATAGCTGGTAGTTGGTCAAGCCATGAAGGTTCAATGCTGTTATGGTTTACTTTATTACAAATCGTTAGTTGCTGTTATATCTTCCTAATTAAAAACCAAGAAGATAAAAAATTACCTATTATAATTCTGTCAGTTATCCAGTTACTTTTTAACAGCTTTATTTATTTTACTTCTAATCCGTTTAATACATTTTCCTTTATCCCTAAAGAAGGGCTAGGGCTAAATCCGATGCTACAGGATATCGCTCTAAGCATCCACCCTCCTCTACTTTATTTAGGTTATGTCAGCTACGTAGTGCCATTTACTATTGTTTGTGCCTCTATGTTATCCCGCTCCTCTATGTCATTCCCGCGAAAGCGGGAATCCATTTTTTCTATAAATTATTTACTGGATTCTTGCTTTCACGGGAATGACATACAGCTTCTTAAAACATTTTCTAACATCGGTATTTTATTTACCACAATCGGCATAGCTCTCGGTTCATGGTGGGCGTATAGAGAACTCGTTTGGGGAGGATTTTGGTTCTTCGATCCTGTTGAAAATATTTCTCTATTTCCATGGCTATCCGGAATCATGCTGCACCATTCTATAATAGTCATGACAAGAACCGGAAATATGCAAAACTGGACGTCGATTTTGTCAATTGTTACTTTTTTATTAGTAATATTCAGTACTTTTTTAGTTCGATCCGGCTTTATTACTTCGATCCATTCTTTTGCGTTCTCACCTGAGCGAGGTATATATTTACTAGTAATATTTTTGATTATGGGAGTTGGCTCTTTGGGGGTGTATATCCGTACTATGTCATTCCCGCGAAAGCGGGAATCCAGTTTTTCTTTTATAAATTATTTACTAGATTCCCGCTTTCGCGGGAATGACATAAAAGAAAAAGGTATAACCCTTGGCGACACTCTTTTCCTTCTAAGCCTTGTCGTATTAATATCCGCCACACTTTATCCTTTAGTTTATTCCTTATTTGACGATAAAGCTGTTATTATAGATGAAAGATTCTTTATTAATAATTTTCTTATTTTCGTTATACCTATTCTTTTCACTATCGGGTTATTTACTACTAAAAGCTCAATTAAAAAACATATTTTTATCCTAATGTTATCCTTAGTAATAACATATTTAATATCACTGAAAGTAAATTTTAGGATCATATCTGTTTTAACTGCGATCGCCTCTATCTTCTTAATGTTACATAACATTTTATATTTTATAGTCAAAACCAATTATTTTAGACAATCTTTAAAAGCCTCAACCGCCAGCATGATTCTTGGGCATTTTGGCTTTGCACTGATCGCTTTTAGTATTACTATGAATGCATTATTGCAAAGTGAAATGGACTTTACTGGCAGCATCGGGACAACCACAAAATTTGATGAGTTTAAAGTAACATTACAAAATGTTAAATTTGCTCAAGGCAAAAATTACTATAGGCAAATCGCTGAATTTTGGCTTGAGGATAACAATCATAATATAACTATATTAAAGCCGGAAAATAGGCTTTATATAGTTGAGAAAGGCTTATCACAAGAAAGCGATATATATTCTTATTTACTATATGATCTTTATGCTGTCTTAAGCAATATAGATGGCGACATAATTCATGCTAAAATATACTATAAACCGATTATGAGCTTTATCTGGCTTGGAGTATTCATTACTGTTAGCGGTTTCTTAATTGGATTGCTTAGAAAAATGTAGTATAATATTCTTAGTAAAATAAAGTAGTAATATGTCAAACATTAATCCAAGAGTAGATTTAGCATTTAAAAAAATCTTTGGGGTAGAAGAGAATAAGGATTTATTGATATCACTTATTAATTCAATAGTTAGTGAAAAAGATCAAGTAAAAGAAGTAACGCTACTTAATCCATATAATCCGAAAAATTTTGCAGCAGATAAATTATCTATTCTCGATGTAAAGGCTAAAAGTGAAGCCGGTAAAATGTTCAATATCGAAATACAAGTGACCGATGAAGCTGACTATGATAAAAGAGCCTTATATTATTGGTCTAAATTATATGCAGAACAATTAAAAACCGGTGATGACTATTCAAAATTAAATAAAACAATAGGTATTCATATACTAAATTTTACTAGTATTCCGAATACTGCAAACTATCATAGTGCCTTTGAGTTAAGAGATAGAGTAACCGGCTTAGTATATTTTGAAGATATAGAGTTACATACAATAGAACTAAATAAATTTACTAATGCTAAAGAAGAGCTAACAGATATAGTAAAAAAGGTTAAAGATTCTCTTGATATATGGCTAGTTTTTTTAACTCGCCATGATTTATTAAACAAAGATAAGCTGCCAAAAGAATTGGATAATAAAGTTTTAAAGAAAGCCTTGACTGTACTTGAGGTTATGAATTTTAACGAGGAAGAGCGGAACACTTATGAAGACCGTTTAAAATGGCTTATGATCGAAGCTAATACGCTTAAAAAAGCTAAAGAAGAAGGTAAAGCGGAAAGAAGTATAGAAGTGGCAAAAAAAATGCTAATTGAGGGTATAGACTCAAACATAATTTTAAAAGTAACGGATTTATCTACAAAAGAAATTGAAGAGTTAAAATCAGAAATAACGGAGTCTAATAAATAAATTGTATTTGAGGTTATAAGATCACTGTAAAGTGGCTTGAAATTTAAGCTAGTGCCGTTAAAAAAGCTGAAGAAAAAGAGAGTACGATAAAGCGGTAAGTATAGATAAAAAAATTTATCTATCAAAGAAATTGCTGAATTTACTGACTTAAAAAAAACTTAAAAATTACTAATGCAAAATATAGAAAATATAAACGAAGAAGAAGCAAAAAAATTATTACAAGAGCTAGCTGATAAAATAGCACAATATAACCATGCTTATTATATAGAAGATAAGCCATTAGTTTCAGATGCCGAGTATGATCAGCTATTTAACATCAATCTAAAATTAGAGCAAAAATTTCCTCATCTCATCTTAGAAAATAGCCCTAGCAAAAAAGTAGGTGCTAAAGTCAAAAATAAATTTGCTAAGATTACTCATAATACGCCGATGCTATCGCTTAGTAACGTATTTGATGAAGAAGATGTTAGAGATTTTATAGATCGTATTAAAAACTTTTTACGTCTTGATAAATTCTCTCCTATCTTCTGCGAGCCTAAAATAGATGGTTTATCATTTGCTGCTACCTATAAAAACGGCATTCTTACAACCGGTGCAACAAGAGGTGATGGCTATATAGGCGAGGATATAACAGCAAATATCAAAACAATAAAAGATTTCCCTCATAAAATTAATAATGCTCCAGAACTTTTAGAAGTACGGGGGGAAATCTATATTGAAAAAAATGACTTTACAAGTTTAAACCAAGAGCAAGAACAGCAGGGCAAAGATAAATTTGCTAATCCTCGTAATGCTGCTGCCGGCTCACTTCGTCAGCTTGATCCTACTATTACCGCTAAAAGACCGCTCAAATATTTTGTTTATGCTATAGGTTCAGCAAAAGAGGAACTAGCAAACTCTCAAGATCAGCTACTTGCAAAATTTAAAGAATTTGGCTTTAACGTTAATGAAATAGGTAAACTTGCAAACTCCGAAGAAGAGATATTTAGCTTTTACGAATATTTAAAAACTAACAAGGAAAATTTACCTTATGAAATTGATGGGGTAGTATATAAGTTAAATGATTTCGCCTTACAAGATAGGATGGGCTTTATTGCTAGATCCCCAAGGTTTGCTACCGCTCACAAGTTCCCTGCTATAATAGGGCAAACCGAACTACTTTCTATTACAGTGCAAGTAGGTAGAACCGGTACATTAACACCAGTAGCAGAGCTTGAGCCTATAGAAATAGGTGGAGTCATAGTTAGCAGAGCAACATTACATAACTATCAAGAGATAGCACGAAAAGACGTACGGGTTGGCGATTATGTAATTTTGCAACGTGCAGGTGATGTAATCCCACAAATTACCGGAGTTGATCTTGCTAAACGTTCTGCTGATGCCACAACATTTGATCCACCTTTATTTTGCCCTTCTTGCAATTCTAAATTATATTATGTTCCTGAAGATATTATAATACGTTGCGATAATGGTCTTAACTGCCCTGCTCAGAATTATGAGCGTATACGTCATTTTGTATCAAAAAACGCTATGGATATTGAAGGACTTGGGCGTAAGCAAGTCGAGTTTTTAATCGATAAAGGTTTAATTAGTAACCCTTATGATATATTCTTTTTAAAAGAAAAAAACGAAGCTAACTTAACCAAACTTGAAAATATGGACGGGTGGGGTAAAAAATCCGTGGAAAATCTTTTCAATAATATTGAGAAATCAAAAAATGTTAGTTTGCCTAGGTTTATATATGCCTTAGGTATCAGGCATATAGGCGAGCAGAATGCTAAGTTGCTTGCTAGAGAATTTGGCAGCTATGATAATTTTATAACTCAGATGGAGCTATTAAAAGAAAATGATCCTGAAATTTATCAAAAATTAAACAATCTTGACGGTATCGGCAACAAAATGTTAGTAGATATCATTGATTTTTTTGATGTTAAGGAAAATATTGAGCTTATCAAAAATTTAAGTGAAGTATTAAATATTGAAGATTATAAAGAGACTAGAGAGCAAAGTAGCTTAACAGGTAAAATAGTAGTATTTACTGGCAGCATGCCAACTTTGTCACGAGCTGAAGCAAAAGCAACTGCCGAGAAACTTGGAGCAAAAGTTGCAGCTAGCGTATCCTCAAACACGGATTTAGTGATAGCGGGTGAAGATGCAGGCAGTAAACTTAAAAAAGCCAAAGAGCTAGGAATTAAAATTATTGATGAAGCAGAATGGCTTACAATCGTAAGGAATGCTCAAGTTCTATAAACGTTTCTACTTAAGATTTATATTTTTAAAAAAATTTAAAGTAAAGGTTGTAATTGTTTCAAAAAAATCTTATAACTGCTAGCTGCAAAGAACTAAAATTAAATTAATGAGAAATGTTTATAGAATCTAGTATGAGTATAAATAAAGCAGCAGAAAGTCAGTTAGTAATTTACCAAGACGAGAACGGGGAAGTTAATGTTGAAGTTAAAATAGTAGATGAAACAGTTTGGCTATCTTTAAATCAAATAGCAACACTATTTACACGAGATAAATCTGTAATTTCAAGGCATTTGAAAAATATATTTAAAGAAGAAGAGTTAGAAGAAAAAGCAGCTATTGCATTTTTTGCAACAACTGCCGCCGATAGAAAGACTTACCAAGTAGAATATTATAATCTAGATGCCATTATATCAGTAGGATATAGGGTAAATTCTAAGAGAGGTATAGCTTTTAGAAAATGGGCTACTAACCTACTTAAAGAATATCTGATTAAAGGCTATAATATTAATCATGATAAAATCACTCAAAAAAGATTAAATCAACTGAAAATACTATAAGTAAGTAGAACAGAACCTATTTAAAATAATAAGATTTTAAATAGGTAATGATGAACAGAAAATATAGACACTTATCTCGAGAAGAGAGATATGAGATAAAAAGAATGTATGACCTAGGAGTCAGTATTAATAAGATAGCACAACATCTTACGAGGAAAAGCACTATTAGTATGGAGCTAAAAAGAAATAAGGTAAAAGATAAGTATATGCCTTGTGTTGCTCAGGAAAAATATGAAAACAGGATGTATCAGCAAGAGTTATTAAAAATAGAAAAGAACCCTATGTTGTTAGATTATATTAAAAATGCTATGATTCGCAAGAAATGGTCGCCGGATGCTATAGCCGGAAAGTTAAAACTAGACAAAAATACAGCTTTGTGTATCAGTATAGCATAAATCATTAAGATACTGACAATTTAATAGTATTAAAAACAGCATCATAAAATGTTTCAAAATCTTCTACAACTTTCCTAATTTCATTTTTTATCTTAAACCAGTAATGCTCTATAGGATTTAAATCAGGAGAGTAAGTTGGTAAATACAATATGGTACAACCAACGGATTCAATGAACTCTTTAACTTTAGAATTTTTATGAAAATTAATCAAAACTTACGCTATGTTTGGTTCTAAATATCGTAAAGATGGAGAACGCAGCTGTTGTTGCATATAGTCATCTAAAAGCCCTAACTTTATTTGGTAAACCGTTTTACCGATTGTATTTGCAGTCCTTTTGAGAAATGCCCAAACTAAAAATGCCCAACTAATATGATTACGTTGAATACGCTGTTTCCTGCATTGACAACGTTCTATCCCAGTAAGTTGCTTAATTTCTCTGTGCATGCTCTCAATTACCCATCGAAAGCCACACTCATCTTGTGCAGCTTTAGAAGATTTGTGAGTTTTGTTATTGGTAACAACATACTCAACTCTGTTGGTAGAAACAGTAAATTTAAACAAATTAACATGCTTATTTTTAGCAAAGCCTTTTATATGACAAAACTTACGCTATGAGTAAAAAAGTGATAAATTATTGTAAAAATAATTAAACATTTCAAAGAGGATAAAGTTGCAAGCAATACCAATTAATAGGACAGATTATTGTCAATTTTTAATAGTTAGCCAAAAGAATTATAGTTTAACCTACTACGCTGAACATGCAAAGAAATGTAGTCATGATGTTATTAATAGATTTTTAAGGAATGAAAAATATACACCTTCTTTGTTATGGGAACACATCAAGAATGATGTTATTTTTTCATCTAATGGATATACAATATTTGATGATACGGTTTTAAATAAAAGGAATACGAAGCAAATAGAAATTGCAAGATCGCAGTACAGTGGAGCTACAGGTAGAGTTACTAAAGGTATAGGAGTAGTGAGTCTGGTATATTATAACCCTGATATTAATAAGTTTTGGGTAATAGATTATCGAATTTTTGCACCTGATCATGATGGAGCAACAAAACTAGAACACCTATTAAACATGTTAAATAATGCTGTTTATAGCAAGAAGATTCCTTTTCAAACAGTACTTTTTGACACATGGTATTCTACACACAAAATTATGCAACATGTTGACTCTCTGGGGAAATTATTATGCCCCTATTAAAGCCAATAGAAACATTAGTAAAACGCACGATTCTAAACCTTATAAAGCTGTAAAAGAGTTGACATTTTCAGATGAAGAGATCAGGCATGGAGTAGAGATTCATATAAAAGGCTTTGCTAAAAATAAGCATGTTAATTTGTTTAAATTTACTGTTTCTACCAACAGAGTTGAGTATGTTGTTACCAATAACAAAACTCACAAATCTTCTAAAGCTGCACAAGATGAGTGTGGCTTTCGATGGGTAATTGAGAGCATGCACAGAGAAATTAAGCAACTTACTGGGATAGAACGTTGTCAATGCAGGAAACAGCGTATTCAACGTAATCATATTAGTTGGGCATTTTTAGTTTGGGCATTTCTCAAAAGGACTGCAAATACAATCGGTAAAACGGTTTACCAAATAAAGTTAGGGCTTTTAGATGACTATATGCAACAACAGCTGCGTTCTCCATCTTTACGATATTTAGAACCAAACATAGCGTAAGTTTTGTTTACTTACCTTACTTATTCGTATCCCTGCTTCTACAGCTTTTATAACTCTTAGTCTTAGTTCTATTGCATATGCTCGTGCCATATCTCTTTACATGCTTGTTAATATTTGCTTACTATAACATGATACTCTCGCTCTGTCAGTACTTTAATGACTTATGCTATACCCATCGAAAGCCACACTCATCTTGTGCAGCTTTAGAAGATTTTTGAGTTTTGTTATTGGTAACAACATACTCAACTCTGTTGGTAGAAACAGTAAATTTAAACAAATTAACATGCTTATTTTTAGCAAAGCCTTTTATATGAATCTCTACTCCATGCCTGATCTCTTCATCTGAAAATGTCAACTCTTTTACAGCTTTATAAGGTTTAGAATCGTGCGTTTTACTAACGTTTCTATTGGCTTTAATAGGGGCATAATAATATTTCCCCAGAGAGTCAACATGTTGCATAATTTTGTGTGTAGAATACCATGTGTCAAAAAGTACTGTTTGAAAAGGAATCTTCTTGCTATAAACAGCATTATTTAACATGTTTAATAGGTGTTCTAGTTTTGTTGCTCCATCATGATCAGGTGCAAAAATTCGATAATCTATTACCCAAAACTTATTAATATCAGGGTTATAATATACCAGACTCACTACTCCTATACCTTTAGTAACTCTACCTGTAGCTCCACTGTACTGCGATCTTGCAACTTCTATTTGCTTCGTATTCCTTTTATTTAAAACCGTATCATCAAATATTGTATATCCATTAGATGAAAAAATAACATCATTCTTGATGTGTTCCCATAACAAAGAAGGTGTATATTTTTCATTCCTTAAAAATCTATTAATAACATCATGACTACATTTCTTTGCATGTTCAGCGTAGTAGGTTAAACTATAATTCTTTTGGCTAACTATTAAAAATTGACAATAATCTGTCCTATTAATTGGTATTGCTTGCAACTTTATCCTCTTTGACATGTTTAATTATTTTTACAATAATTTATCACTTTTTTACTCATAGCGTAAGTTTTGTAAATTATTTAATGTAAGTCGTGATACTATATATAAATGGAAAAAATTAAAAGATAAGCAAGGTACTTTAGAAGCAGCAACTGGTTATCAGAAAGGACATAGTCATAAGATAAAAGATTCAGAATCTTTTAAAGAATTTTTTAAAGCTAATATGAATAAAACATCAAAGGAGTTAGCAAAGCAATGGGGTAATATTGCATCTGTAACTATTTTAAGACAAATCAGAAAACTTGGCTATAGCTATAAACAAAACTCATTTTCATCCGAAAAGAGATATTAAATTAAGAAATGAATTTATAGCAAAGATACAAACCATCACAAAAGACAAATTAGTATATCTTGATGAATCTGGAATAGAGGATAATGCTTGCAAAGAGTATGGATGGAGCATTATAGGACAAAGGTGTTATGGAGAAAAGGTGTATCAACATAAATTTAGAATAAGTATGATAGCTGGTCTTTGTAATGGTAATCTTATTGCTCCTGTAATATTTGAAGGTAATTGTAATACAGAGGTCTTTAAAACTTATATTAGGGATGTATTAATTACAGAATTACAACCTGGGCAAACCGTTATTATGGATAACATTAATTTTCATAAAAATTCTAAAGTTAAAGAGTTCATTGAATCCGTTGGTTGTACCATATTGTATTTACCAACTTACTCTCCTGATTTAAATCCTATAGAGCATTACTGGTTTAAGATAAAAAATGAAATTAGGAAAGTTGTAGGAGATTTTGAAACATTTTATGATGCTGTTTTTAATACTATTAAATTGTCAGTATCTTAATGATTTATGCTATAATTGAGAGCATGCACAGAGAAATTAAGCAACTTACTGGGATAGAACGTTGTCAATGCAGGAAACAGCGTCTTCAACGTAATCATATTAGTTGGGCATTTTTAGTTTGGGCATTTCTCAAAAGGACTGCAAATACAATCGGTAAAACGGTTTACCAAATAAAGTTAGGGCTTTTAGATGACTATATGCAACAACAGCTGCGTTCTCCATCTTTACGATATTTAGAACCAAACATAGCGTAAGTTTTGCCATAATATTGTTGTGGCTCTATGTAATATGAAATAGGGGCATTTTCAATTTTCATGCTTTTTTCTATAGCCCACTGCTCTTGATAAAATTCAGCCATTTCTTGCTGTGCTCGATGTATTCCATCATACACAGCTTTCAGCATCATTAGATTTACTAGCGGGTTTATAGTGTTATTTGGAATAGCAACAGCCGGTTCTTCTGAAATTTCTATGATATCATCAGAGCCAGTAGTAACTTTAACTTCTTCAGGTTCTACAGTAATAGGTGGTTGACTACATGGTAAAGATACCGAGCTGTTATCTTCTATTTTGACTGTTTCAGTATTAACTAGCTCAACTTTTTCTACAAAGTTGCTGAATAATGAAAATTTAGGCTGCTCTATTAATTCAGGCTTTTTTCATATTTTTTTAATACATATTCAACAATTTTCAGGATATTGTCATCAGTTCCTTTACATGAACCTTCTTTTATTTTCTTTTCAATGCTTTTATTTATTTTTTTAAAAGAGTATTACCAATGTTTAAATATTTGAGTGAAACAGTACCTAATGTAACAAATTTTATAGCTTGAATAGCTATTATAAATGGTAAAGAAATGAATTTTAATATGTATTTAAGAATATTATATCTTGTTGGATGAGGTGTAAGATCATAAATATTATGAGATTCTTTTATTTCTTTATATCTATTTTCAATGAGTTAGAGGTAGGTACTTCTGAATCATTAAATTACATAGTTTTAATTATTACGAGGCGAAAAATATAAAAAACATTAAATTATGTTAATTAGTTTTTGTTATAAACTTAATAATGATAATTATAATACTTGCCAAAGTTTCATAAGATAAATAGAATTATCTAGGAAACTGTTAATAAGGAAAAACAAATATGCTACATGTAAATTTTACTGAGGAAGAATCATTAAACACTCAAGCATTAATAGTGTTTATTGATGATAAATTAAAGCTTGATAGTGATCTAATAAGTCTTGACCAACAACATCATGGTTTGATCTCTAAGACTATTGCCAATAAATTACAATTTACCGGTAAATATGGGCAAATCAAAATTATTCCTTCTGTTGTTAAATCAGGGGAAGTAAAATATTTAGTATTAGCAGGGCTTGGAAGTGAAGAAAAACTAACCGAAGTTAAGATTGAAGAATTAGGCGGTAAAATCTTACAAAATGTTACTAATGCTAAAATCACTACTATTGGATTAAAAATTAAAAATAGAATTAACAATTTTACATCATCACTTGTTGCATCTTTAATTGCTAGTGGTGCGTTACTTGCTTCCTACAGATTTGATAAATATAGAACTACTTTAAAAGAAGCGGATAAGTTTGTTGTAGAATCATTTGAAATTTCTACAGATAATAATGCAGAAGCAGCAAAGTTGTTTGAAGTTAAAAAATTAATTGCTGAAGGGGTCTTTTTCACAAGAGATATTAGTAATGAACCATCAAATATTAAAACTCCACAAATATATGCTGAAAGAATAGCAGAAAAACTAGAAGAATTAAATGTCGATGTTTCTATTCTTGGTGAAAGAGAAATGAAAAATCTCGGCATGGGAGCTCTTCTTGGAGTTGGTCAAGGTTCACAAAATGAATCAAAGCTAGTTGTAATGGAATATCAAGGTGCAAGCAAAAATGCTCCTTATATTGCCCTAGTCGGAAAAGGAGTTATTTTTGATACGGGCGGTATATCTCTAAAGCCATCAAATAATATGCATTTAATGAGATATGACATGTGTGGTTCTGCCGCAGTAGTTGGTACTATGATTGCGGTTGCTAGTCAAGAATTGCCGGTAAATATCGTAGGTGTTGTAGGGCTTGTTGAAAATATGCCGTCAGGTAATGCACAACGTCCTGGGGATGTTGTAACTACTATGTCAGGGCAAACTGCTGAAGTTTTAAATACCGATGCAGAGGGGCGTTTAGTTCTTGCTGATGCTGTTTGGTATGCACAAGAGAAATTCAAACCTAAATGCGTGATTGACGTTGCGACGTTAACCGGTGCAATAGTCGTGTCTTTAGGTCCTACATATGCTGGTTGTTTTTCTAATAACGATGAGCTTGCTGATAAACTAATAAAAGCCGGTGAAGAAGTAAATGAAAAATTATGGAGAATGCCGCTTCATGAAGACTATGACGCAATGATTAACTCTGACATAGCTGATATGGCAAATATCGGTAATGTGCCAGGAGCTGCTGGAAGTTCTACCGCTGCTCATTTTATCAAACGCTTCATTCAAGAAGGTGTAGAATGGGCTCATTTAGATATAGCAGGTGTTGCAAATAGCAGTAAACCCTCATCACTTGGTCCGAAAGGGGCAGTAGGTTATGGTGTAAGGCTACTTGAGAAATTTATAAATACTTATTTTATTTGAAAAATTGGCTGCGTTGTCTTTTGCTGATAATCCTCACGTATGTTAAATACGCTCCGGTTATCAGCTTCAAGACGCCTTGCTCTTTTCCAAATAAAACTTCGTCTTTTAGAAAAATATATTATGAATACAATGAATAAGCCTTATATATTTGTTATAGGTAATGAAAAAGGTGGAGCAGGTAAAACAACCTGCTCTATCCATTTAATAGTGGCACTACTTTATCAAAAATATTCAGTTGTAAGTATTGATACTGATTCTCGCCAAAGCTCTTTAACTAATTACCTAAAAAATCGAGATTTATATAATGAGCAAAATCCTGACAAACCGATATTAGTACCAAAGCATTTCCATGTCAAAGAAAGTTCTGAAGAAGAGCAGGCAAATAGTTTTGAGCAGATATTAAAGGATAATATGGATGCTGATTATATAGTAATCGATACGCCAGGTAGCCATACTGCCTTATCAAGGCTTGCTCATTCTTATGCTGATACCATTATTACGCCGATAAATGATAGCTTTTTAGATTTAGATGTAATAGCAAAAGTTGATAATAAAGATGAAATTATCAGCCCATCAATCTATAGCCAAATGATATGGGAACAGAAAATGCAGCGTGCTAGTCGTGATAGAGGAAGCATAGATTGGATAATTTTGCGTAATCGCTTAAGTAACCTTGATGCTCTAAATAAAAGACGTGTTAGTAACGTATTGAACAAGCTTGCTAAAAGAATTAATTTTAAACTCGCTGATGGTTTTAGTGAACGTGTGATATATAGAGAGTTATTTCTGCAAGGCTTAACTCTACTTGATTTAAAAGTCGCAAATTATGACCGAGCATTTAATAGCTCACATATAGTTGCTCGTCAGGAACTAAAAAATTTCTTAAAATTCCTAAATATTACTTTTGCATCCTAGATAATTTTATTGCAGGATTTAGCTATTTTGATTATAGTGAGTTGATTTAAAAAACAAAAATAAAATGCATAAATATAGAACTCATAATTGTAACGAATTAAAAATTTCCGATGTTGGGACTGAAGTAAAATTATCTGGTTGGGTACATAGAAGAAGAGATCATGGCAATCTAGTTTTTGTAGATTTACGTGATCATTATGGCATAACACAAATCGTGTTTACCGACCAAAATCCGCAGCTTATGGACGATGCTAGCCGTTTACGTTATGAGTCAGTTGTTACAGTAGTTGGGAAAGTAGTAGCAAGATCAGAAGAGACTATTAATAATACGCTTCCTACTGGTCATATAGAAGTTTTAGCCGGTGAGTTTATTATTGAATCAGCTGCTGATACTCTGCCATTTGTGATTAATACGGAAAAAGACGCACCTGAAGACTCAAGGCTTAAACATCGCTTTTTAGATCTTAGACGTGAGAAGTTGCATAATAATATAATGCTTCGTTCACAAATTATTTCTTATATTCGTCATTTAATGACTGCAAGAGGTTTTACCGAATTTCAAACACCTATTCTAACTGCTAGCTCGCCTGAAGGAGCTAGGGATTTCTTAGTCCCAAGTAGATTACATCCGGGCAAATTCTATGCATTACCGCAAGCACCGCAACAATTTAAGCAGCTATTGATGGTATCAGGATTTGATCGTTATTTCCAAATTGCTCCGTGTTTTCGTGATGAAGACGCAAGAGCAGATAGGTCACCAGGCGAGTTTTATCAGCTAGATATCGAAATGTCGTTTGTTACGCAAGAAGATATATTCACCACAATCGAGCCTGTAATGTATGAACTATTTACAAAATTTACAGATAAGAAAGTATCAGAAGCACCTTTTATCCGCATTCCATATAATGAGTCTATGTTAAAATACGGCTCTGATAAGCCTGACTTACGTAACCCTATTATTATTGCCGATGTAACGGAAATTTTTAGAGATTCCGACTTTACTATTTTTAGAGAAAATATAAAAAAAGGTAGCATTGTGCGGGCAATTCCAGCACCTTATGCAGCATCACAACCTCGTAGTTTCTTTGATAAAATGATAGAATTTACCATATCAGAGGGGGCTGGAGGACTTGGTTATATTCAGTTTAGCGAAAGCGGTGAAGCAAAAGGACCGGTTGCAAAATTCTTAAGCACTCAGCAATTAGAAGATTTAAAAGCTACTGCTAATATTAGTAATGGCGATGCGGTATTTTTCGCCAGCGATAAAAAAGATAAAGCTGCAAAACTTGCCGGTAAGGTAAGGATTAAGCTTGCCGATGAGTTAGATTTACTTAAAAAGGATTGCTTTAAATTCTGCTGGATTACCGATTTTCCATTCTATGAGCTAAACAAAGAAACCGGTAAAATTGATTTTAGCCATAATCCGTTTTCTATGCCTCAGGGTGGGTTAGAAGCTCTTGAGAACGCAAAAACAACCGAAGAGTTGCTAGAGCTTACCGCATATCAGTATGATATTGTTTGTAATGGCATAGAGCTTTCTAGCGGTGCTGTTAGAAATCATAAGCCTGAGATAATGTATAAGGCGTTTGCTATAGCGGGCTATAACGAAGAGGAAGTGGATAAACGATTTGGTGGTATGATTAGAGCGTTTAAATTTGGTGCACCACCGCATGGCGGCATAGCTCCAGGTATAGACCGAATCGTTATGTTACTTGCGGAAGATACTAATATAAGAGAAATAATCGCTTTCCCATTAAATCAGCAAGCTGAAGATCTATTAATGAACGCTCCGAATTATGTAGAAGATAAGGCGTTAAAAGAACTAAGTGTCATGCTGTCCCCATCTGCTAGAAAGAATGCGGAAAAAGAATAAAACTTTATAATTGTTATCTACCGCATCAATAGCACTATAGTACCGGACAGTTATAATGAAAATTCAAGGACTAAGTAGAACAAAACCTATAAATTTTCTGCCCAAATTTCATTGGGGGTTTTATAATAAAAGTAATCCCCGCCGCAAGCAGCGGGGTATTTTAGAAGAAAGCTAGCTGATGATCCTCATGCAGTTTCTGATATTCCTTGCCTTGGTTTTTTACGTATTTTCCTATCATATTCTCATTTCCATGCTTACCTACCGTACTCGTAAAATATCCATCAGTCCAAAATTCTCCACCCCATAATTGTTTCTTTACCTGTGGACACTGTCTAAATATTTGACGAGCTGTAACACTTTTAATTGTTGTTACTATTTTTGTTACGCTATAGGTTGGTACAGATTGTACCAAAAAATGGACATGATCTTCATCAACCCCTATTTCTAAAAATTTTATTTGATATCTCTTTTCTATCTCTAAACATATTTCTCGTAATACTTGATCAACTGATACGTCAAACACTGCTCGGCGATATTTTGCTGGAAATACCATGTGATACAGCAGTACCGTAACATTATGACTTTTATGTATATATTTGCTCATTCCGCCATATTACGCCGCAAGCGGCGGGGAATATACCCAAAAGAGATTAAACATGTCAAAGAGGATAAAGTTGCAAGCAATACCAATTAATAGGACAGATTATTGTCAATTTTTAATAGTTAGCCAAAAGAATTATAGTTTAACCTACTACGCTGAACATGCAAAGAAATGTAGTCATGATGTTATTAATAGATTTTTAAGGAATGAAAAATATACACCTTCTTTGTTATGGGAACACATCAAGAATGATGTTATTTTTTCATCTAATGGATATACAATATTTGATGATACGGTTTTAAATAAAAGGAATACGAAGCAAATAGAAATTGCAAGATCGCAGTACAGTGGAGCTACAGGTAGAGTTACTAAAGGTATAGGAGTAGTGAGTCTGGTATATTATAACCCTGATATTAATAAGTTTTGGGTAATAGATTATCGAATTTTTGCACCTGATCATGATGGAGCAACAAAACTAGAACACCTATTAAACATGTTAAATAATGCTGTTTATAGCAAGAAGATTCCTTTTCAAACAGTACTTTTTGACACATGGTATTCTACACACAAAATTATGCAACATGTTGACTCTCTGGGGAAATATTATTATTTCCCTATTAGAAGCCAATAGAAACGTTAGTAAAACACACGATTCTAAACCTTATAAAGCTGTAAAAGAGTTGACATTTTCAGATGAAGAGATCAGGCATGGAGTAGAGATTCATATAAAAGGCTTTGCTAAAAATAAGCATGTTAATTTGTTTAAATTTACTGTTTCTACCAACAGAGTTGAGTATGTTATTACCAATAACAAAACTCACAAATCTTCTAAAGCTGCACAAGATGAGTGTGGCTTTCGATGGGTAATTGAGAGCATGCACAGAGAAATTAAGCAACTTACTGGGATAGAACGTTGTCAATGCAGGAAACAGCGTATTCAACGTAATCATATTAGTTGGGCATTTTTAGTTTGGGCATTTCTCAAAAGGACTGCAAATACAATCGGTAAAACGGTTTACCAAATAAAGTTAGGGCTTTTAGATGACTATATGCAACAACAGCTGCGTTCTCCATCTTTACGATATTTAGAACCAAACATAGCGTAAGTTTTGTTGAAGCTTTTGACTAGCTGCGTATACTTAATGCGTGAGGATCAAAAGCAAGAAGTAATAAAGAGTTAGTAGATGAAGATCAACTTGGAAAAGAGCAAGGAGTTTATAAGGCAAGGAACAGAGCATATACTTAATATGTGAGTACCGCAGCTCTTATAAAACGACGATGCCAATTTTTCAAGTTCATCGAGTCTACGCAATTTTTTGATATTCGAAATATATCTTTCTCACTGCATAAATCCAAGCAAGACATACGAAAGTAAACACCACCATTAGAACAGGTGAGATGGAGGTAAAAGTTGCGGTTGGGATTATGGTAAATATAATGGATTGTACAAGCCCGCTTGATGATTTACCAACTTTTGCACTTATCACGTCAACAGCAGCTTTACCTTTTGTTTTTAACTCTTGATCAAGAGGAATATATAGCATTTCTCTTGACGTATCCCATATAGAATATTTTGTTCCTTTGGCTAAAATATTCTGGATTCCGCCGATAGATACTGCGAGTGCAAGAGGTGACATTAAAATTGTCCTATCAAATAATGAGAGGATTTTTTGATCAAATACAATAAGGACAAAAAATAAGACGCCGGTAACCATTATTATCACAGGCGAGATTACAGCCGCAACAAACCAGTTATGCATACGCATTACGTTATTACCGATAATAGTCATAACCATAATTGCAACGCCAGTCCAAAGTATGTACAGACTATTGAATTTAGCATAAGTATTAACGGTCGGATATAGTTCTTTAATTTTTGCTTTCCATACGGCTTCAACTAAATTAATAGCAAAACCAAATGCTGCCGAGCAGATTAAAAGTAGCCATAAATATTTAGATTTTGCAATATATTTAAAGCTCTTAATAATCCCCATACGCTCCGAAGTTGATCGCCCACTTTTTGCCTTAGCGTAAAATAATGGATTGGTAAAAACATTTCTGCTAATAAAACGAATTAGTAGACAACATATAACAGCAACGATTGTAACTAGAATAGTTGATATTTGTACTAAAGTGATTTTGCTGTCAGAAATATTTATAAAATGCTTCACAATAGTTTCTTCAGATGATAAATTCATCATTAAGAAACCGACCAATATTAAAGATGAATTACCGAATAACGAAAAAAGCGTATAGAATCTCTTAGCTTCTTCAGTAGTGGTAAGCTCATTGGCGAATTGCCAGAATAATAATACATAGAAAATATTAGGCCAAAGCTCGGCAAGGCTGTAATATACTATATAACCCCAATTGCCTATTAATGATATATACCATTTAAAATGCGGGTAGCGTTCCATCCAATCAGCTAGATGGTCCGGATGTACATGAAAAATATGAATATTAGGATAAATAACAAAAGCAAATAAAACAAAAAAGCCGATAAAAAATGCAGTTAAATAATAAAAAATCTTCTCAAAAGTAAAATGATTAATCATTTTAGCATAAATAATTACAAATAAAGCAGCTGCAGGTGTAACACAATAAACTTTAGCAAAACCAGCTATCTCTGCACTAATTTCAGAAATTAAGATACTATCTTTTAATATGCGTAAAATATTTTGATTGAATAAAATGCAAAACATTAAGGCACTCATCGGAATAAATTTTCCGAGTTCGTAGTTATGAATAGGCCAAAAAGCGGCTCTAAATTTGCTTTTAAACGGTCGCGATGATGAGGTACTTAGCATTATAAAGCCCTAGGGACAAAAAAAAAACTTAAGCACTTCGAGATTTTATGAAAAGATATTTTCTCTAAAAAATTTAGAGGCTATATACTGTTTTGTTACATTCTGAAGATGCGAAAGTTTATATAATATTTTTGGTCCAATGTCAAGAAAGATTAATATAATATAAGAAAGTTAGGATGCAGAATAACGATAAATATCAGAAATATTTTGACCTATATAATAGTTACGCAAAAAATCATAATTTAGGTAATAAATATTTAGAGCTGGGGGAAGTAGTAGCAGAAACGAAGTATTATAGGGTATTGTGTTATTGCTGTATGTCATTCCCGCGTAGGGGGGAATCCAGAAAAAATAATATGGATTCCTGCTTCCGCAGGAATGACATAAGAGAAAATGTGGATGACATTAAAACATTCCTGATCATCCCTTCTATTTTCAATTCACCGGAAATATTTTTCTTAAGCCGCAATAAAAGCTTTATAGAGAATTTAAGAGAACAAGGTGAAGTCTACTTAATAGATTGGTTAGAGGTTAAAGAACCAAACTATTTATTAGATGATTATGTACATAAAATAGTTGAAGTAGTAAATAATTTAAATGCTAAAAACATTAATCTAATAGGACATTGTATTGGTGGCAATCTTGCAATAGCTGCAAACGTAATCATGCCTAAATCTATAAAAACTTTAACTTTACTAACCTGCCCTTGGGATTTTTCTCACTTCTTTTATGTAAAAATGTTGCATCAATATTTGAAGCTAGATGCTTATGTAGAAAATTTGCCCTTAATTCCTAAAATCCATATACAAATTTTATTCTTTCTGCTATTTCCTGATTATTTTCAGATTAAACTGGATAAATTTTTTTCCTTAACTTCCGAAAAAGAGCAAGAACTAGCTTTCAGAATCGAGAACTGGCTAATGTCAGGTCACGATATACCGAGCGACACTTATAATCAGATTATGCAGAATATATTAGGCGAAAATATGTTTATGAATTTAAAATGGAAAATAGACGGTATAGTCATTGACCCAAACGTAATTAGCTGTCCTGTATATATCGTAGCTGCAAAAAATGATCAAATAGTGCCTGAATCTTCTATTTTATCTTTGCAAAAATTGTTTAAAAACTCTACTCTTATAGAAGTACCAGGTGGACATATTAGCTATTTAATAAATGATAAGCTGACAGAGTTATTTAAATCGATGTCATTCCCGCGTAGGCGGGAATCCAGTACAAAGCGAGAGCAATCGAGCTTTTAATTTTAAAAATTGCTATATTTAGGCTTTTTTCCTGGATTCCCGCCTACGCGGGAATGACATAGAATGCGTTTTTATAGTTGTGCGATAAAGACTTTTTGTAAAGGACTGTGTTGCATTTTCTTTCCACGTCTGTTCTCTAGCCTCTTGAAAAGAAAGAGTAGTATTTTTGCTATAATCTGAAAGTGAACCACTAAGATCGCGTGATAAAATAGTTAAAATGTCTGTAGACATAATTATAAAATTTACATTTTAAGGTTATATAGTAGATTATAAACATATACCACATACGTAACAAATATTATTTTTAAGGAGTATATATCATGATAAAACCGGTTTACATCACTCATGCAAAAAGAACGGCTTTTGGTTCGTTTATGGGTAGTCTTAGTACTACTCCTGCACCAATGATTGCGACACACTTAATAAAAGCTATTCTGCAGAATAGTAAAATTGATCCGGCTTTAATAAATGAGGTGATACTTGGACAGGTGATCACAGGTGGTAGCGGACAAAATCCAGCGAGGCAAACTCTAATTCATGCAGGTATTCCTAAAGAAGTACCAGGCTATACAATTAATAAGGTTTGCGGTTCAGGTCTTAAAACAGTAGCACTTGCAGCAGCCTCAATTATGACTGGTGATAACGATATTGTGATAGCAGGTGGGCAGGAAAATATGTCGCTCGGTATGCATGGAAGCTATATAAGAGCAGGAGCTAAATTCGGTGATATTAAAATGGTTGATCTAATGCAATATGATGGATTAACTGATGTATTCTCAGGTGTGTTTATGGGTATTACTGCCGAGAATATTTCAAAGCAGTTTAATATTACTAGAGAGCAGCAAGATGAATTTGCTTTAAGTTCACATCAAAAAGCAGCGAAAGCCCAGAAAGCGGGAATATTTAAAGATGAGATTTTACCGATTGAAGTAACAATCAAGAAAACTACTAGTTTGTTTGATCATGATGAGACAGTAAGACCTGATACCAGCCTTGAGATTTTAGGTAAATTACGCCCTGCTTTCGATAAAAACGGTACAGTTACTGCCGGTAATGCTTCATCAATTAATGATGGTGCTGCATGTCTTATGGTAGTATCCGAAGAGGCTTTAAAAAAGCATAATCTAACACCGCTTGCTCGTATTGTCTCATATGTTTCTGCCGGTGTTGACCCAAGCATTATGGGGACTGCTGCTCCCGTTCCTGCCTCTCAAAAAGCTTTAAGCAAAGCCGGCTGGAGTGTTAATGATTTAGATCTTATCGAGGTTAATGAAGCTTTTGCCGCCCAAAGTATTTACGTTAATCGTGAAATGAAATGGGATATGAACAAGGTTAATGTGAATGGCGGAGCAATAGCAATCGGTCACCCAATCGGTGCTAGCGGCGGACGTGTTCTTGTTACTTTAATACATAGCCTGAGAAGAAATAAGGCTAAAAAGGGCTTAGTTACCTTATGTATCGGCGGCGGTATGGGTATGGCTATGTGCGTTGAAACGAATAAAAGTAATCCCCGCCGCAAGCAGCGGGGTATTTTAGAAGAAAGCTAGCTGATGATCCTCATGCAGTTTCTGATATTCCTTGCCTTGGTTTTTTACGTATTTTCCTATCATATTCTCATTTCCATGCTTACCTACCGTACTCGTAAAATATCCATCAGTCCAAAATTCTCCACCCCATAATTGTTTCTTTACCTGTGGACACTGTCTAAATATTTGACGAGCTGTAACACTTTTAATTGTTGTTACTATTTTTGTTACGCTATAGGTTGGTACAGATTGTACCAAAAAATGGACATGATCTTCATCAACCCCTATTTCTAAAAATTTTATTTGATATCTCTTTTCTATCTCTAAACATATTTCTCGTAATACTTGATCAACTGATACGTCAAACACTGCTCGGCGATATTTTGCTGGAAATACCATGTGATACAGCAGTACCGTAACATTATGACTTTTATGTATATATTTGCTCATTCCGCCATATTACGCCGCAAGCGGCGGGGAATATACCCAAAAGAGATTCAAAATTTTCTTTATGTCAAAACTTACGCTATGAGTAAAAAAGTGATAAATTATTGTAAAAATAATTAAACATGTCAAAGAGGATAAAGTTGCAAGCAATACCAATTAATAGGACAGATTATTGTCAATTTTTAATAGTTAGCCAAAAGAATTATAGTTTAACCTACTACGCTGAACATGCAAAGAAATGTAGTCATGATGTTATTAATAGATTTTTAAGGAATGAAAAATATACACCTTCTTTGTTATGGGAACACATCAAGAATGATGTTATTTTTTCATCTAATGGATATACAATATTTGATGATACGGTTTTAAATAAAAGGAATACGAAGCAAATAGAAATTGCAAGATCGCAGTACAGTGGAGCTACAGGTAGAGTTACTAAAGGTATAGGAGTAGTGAGTCTGGTATATTATAACCCTGATATTAATAAGTTTTGGGTAATAGATTATCGAATTTTTGCACCTGATCATGATGGAGCAACAAAACTAGAACACCTATTAAACATGTTAAATAATGCTGTTTATAGCAAGGATTCCTTTTCAAACAGTACTTTTTTTGACACATGGTATTCTACACACAAAATTATGCAACATGTTGACTCTCTGGGGAAATATTATTATGCCCCTATTAAAGCCAATAGAAACGTTAGTAAAACGCACGATTCTAAACCTTATAAAGCTGTAAAAGAGTTGACATTTTCAGATGAAGAGATCAGGCATGGAGTAGAGATTCATATAAAAGGCTTTGCTAAAAATAAGCATGTTAATTTGTTTAAATTTACTGTTTCTACCAACAGAGTTGAGTATGTTGTTACCAATAACAAAACTCACAAATCTTCTAAAGCTGCACAAGATGAGTGTGGCTTTCGATGGGTAATTGAGAGCATGCACAGAGAAATTAAGCAACTTACTGGGATAGAACGTTGTCAATGCAGGAAACAGCGTATTCAACGTAATCATATTAGTTGGGCATTTTTAGTTTGGGCATTTCTCAAAAGGACTGCAAATACAATCGGTAAAACGGTTTACCAAATAAAGTTAGGGCTTTTAGATGACTATATGCAACAACAGCTGCGTTCTCCATCTTTACGATATTTAGAACCAAACATAGCGTAAGTTTTGATGTATAACCAGACAGATAAGCAAGTTAAAGATGTTCTAGACGTATGGAAGATTATCGAGCTTTCAACTCCTCCTAAAAACGAAACTTTAAATAGTTATTTCACTTATGTACAAAAACATGCTGCAACTCAAAAGGAATTTTATAAAGAAATAAGTAAAAAAGAAGCTCTTTTTTTATTACAGGATGCACCGTTTGAAAAGTTTAACAAAGAGGAACTACGAGCTGCCGTACCAGGTTATGATATATTTGTTCATTGGCATTTATATCTTGGTTATTTAAACTGGACTGAAGCTGAAATTGCTATTGAAGAAAAAATTAATGAATTATTTAATGCGAGCCCTCAATTTTCGGATAGTTACAAAAATCGTAAAAATCCGGCACTAACTCCGATCATTGCACTAACGCTTGATGAGGATATGAATCTTATAGATAATTCAATGGTCATATCTACAGGAGCATATGTTCTCGGGAAAATTGTGCGGGAAGGATTTTCTGAAGATAATTTTAAGGATTTAGTTGAGTTTAAAGATAACAGTACTGAGTTAATAGTAAATGCATTAAAAGATTCTTTTGATAAAACTAACCAGCAAAAAAAGTTTAATTTAGACAGAGTTAATTATATTGCTAAGTTTATAATTAACGAACTTGGAATTGATCCAAAGTTTTTGCTAAGTAACCCTGAAATATGTGTAAGAAAAACAACTTATCGCAAACTTAAAGCAAGTGATAAGAAAAGCAATTTTTATCAAAAAGACGTAAACGATATTCCGGAAAAGCAAATTAAACAAGAATTAGATTGGGCACCTCCGCCGGCTTTGGAAATGTTTAATAGCTTTTTCCTGAAGCTTCTTGATCTAGTACGTAATAATGTCGATAAATTTACACCGAATTCTCCAATTTCTAAATATCTTGGAGCTGAGGGTAAGCCTAGTTTTAAAGATGTTTTAAGCAAACCGGAATTTTTAAAGGAATTACTTGAGCTTTCTAAGATGCAAGTTGCACGTTGGCCTTCATCGCCGAAAAATTGTTTAGTGCACTTCAAACTGCGGCAATTAATAATACAAAACTTACGCTATGTTTGGTTCTAAATATCGTAAAGATGGAGAACGCAGCTGTTGTTGCATATAGTCATCTAAAAGCCCTAACTTTATTTGGTAAACCGTTTTACCGATTGTATTTGCAGTCCTTTTGAGAAATGCCCAAACTAAAAATGCACAACTAATATGATTACGTTGAATACGCTGTTTCCTGCATTGACAACGTTCTATCCCAGTAAGTTGCTTAATTTCTCTGTGCATGCTCTCAATTACCCATCGAAAGCCACACTCATCTTGTGCAGCTTTAGAAGATTTGTGAGTTTTGTTATTGGTAACAACATACTCAACTCTGTTGGTAGGAACAGTAAATTTAAACAAATTAACATGCTTATTTTTAGCAAAGCCTTTTATATGAATCTCTACTCCATGCCTGATCTCTTCATCTGAAAATGTCAACTCTTTTACAGCTTTATAAGGTTTAGAATCGTGCGTTTTACTAACGTTTCTATTGGCTTTAATAGGGGCATAATAATATTTCCCCAGAGAGTCAACATGTTGCATAATTTTGTGTGTAGAATACCATGTGTCAAAAAGTACTGTTTGAAAAGGAATCTTCTTGCTATAAACAGCATTATTTAACATGTTTAATAGGTGTTCTAGTTTTGTTGCTCCATCATGATCAGGTGCAAAAATTCGATAATCTATTACCCAAAACTTATTAATATCAGGGTTATAATATACCAGACTCACTACTCCTATACCTTTAGTAACTCTACCTGTAGCTCCACTGTACTGCAATCTTGCAATTTCTATTTGCTTCGTATTCCTTTTATTTAAAACCGTATCATCAAATATTGTATATCCATTAGATGAAAAAATAACATCATTCTTGATGTGTTCCCATAACAAAGAAGGTGTATATTTTTCATTCCTTAAAAATCTATTAATAACATCATGACTACATTTCTTTGCATATTCAGCGTAGTAGGTTAAACTATAATTCTTTTGGCTAACTATTGTCATTGTCAAATAAAAGTAATCCCCGCCGCAAGCAGCGGGGTATTTTAGAAGAAAGCTAGCTGATGATCCTCATGCAGTTTCTGATATTCCTTGCCTTGGTTTTTTACGTATTTTCCTATCATATTCTCATTTCCATGCTTACCTACCGTACTCGTAAAATATCCATCAGTCCAAAATTCTCCACCCCATAATTGTTTCTTTACCTGTGGACACTGTCTAAATATTTGACGAGCTGTAACACTTTTAATTGTTGTTACTATTTTTGTTACGCTATAGGTTGGTACAGATTGTACCAAAAAATGGACATGATCTTCATCAACCCCTATTTCTAAAAATTTTATTTGATATCTCTTTTCTATCTCTAAACATATTTCTCGTAATACTTGATCAACTGATACGTCAAACACTGCTCGGCGATATTTTGCTGGAAATACCATGTGATACAGCAGTACCGTAACATTATGACTTTTATGTATATATTTGCTCATTCCGCCATATTACGCCGCAAGCGGCGGGGAATATACCCAAAAGAGATTAAAAAGGGACCAGTAAATTGCACGAAAAAGGAACCACTATATTTAAAAATTTTTATGCCATATTACCTCCAGATTTATAGTTATTAATACGATAACTTTTACCTTTTTATGTTTAGTATATGAGCATGATGTACCACTCGATCAATAATTGCATGAGTTAATACTTCATCAGCAAATATTTCATTCCATTTTTCAAAATCCTTGTTTGTGGTAATAATGGTAGATTTATTTTCATATCGTTTAGCAATAATATTAAAAAAGTCTTCTACTGAATGTTTTGGCAATTGCTTAAACCCGAGCTCATCAAGAATTAATAAATCAAACGATAGGAGTAATTTAACCTTTTTGTGATAACTATTATCTGCTCTTGCAATATGTAAATTATAAAGCATATCCGATACCGTAGTAAAATATACAGAGTATTCTCGTGTTAAAGCTTTTAATGCTAGCCCAATGGCAAGATGAGTTTTCCCAGTTCCTGAATCACCTATGAATATTACATTTCCCTTAGTATTAATATAATCACAAGTTGATAAATCACTTATTACTTTGGCATCAACACTTGGTTGGAAATTAAAATCAAAGTCTTCTAAATTTTTAGTTACCGGCAATTTAGCAGCACTTTTACGGCGACGGTAATTATTATCCTTACGGTTAGATTTTTCATCTTCACATAATAGTGATAGAAATTCTTTAAATCCTAGTTTATTATTTTGAGCATAAATAATCCTTTCATTTAAACTATTGACTATACCTGATAATCTAAAGCTTCGTAGGTCATTAAATAAGTTCTGCATTATTACCTCCAAACTCTGGTAATGGTAAGTTTACTGCATTACTATTTAAAATATTCTTAATTTTAGAGTAAGAACTTATACCATAATGTAGTGCTCTATGACAGGCTTTATCTATTAAGTCATCATTGTAAACCTTACGTAAAGAAATGATACCTCGTGCACAACGTTGCCAATCATTCACTCTTGTTTGTTGTAATGATTCTAATAATAAACTGCAATTATTCCCTATCTGCTGCATTTGTTGTTGATAATGTTCACTATATTCTATAAAACCTGGGCATAGACGTTTGTATTTAGCATAATGAGACGGATTAGTGGTAAATATCCCCTTGCCCTCTGTTCTAACGTGTCTTGCTATTAAATCATTTTGTATAGAAAATATTTGAACAAGTTTTGGGGACAATTGTACCATTACCTCACTGTATATATATTTTGCTGGTACAGAGTAATAATTATTATCTATGGTAATATGACAATCTTTTGCTACTTTTCGATTATGCCAAGATGACAAATCAAAAGTTTCTAATGGTAAAGGAATCAAACTACTTCTTTCCTCTTGCTCAAACAGTTCTCTAGGTATTCTCTTAGTAGTACCATGTATTCGGCTATTGGCCTTATTTAACCAATTTGCAAGACCATTTGTTAATTCTTCATATCTATCAAATTTACGACCAGCAAAAAAATTATTTTTAACGTATTTTATTCCCGACTCAACTTTGCCTTTTTCTTGCGGTTGATACACTCGACAAGGAGAAAGTAAAATTCCATAATGATCGGCTAAGCACTTATATTCCTTCTGATATACTGGCTCATAAAAATTGGCATCTACTACTCCAGCTTTAAGATTATCAAGTTTTATTACTTTTGGACTACCAGCAAAATAATTAAATGCATTGATATGACATTGAATCCATGTTTGACAACTTTGATCAAACACTACTTCATAATAATCAAGGCGACTATAGCTTAAACGCATATTAAATACATATGCTTTAACTCTACGCCCTTTAGAATTATACTGTAAGCCTATGTCACCAAAATCTACTTGTGCTTCCTCTCCTGCTAAAGTATGAAAACGAATGCAACTGTTATCCTTAATTTTATATTTTTTGATATAACGGGTCAAAGAAGTATAACTGCTTGTATAAGCTTGATTTTTTAACTCCTCAAAAATTCTTATGTAACTCAGATTTTTTTCTAATAACTCAATTATTTTTTCGTGCCAAAAATCCAAAACTGAAGATCGTTCATAGATTGCTGGGGATTCTGTACCAGCCTCTACATAGCGGTTTATTATTTTTCGTACTGTTTTGCGGTCTGTTCTTGTTAGTTTGGCAATATTCCTTTGACTATTGCCTTGTTTATAAAGGGTGATAATTGTTGTATACATATTTATTCTTATCATTGTATCACTAGATATTTACTTGCTTAATTATCTAGTGAATATTGCACATTAACCTTATTAGGTCACACCAACTTCTCTGGTCCCTTTTTCGTGCAATTTACTGGTCCCTTTTATTTTAGCAATGACAATCAGTACAGAAAGTATATATAGATTCGTCTACACTTCTGCAGTAGCAGCTAAATTAAAGTTATATAGCTATTTACCGTCTAAAAGATATAAAAGGCAAGAAAGGGGGACAAGGCATCAAAGGATCATTATACCACAAAGGATCTCAATACATCAGCGTGATGCAATAGCTACGAAAAAGGTAGAAGTAGGGAATTTTGAGGCAGATCTTACATTTCATAAAGGTAATCAAAGTATGAATATTGGTGCACTGGTGGATAAAAAGAGTCAAAAGATTATTTTAGTGCTGAATAACTCCAAGAGAGCTACAACAGTTACCAATGGTTTTTTAAGAAAGATAAAAACTCTTCCAAATAGTGTGAGAAAGACTATTACTATGGATAATGGCAAAGAGTTTGTGGGGCATGTTGCCTATAGACTATCTGGGTTTCAAACTTTCTTTTGTGATCCATACCATCCTAGACAAAAAGCATTAGTGGAAAAAATGAATTCTATGATTCATAGAATTTTACCTAAAAATACAGATATTACTACCGTTACACAAAGAGGTCTTGACAATGTTGCTGAGATTTTAAATAACATGCCAAGAAAGATTTTTGGTTATAAAACCCCCAATGAAATTTGGGCAGAAAATTTATAGGTTTTGTTCTACTTAGTCCTTGAATTTTCAGTATTTTCATATGCAACAACAGCTGCGTTCTCCATCTTTACGATATTTAGAACCAAACATAGCGTAAGTTTTGACTAGATACATCTGTTTTAGGAGGATTAGAAGAAGATCAAGAAAGTTATGGCTTGTAATATTTTTTTTATAAGAAAATCATGTAATTAATAGTATCTTTTTTAAGTGTTAAATAAACTAAAGATTTTCTTGAAATTATATAATATTTTATATATGTTATCATTCTATTTGAGGTAATACTATAAAGATGTTATAATATGACAAAACTTACGCTATGTTTGATATAATGCCCATGAATTAAGGGATATTATGAAGTGCTTCACTATAAAACATTGCTGTGTAATAAGAGTTTTTAGCATATTTGCTATAACATAGCGTAAGTTTTGATGATTATGTCATTTGCCTGTTCTGATAGACTTTACTCTAAAAAAGTGTTCTATGTCATTCCCGCAAAGACGGGAATCCAGCATAAAGTGAGAAAATCGAGCTTTTAATTTTAAAAACTTGCTGCTTTTATACTTTTTTTCTGGATTCCCGCCTACGCGGGAATGACATAGAACACTTTTTTCGAGCCATACAACAAAGCTCTTAAGGCTTGCTTGCGTGGATCATTTCCCCCTGTCACCTCGTGATTTATTCACGGGGTCCAGTTAAAAAATACTAATATTATTAGTATTTTTTATTGTTCTTCTGGATGCCGCAGGTACAAGCAACTAGATGACACCGAGGGTACTTTTCGATCCACGCGGGCAATGCCATGCGGGGATGACGTGATACAGTATTCATATTAATAATCAGTGGCGTATTTGCTTCTCTTAGCATGACGGAAATGCTTATGATGTTGAAATTGTTGACTATCATTAATTAGTAAAGGATTTATGACGAAAAAATTATCTCCTATATCACCGGGACAAATTCTATTCGAGAAATTTATGGAACCTATGAGTATTAGTCAAAGCAAACTTGCTCGTGATATTGATGTACCTGTTACTCGAATTAATAATATAATTAAACATCATCGCTCAATCACTGCTGATACAGCACTCCGTTTAGGCAAATATTTTAATGTTAATCCTCGTTGGTTGATAAATATGCAAAATCAATATGATTTAGAAATTGCTGAAGATGAAGGTTGGAAAGCTAAAGAGCAAAGAATAAGAACTTTTGCTATAGCTAGTTAGTTATATATGGTCTCATATAAAGGATCGCATTCGTACTATGGAAATATCTAGAGTTGCTAATTAATAAAATAACATGACCAAAGAGAAAAAACATTATATTTGTTCTAATTGTGGGAATACTAGCCCTAAATGGTCAGGACAGTGCTTTGACTGTGGGGTATGGGGTAGTATTGTTGAAGAAAAAGTAATTTCAAATAAGAATATTGCCAAAATAGGAAGTAAGCAAGATTTTGAAAAATTATCCAGTAATGTAACTGATCAGGTGCGTATTTCTACGCCAATTGGTGAGTTAGATAGGGTGCTAGGCGGCGGTTTAGTACTCGGTTCTGCTATATTAATAGGCGGCGATCCTGGTATTGGAAAATCTACTTTATTACTGCAGCTAGTTGCCGGCAGTTTTGCTTCAAAAGTAAAATGCTTATATATAACAGGTGAAGAATCGCTTGATCAGATAAAGCTAAGAGCTTTAAGACTAGATTTAGTTAATGATAAAACAAATATTTTAGCTGCTAATAATTTAGAAGATATTATAGCAAGCCTTGATGCAAATAAAGGTAATATCGATTTAGTGGTTATCGACTCTATTCAAACAATCGCAACACGAGAATTAACCTCCCCTCCTGGTACTGTTTCCCAAATTCGCACCTGTGCTCATGAGCTTGTTAATTATGCTAAACAGAATAATATAATTATTCTACTTAGCTGTCATGTAACCAAAGACGGGCAGCTAGCAGGTCCTAAATTGCTTGAGCATTTAGTTGATACTGTGCTATATTTCGAGGGTGATCATAATAACCATTTCCGTATTTTACGCTCTTATAAAAATCGTTTTGGAGGAGTTGGGGAAATAGGGGTGTTTGAGATGAGCAGTAGCGGGCTTATCGAGGTCACTAACCCATCCGAGTTATTTTTGATGAAGCGAGAACAAAATGTGATAGGTACAGCTATTTTTGCTGGAATCGAAGGTTCAAGACCGCTACTTATGGAAGTGCAAGCTTTAATAGTGCCGTCAAATATGGTAACGCCTAGACGCTCTGCTGTTGTCGGCTGGGACGTTAACAGGTTATCAATGATACTTGCGGTATTAAGTAGCAGAATAGGACTAAATCTTGCCAATTACGAAGTATATTTAAGTATTGCAGGCGGGCTTAAGATAAACGAACCTGCATCGGATTTAGCAGGTAGCAGCTAGCCTTATTTCCGCAGCTACAAATAAGCCTCTACCGGAGCATAGCGTATTTTTCGGTGAAATAAGCCTGTCGGGTGAAATAAGAAAAACTGCCAAAGCAGAAGCACGAATAAAAGAAGCCGTAAAACTCGGATTTAATAATATTATATGTTCTAAATCAGAAAATTTAACTTTTGATTTTATAACTCCTATTTCGCATTTGAAAGAGCTAAAAGAGTTAATAAAATGAATATTACCTATGAAGTAACAAACTTGGAAGATGCACGAGATTTTTTATCTTCGACACAAGGTGAATATGTATTAACAAACCTAAAAAACAGTGTAAAATATTATGGTATGTTAGTAGTTGATCATATGCTTAAAACTTTACAAAAAGAATTTCCTAAAAAAGTTATAGATGTTGTTGTGAATGTTGACGATGACAATGCTGCTTTGTTTACTGCAATCAAACTAAATTATAAAAATATAGTATATACAGGTAACTCGGATGAGGCTAAATCCTTACTAAAAAAATCATGAATATAAAAGATATAGGAGTAATAATTGCTAAAAAGCCGTTAAAGGAAAATACGTTTATTATTACAGTTTTTACTAAGAATCATGGTTTATATTCAGGTGTTGCAAAGGAATCTTCGAAAAAAAGTAAATTCATATATCAAGAAGGTAATGTAGTAGATTTTTTATGGCAAGCAAGACTTCATGAACATATCGGAATTGCCAAATGTGAGCTTATCAAATCTTATACCGGTCATTTTATTATAAGTAAAGCCAAGCTGTATGCTTTTAATTCTGTTATATCTTTAATTAAAGAATTGTTTCACGAAAGAGAAGAGCATTATAATTTTTTCTCACTGCTAATAAACTATCTGGATAATCTAGCAAAGCATTTTTGTTTTCGTGATTATATTAATTTTGAGCTGGCACTGCTTGCTGAAATGGGTTATGAACTTGACTTTACTAAATGCGGCGTTAGCAATACTACGCAAGATTTAGCCTATCTATCACCTAAATCAGGCAGAGCTGTATCATATGAGGTAGGAACACCTTATAAAGATAAATTATTACCTTTGCCAAAATTTCTGCTTACAGATAAAGATGAAATTACTCTAGAAGAAAAAAGACAAGCTTTAAGCTTAACAAGCTATTTCTTTAACAGATATTTGTTTCATAATCATAGACAGCCTGAGATAAGACAAGTGTTTGTAGAATATATACTTGTTGCTAATACTGCTTAAGAGTTGCATGCTTGGATCAGCTCCATTTCTGTCATGCCGTGGCGGCATTAATAGTACTGGACAGTTATTATTCAATGTCATTCCTGCGGAAGCGGGAATCCAGCATAAAGCGAGATACCCAAGCTTTTAATTTTAAAAGCTTGCTGCTTTTATGTTAATTTTTCTGGATTCCCGCCGTTGCTAAGAATGACATATAAGGTCACCTATACCTGAATAAAATATAACATTTTTTAACTAACTGTCCGGTACTATTAATCACGGGGTGATAGCAAAAAATTTATAGTAAATTAACGTACTCTACCAGTTGCTGGTTTTTTTTGAAGTGAATCACTAACTGCTGCTCCAAAATCCTTTACACTTGTAGCAAGCTTACCATTGGCTATGGTAGAGTTTACAGCTGCACTAACAGTAACCTTTATTACTTCACATACAGCAAGTACCACTCCCCATGCAGCTTTCAAAACCTTATTTTCATCTAAAGAACTATGTAACTTTTCTTGTGCTTTTTCTGCTTGATCAGTTACAAATTTTTGTAACTTACCTAGAGGGGTATTTTTTTCCAAATGTTCAGCTAAATTTTTTATAGGTGACGAGATAATTTCATCAATATTATTTTTAACATTTTCAGTATGATTTTTGAATTCTTCACTAATAACATTAAAATCTTTCATAGCATTTAAAAGAGCTTTATTTGTTGGATCTTTACTTATTGCTTTTTTTAAACTCTCTAATATTTTGTCAAAATTATTATTAACTTCCGTTAATTTTATCCCAATATCGTTAAATTTTATTTCTTCTTTATTTTGTTTTTCGGGTTCTTGTCCCCCTATAATAATTTCTTTTGCCATTTTTTTACTCCAAAATTATTTACTTAAAGATAATTAAGATTTCAGAAATGTCAACAATCTCTTTATAAACTTTTTGACTTTAATAAAAGTAATCCCCGCCGCAAGCAGCGGGGTATTTTAGAAGAAAGCTAGCTGATGATCCTCATGCAGTTTCTGATATTCCTTGCCTTGGTTTTTTACGTATTTTCCTATCATATTCTCATTTCCATGCTTACCTACCGTACTCGTAAAATATCCATCAGTCCAAAATTCTCCACCCCATAATTGTTTCTTTACCTGTGGACACTGTCTAAATATTTGACGAGCTGTAACACTTTTAATTGTTGTTACTATTTTTGTTACGCTATAGGTTGGTACAGATTGTACCAAAAAATGGACATGATCTTCATCAACCCCTATTTCTAAAAATTTTATTTGATATCTCTTTTCTATCTCTAAACATATTTCTCGTAATACTTGATCAACTGATACGTCAAACACTGCTCGGCGATATTTTGCTGGAAATACCATGTGATACAGCAGTACCGTAACATTATGACTTTTATGTATATATTTGCTCATTCCGCCATATTACGCCGCAAGCGGCGGGGAATATACCCAAAAGAGATTTAAATTAAGCAAATTTAGCTGATTATATTGAAGAAAATAATACAGAAAATGATAGCTTAGCTTATAAACATGCATATGACATAACAGTCTGTTTAGGAGGAGAAATAGCTCAAAATCAAGATGTTTTAGCTAAATTACAAAGCTTTCTAAGTGATAACGGATTCTTAAAAGCTAAAAAGCCATTGCACGATACATTTGCAACATTTTCTCTACCTGAAAATAAGGAACATGTTACTTAAAAAAAGTGGCAAGAGTTAATCAGTAAACACGGCAAAGAGGCAATGAAATTATTTGCAGTCTCCGATAGAATTGAAGAAAAAAAAGCAGGGGATACTGCTATACATTTAGCACCAGAAAATTTACAAGATGCAATATTTCTTCAAACTCAATTAACCTATGCAAAAGCTGATGAATATCCTGAATTAACTGAATTAGCACTTAAATATAAGTTATCTGAAGAAGATTTTAATCAATGCTTAGAAATAGAAAAACAAAAAAAGAACTCTGACAATTTGCCGAATATTACAATTCATGGGAAAGATCTAGATTGCAAGCTTGATAGTAGCACATCATTAAATGGGTATCATCTGGTTAAATTACCTATAAATGATCCACGAGCTTATATTTTAGGTCATATTGTTAAGGACTGTCAATCTATTGGTAGGCATAGTGAAAGATGCGTAATCGATGGAATTACTAGAGAAAATAATGGTTTTTATGTTTTACTAAAAAGTAAGAATTCAGCTAAACCAAATGCAGAAATATTTACCTCAGATGGAAAAATTGATTATTAAAATTTTGATATAGTTGGTCAAGCATATGCATGGCTAAGTAAGCTAGGTAACCTTGTTTTAGATTCATGGGAAAATTTACGTAATGAGAAAGAAGACGAGGATGAGGAGGAGAATGATGAAGATGAGATTGAAGATGAAACAAAATCATTAAATGATGATAAAGTAATTGTGCCTTTACTAAAAGAGTTTGCAAAACAAGTTTGCAATACCACAAACATCAGCAGAGTTACTGTTGGTCTTGGCGGTAAAATGAAAATACTATAAGTAAGTAGAACAGAACCTATTTAAAATAATAAGATTTTAAATAGGCAAAACTTACGCTATGTTTGGTTCTAAATATCGTAAAGATGGAGAACGCAGCTGTTGTTGCATATAGTCATCTAAAAGCCCTAACTTTATTTGGTAAACCGTTTTACCGATTGTATTTGCAGTCCTTTTGAGAAATGCCCAAACTAAAAATGCCCAACTAATATGATTACGTTGAATACGCTGTTTCCTGCATTGACAACGTTCTATCCCAGTAAGTTGCTTAATTTCTCTGTGCATGCTCTCAATTACCCATCGAAAGCCACACTCATCTTGTGCAGCTTTAGAAGATTTTTGAGTTTTGTTATTGGTAACAACATACTCAACTCTGTTGGTAGGAACAGTAAATTTAAACAAATTAACATGCTTATTTTTAGCAAAGCCTTTTATATGAATCTCTACTCCATGCCTGATCTCTTCATCTGAAAATGTCAACTCTTTTACAGCTTTATAAGGTTTAGAATCGTGTGTTTTACTAACGTTTCTATTGGCTTTAATAGGGGCATAATAATATTTCCCCAGAGAGTCAACATGTTGCATAATTTTGTGTGTAGAATACCATGTGTCAAAAAGTACTGTTTGAAAAGGAATCTTCTTGCTATAAACAGCATTATTTAACATGTTTAATAGGTGTTCTAGTTTTGTTGCTCCATCATGATCAGGTGCAAAAATTCGATAATCTATTACCCAAAACTTATTAATATCAGGGTTATAATATACCAGACTCACTACTCCTATACCTTTAGTAACTCTACCTGTAGCTCCACTGTACTGCGATCTTGCAATTTCTATTTGCTTCGTATTCCTTTTATTTAAAACCGTATCATCAAATATTGTATATCCATTAGATGAAAAAATAACATCATTCTTGATGTGTTCCCATAACAAAGAAGGTGTATATTTTTCATTCCTTAAAAATCTATTAATAACATCATGACTACATTTCTTTGCATGTTCAGCGTAGTAGGTTAAACTATAATTCTTTTGGCTAACTATTAAAAATTGACAATAATCTGTCCTATTAATTGGTATTGCTTGCAACTTTATCCTCTTTGACATGTTTAATTATTTTTACAATAATTTATCACTTTTTTACTCATAGCGTAAGTTTTGTAGGTAATGATGAACAGAAAATATAGACACTTATCTCGAGAAGAGAGATATGAGATAAAAAGAATGTATGACCTAGGAGTCAGTATTAATAAGATAGCACAACATCTTACGAGGTCTAAAAGCACTATTAGTATGGAGCTAAAAAGAAATAAGGTAAAAGATAAGTATATGCCTTATGTTGCTCAGGAAAAATATGAAAACAGGATGTATAGCATAAGTCATTAAGATACTGACAGAGCGAGAGTATCATGTTATAGTAAGCAAATATTAACAAGCATGTAAAGAGATATGGCACGAGCATATGCAATAGAACTAAGACTAAGAGTTATAAAAGCTGTAGAAGCAGGGATACGAATAAGTAAGGTAAGTAAATTATTTAATGTAAGTCGTGATACTATATATAAATGGAAAAAATTAAAAGATAAGCAAGGTACTTTAGAAGCAGCAACTGGTTATCAGAAAGGACATAGTCATAAGATAAAAGATTCAGAATCTTTTAAAGAATTTTTTAAAGCTAATATGAATAAAACATCAAAGGAGTTAGCAAAGCAATGGGGTAATATTGCATCTGTAACTATTTTAAGACAAATCAGAAAACTTGGTTATAGCTATAAAAAAACTCATTTTCATCCGAAAAGAGATATTAAATTAAGAAATGAATTTATAGCAAAGATACAAACCATCACAAAGGACAAATTAGTATATCTTGATGAATCTGGAATAGAGGATAATGCTTGCAAAGAGTATGGATGGAGCATTATAGGACAAAGGTGTTATGGAGAAAAGGTGTATCAACATAAATTTAGAATAAGTATGATAGCTGGTCTTTGTAATGGTAATCTTATTGCTCCTGTAATATTTGAAGGTAATTGTAATACAGAGGTCTTTAAAACTTATATTAGGGATGTATTAATTACAGAATTACAACCTGGGCAAACCGTTATTATGGATAACATTAATTTTCATAAAAATTCTAAAGTTAAAGAGTTAATTGAATCCATTGGTTGTACCATATTGTATTTACCAACTTACTCTCCTGATTTAAATCCTATAGAGCATTACTGGTTTAAGATAAAAAATGAAATTAGGAAAGTTGTAGGAGATTTTGAAACATTTTATGATGCTGTTTTTAATACTATTAAATTGTCAGTATCTTAATGATTTATGCTATATCAGCAAGAGTTATTAAAAATAGAAAAGAACCCTATGTTGTTAGATTATCAAAACTTACGCTATGAGTAAAAAAGTGATAAATTATTGTAAAAATAATTAAACATGTCAAAGAGGATAAAGTTGCAAGCAATACCAATTAATAGGACAGATTATTGTCAATTTTTAATAGTTAGCCAAAAGAATTATAGTTTAACCTACTACGCTGAACATGCAAAGAAATGTAGTCATGATGTTATTAATAGATTTTTAAGGAATGAAAAATATACACCTTCTTTGTTATGGGAACACATCAAGAATGATGTTATTTTTTCATCTAATGGATATACAATATTTGATGATACGGTTTTAAATAAAAGGAATACGAAGCAAATAGAAATTGCAAGATCGCAGTACAGTGGAGCTATAGGTAGAGTTACTAAAGGTATAGGAGTAGTGAGTCTGGTATATTATAACCCTGATATTAATAAGTTTTGGGTAATAGATTATCGAATTTTTGCACCTGATCATGATGGAGCAACAAAACTAGAACACCTATTAAACATGTTAAATAATGCTGTTTATAGCAAGAAGATTCCTTTTCAAACAGTACTTTTTGACACATGGTATTCTACACACAAAATTATGCAACATGTTGACTCTCTGGGGAAATATTATTATGCCCCTATTAAAGCCAATAGAAACGTTAGTAAAACGCACGATTCTAAACCTTATAAAGCTGTAAAAAAGTTGACATTTTCAGATGAAGAGATCAGGCATGGAGTAGAGATTCATATAAAAGGCTTTGCTAAAAATAAGCATGTTAATTTGTTTAAATTTACTGTTCCTACCAACAGAGTTGAGTATGTTGTTACCAATAACAAAACTCAAAAATCTTCTAAAGCTGCACAAGATGAGTGTGGCTTTCGATGGGTAATTGAGAGCATGCACAGAGAAATTAAGCAACTTACTGGGATAGAACGTTGTCAATGCAGGAAACAGCGTATTCAACGTAATCATCAAAACTTACGCTATGTTTGATATAATGCCCATGAATTAAGGGATATTATGAAGTGCTTCACTATAAAACATTGCTGTGTAATAAGAGTTTTTAGCATATTTGCTATAACATAGCGTAAGTTTTGTCATATTAGTTGTGCATTTTTAGTTTGGGCATTTCTCAAAAGGACTGCAAATACAATCGGTAAAACGGTTTACCAAATAAAGTTAGGGCTTTTAGATGACTATATGCAACAACAGCTGCGTTCTCCATCTTTACGATATTTAGAACCAAACATAGCGTAAGTTTTGGAGATAATTTTTTTACCTAATTCTGGTTTAGATTTAAAAGAAGCAGAATTTAATGATTCAGCACAGAATCAAGTAATTATTGAGGGTATTTTTGAAGAAAAAGGCATCACGGCAGAAATGAATTTAAATAATGCTGTTGTTAAAATAATATTATATAATAATGATGTTTTTGACCTTTTTATTACATATTATTGCACTTTATACACAAAATACGATTTAAACTTTAAAATGCATTTAAAGCCTGAAACAATAAAATATAACCAAACTATAATTAATAGATATAGCAAAACATGTAGAGTGAGTTTTGGTGATAATAAATGCAAGATAGATAAAAGCTTATATAGTGGGATATACAAGATTAAAGAAATTTTAAAAGAAAGTTTAAGAATAGAAAATTTAGATAAAGAAAATGGCTATTACAATGGTGGTCAAATTATATTTTGTGATAATAATTTTAGTAGTAAAGTTTTAAGCAACTTCGGTAATTTGTTTATATTAGAAGACGTTATACCTGATTATGTTAAGGATGCTAGAGAAGTAAAATTATATCAGGATGTGATAAAAATTTTATAACTTGTTGCAATAAATTTAATAATGCTATAAATTTTAGAGGTGAACCGCTAATACCTGACAAAGATTTTATAAATTCACATTTAATATAATAATGAAACAAAGCTCTATAAAAGTGATTTTTAATGAATTAAAGACTATATTCAAAACAAGCAACAATATAGAGCAAAAGAAAAAAGTAGCATTGTTTGACTATTTTGAGATAGTAAGAGATAATTTAGCATGCACGTTTCAAAAAATAATAAAAGAATATGAAAGAGACTAAAAGTTTTTTTACAAAAAATAATAGATTAAACAAAGGTTATGCTAAGAATTTTAATTCTAATGAAATAGATAAAAATTTTTATCGTAAAAAGTTTGAGCATATATTGCCGCCAATTGATACAGTTACTGAATATGAAAATATTTATCCAGGTACTTTAGAAAAGTTAGTAAATATGGCACAAAAAGAGCAAGCTCATAAGCATGAGATAGAATTACAAAATTTAAAAATAAAGGAAAAAGTTGCCAAATTAACTAGAGTTTGTCTAACAATATTTGGTATTGTCGCTGTATTAGTTTCGGTATTTGTTTAATTATATCTTTCCCATTTTTTTAATAGAATATATAAAAATAAAGATAAAATATTTTATTTACTTGTAATTTAGAGTAAAATAAGCTAAATGCAATATAAAACAACATAAGACGGAGTAGTTTTATTTCTAAAAATAATTTTCCTAAAGCTAATAGAGAAATCAGAGCTAGAGAGGTTCGTTTAGTAGGCGAAAATGGTGAGATGCATGGCATCGTAAATATTAGGCAAGCACTTGATATGGCTGAAAGAGTCGGTCTTGATTTGGTTGAGATATCGCCTAATGCTGAGCCTCCTGTATGTAAAATTTTAGATTTCGGTAAATTTAAGTACGAAAGCAAAAAGCGTTTGCACGAAGCACGTAAAAAGCAAAAAATAGTCGTACTTAAAGAAATGAAATTCAAGCCTAATATTAGTATAGGTGACTTTGAAACTAAACTAAGGAAAATAAAAGAATTTCTAAAAGATGGTGATAAAGTAAAAATCTCTTTATGGTTTAAAGGTAGAGAAATCCTTCATAAGGATGTTGGTGAAGAATTATTTAAACGTATAGAAGTAGGATTAGAAGGGCTTGCTAAAATCGATCAGCAGGCTAAAATGGAAGGCAAGCAAATGATAATGATAGTTAGCTCTGACAATAAGGTGTAATGTAATACGTCATTGCGAGGAGGTTATTTTAATAACCGACGCGGCAATTTTATTAAGCCTGCTGAGATTGCCTTCGCCCTCTGCTACGCATCTCCTCGCAATGACGATGTTGATTTACTATAAACCAAAAATACTAATAAAAAATCAAAACTATAACAAATTATGCCAATCAAAATTTTAATGCCTGCTTTATCTCCAACTATGACGGAAGGGAATTTAGCAAGGTGGTTAAAAAAAGAAGGAGATAAAATCAATCCAGGAGAAGTGATTGCTGAAATCGAAACCGATAAAGCAACTATGGAAGTAGAGGCAGTAGATGAGGGTATTCTTGCTAAAATAATTATTCCTCAAGGTAGTCAAAATGTGCCTGTGAATTCGTTAATTGCAGTATTAATCGAAGAGGGGGAAGAATCATCCGAAATTGAAGAATTTATAGCGAAAAACAACAGTAACTCACCTAAAAAAGAAGAAATATCAAAACCTGCTGAAACTATAGCTCCTCAGAACGTTAAGGAAGAGAGTATTACGACCGCTTCAAATCAAAACAATATTAAGGTATTTGCTTCACCGCTTGCTAAAAGACTCGCAAAAATCCAAAATGTCAGACTTGAAGAAATTAAAGGTACTGGACTGCACGGCAGAATAATCAAACAAGATGTATTATCGCATAAAGGCGGATCAAAAGCCTTAAGCAATAAGATAGTTAGTAGAAATCCTGAAGAATATCGCTTGCTACCTAATAACAATATACGTAAAATTATAGCTAAGCGTCTTCTTGAATCAAAACAAACAGTTCCACATTTTTATTTATCAATAGAATGTAATGTTGATAAGTTATTAGATATAAGAGAAGATATTAATAAGTCTTTTGGTGATGATAAATCCGCAAAAATATCAGTCAATGACTTTATTATTCTAGCTGTTGCTAAAGCTTTGCAAGAAGTGCCGAACGCTAATGCATCGTGGGGGGATGATGCTATTAGATATTACAATAATGTTGATATTTCTGTAGCGGTAGCAATTGAAAATGGACTTGTTACTCCGATAATTAGAAATGCTAACCAGAAAAATATTGTAGAGCTATCTAGTGAAATGAAAGGACTAATCAAGAAAGCTAGAGAAAATAAATTAACTCCCGAAGAATTCCAAGGTGGAGGGTTTACTATCTCAAATCTAGGTATGTATGGTATTAAAAATTTCAATGCTATAATTAACCCGCCGCAAAGTTGTATAATGGGCGTTGGTAGTAGCTCAAAACGTGCTATAGTCAAAAATGATCAAATAAGTATAGCAACAATTATGGATGTAACTCTTTCTGCTGACCACAGAGTAGTAGATGGAGCAGTTGGAGCAGAATTCTTAGCAGCATTTAAGAGGTTTATAGAAAGCCCTGCTTTAATGCTGTTGTAACAAATTTTTTTGTGTCATCCTGTGGCGGCATTGTTGCGTAGATCGAAAAACGCCCTAAGGTAGTCATCTAGTTGCTTGGGAACTAGATCCAGAAAATAATAAAAAATACTAATTTTATTAGTATTTTTAACTGGCTCTAGTTCATAAATCACGGGATGACAGGGGTGAGAATGATCTACGCAGGCAATGCCTCCCGTGGCTTGCTAACTAGATCCAGCATAAAGCGAGATGAATCGAGCTTTTAATTTTTTAAATTTAATGTGTTCAGACTTCTTATTTACTGGATCCCGTGGACAAGCCACGGGATGACAGACTCCGCACAGTAATACCACCATGATATAACAATCTCACCACAAATAAATCACAAATAAAATAATATGAATATTTCAACCTTTTCAGATAATCTAGCAAAAATTTTAGATAAATATGAGGATTTAAGTGAAAAATTATCTTCAGGAATAGGAGGAGAAGAATTTGTTAAAGCTTCCAAGGAATATGCTGACCTTGAAGATATTGTCCAAAAAATTAAGGAATATAATAAAGCCAAAGCTGAACTCGAAGAGGCAAATAATTTTAAGCAAGAGCCTGGTTTAGATAAGGCGACTTTAGAAATGATAGAGGAAGAAATACGCACTCTTGAAGATTCCTTGCCAAGTCTTGAACGTTCGGTAAAAATAGCTTTACTGCCAAAAGATGAAGCGGATAGTAAAAGTGCTATTATTGAAATTAGAGCAGGAATAGGTGGTGAAGAGGCAGCACTTTTTGCAGCTAAACTGTTTAATATGTATCAAAGATATGCTGAATTAAAAGGCTGGCGTTTTGAGATATTATCTATTGATGAGACAGGTATAGGCGGATATAAAGAAGTTTCAGCTTCGATAAAAGGTAAAGATGTATTCTCTAAGCTCAAATTTGAGTCAGGAGTCCATAGAGTGCAGCGTGTTCCGGAAACAGAATCGCAAGGGCGTATTCATACCTCGGCTGCTACTGTTGCCGTACTTCCTGAAGTAGAAGATGTTGATATTAAACTTGAGGAAAAAGATTTAAGAATTGATACTTATAGAGCTTCAGGAGCAGGTGGGCAGCACGTTAATACAACTGATTCTGCTGTCCGAATCACGCATATACCCACGGGTATTACGGTAGCTTTGCAAGATGAAAAATCCCAACATAAAAATAAAGCTAAAGCATTAAAGATTTTACGTGCTAGAATATATGAAGAAGAACGTAGAAAAAAAGATCAGGAAAGAGCTGATAATAGACGTGAGCAAATAGGATCAGGAGACCGTTCGGAGCGTATTCGTACTTATAACTTTCCACAAGGACGTGTATCGGATCACCGAATAAATCTTACTCTTTATAAAATAGATGAGGTAATTAACGGACAATTAGATGAATTTGTTGAGGCTTTAATTGCCAATGATGAAGCAAAAAAACTTTCGGAAATATAATATATTAATATGAGTAAAAAAAATAAAAGAAAAATTTAGTAATAAAAAAAGTAGACAAGAATTAGCAAAAGAAAGATTAAAAGCTAAAAGCTTGGCATATAAAGCAGACAAAATAGGTATAGATATAAAAGGCAAAGATATTTTTGCTTTGAAAGCAGCTTATAATAGGTATAGAGCAGAACAAACAGCTAAGAAAGCAGGATTTGTAAAGTCTGATAGTACAGCAGATCTGAAAGCTTATAATAAGAATATGAGAGAACAAACAGCTAAGAAAGTGGGATTTATAAATGCTGATGGTACGCAGATACGACAGCTTATAATAGGTATAGAGCAGAATAAACAGCTAAGAAAGCAGGATTTGTAAATGCTGATGGTAGTGGAGATGTTAATGCATATAAAAAAAATCTTCAAAAGAATCTAAATGATTCTAAGATTACATATGATGATGGAGGTTTAATAAATCCAATTTTAGTTGTTGAAGAACCCAGCGATTTAATTGGTGTAAGCTTAGGAGCTTAGCTTATATAAAAAATATATAAAAATGGAACAAGGTAAAATATCAATAAACGGCAAAATATGGCAGCGGAGACCTGTTAACGAAGAGATAGTCGCAGAATTATGCCGTAGTTTTAAAATCAGTGACTTGCTTGCTAGAATGATATCTTTAAGGATAGATGATATAACCAAAGCAGAAGATTTTTTGATGCCGAAAATCAAAAATTTGCTTCCTGATCCTTTCCATTTAATTGATATGCAAAAGGCAGTGGATAGAGCTATTAAAGCCATTTTAAATAAGCAAAAAATATGTATATTTGCTGATTATGATGTTGATGGTGCTACTTCGTCAGCATTACTTAAAAATGTTTTCAAAGATTTAAATATTGTTTGTGATATTTATGTCCCTGATCGTATAGCTGAAGGTTATGGTCCTACTCCTTCTGCTATGAAAAAAATTAAGGATAATGGCACTGAATTATTAATAACAGTTGATTGCGGTGCGATGGCTCATGAAGCTTTAAAATATGCAAAGGATGCAGGGCTTGACGTAATCGTTATTGATCATCATATAGCTACTGAAATATTACCTGAAGCGGTAGCTATAGTGAATCCGAATCGTGTTGATGAGACAAGTGAGTGTAAACATCTTGCAGCTGTAGGGGTTGCTTTTTTATTCGCAACTGGGATATTATCAGATTTAAAGAAGCAGAATTATTTTGACAAGATTCTTCCACCTAATTTGATGAAATATTTGGATTTGGTGGCTCTTGGTACTGTGTGCGATATGGTAAAGCTTATTGGGTTAAACCGTGCTTTTGTATCGAGCGGTTTAAAGATAATGCATCAAAGGCAAAATATTGGTATTAAAACGTTATATGATATGGCAGGGCTTAATGAAATTCCAAAATGCTATCATTTAGGTTTTATTTTAGGTCCGCGTATTAATGCTGGTGGTAGAGTAGGAAAATCAAGTTTAGGTGCTAATCTATTATCTACCGATTGCTCTAATGAAGCTCTTAAATTAGCTGAAGAGCTTGAGAAACATAATAATGAGCGTAAAGTCATTGAAATGCTGATGATAGAAGAAGCAATGGAAATGGCTAAGACGCAGCAAGATAATAGTTTGTTATTTATTGTTAAAGAAGGATGGCATCCCGGTGTTATAGGTATTGTTGCAGGAAGACTTAAAGAGAAATTTGATAAACCAGTAGCAGTTATAGCCTTAAATGACGGAATCGGTAAAGCATCATGTCGTTCTATTTTAGGTGTTGATTTTGGGGCTGAGATTATCAATGCCAAAGTCAAAGATTTACTAATTGCAGGCGGAGGACACGCCATGGCAGCAGGTTTTACAGTTGCTGCCGAAAAAATACAAGAATTACAAGAATTTTTAAATAACGCTTTTAGAATTAGTTTAAATAGATTAGAAAACTATAAGCAAGCTGAATATGATCTTGATTTAAGTCTTAGTAGCGTCCATCTACCTTTAATGGAAGAATTAAGTACTTTAGAGCCTTTTGGTCAAGGTAATTATGAACCTATATTTAAATTTGATAATTTATTTGTATTAAAAGCGGATATAGTGGGAAGTAAGCATATAAGATGCTTGTTTGCTCCGAATAAAAAAAGTTCTAATAATAAGGCATTACAAGCTATTGCTTTTAATTCGTTAGGTACTTCATTGGAAGAGGTATTACTTAGTCCTAAAGCACATAATATTTCAGTATTAGGAACATTAAAGACAAATAATTGGCAAAATAATTACACTATTCAGTTAATTATAAAAGATGTAATAATAACTTAAAAATGATATTTATGAGCAATTTAAAAAAAATAAAAGATGCTTCTACAAAAATTTCAAAAGATTTAGCCCAAGTCGAAGAGCATTATCAAAATTATTCCCATCCATTTAAAGATCCGAATCAAGAAAAAGAACGTTTGCTTACTGTTTGCGGTGAGTTTCTAGGAGAGTTAAATCATTTTTTATATAAAGGTAAAGAAAATTTTGATAATGGTTTTAGATGTCTAGTAGTTGGTGGTAATGCAGGTGATTCGGCTATTTATCTTGCAGATCAGTTGAAAAATAAAAATGCTGAGATAATATATTTGGATTTAAACAAGTCTAGTATGGAAATAGCACAAAAACGTGCTGAAATACGTGGTCTTAAAAACATCAAATGGATTAATGACTCTATATTAAATATACCTAATTTAAAGCTTGGAAAATTTGATTATATAAATTGTACTGATGCACTTAATCATTTAGCAAATCCCGATATAGGATTGAAAAATCTAAAGGATTCTTTAAAGCCAGAAGGTGGTATGGGTTTGATGGTATACGCAAAATATGGTCGTACCGGTGTTTATCAAATTCAAGATTTAATGAGAATGGTAAATAAAGATGCTAAAAGTCGTGTTGAAGAAGTAATAAACGGAAAATTAGTTTTAGATAATTTGCCTGCTACTAATTGGCATAAAAGAGGTTGGGAGTTATTTTCAAATTATAAAAATTTGAGTGAAGCTGAAGTTTATAACATGTTTTTGTATAAACAAGATAAAGCTTATTCTATTCCTGAGTTATATAAATTTGTAGAAAATGCTAGTTTAAATCTCTTTTGGGTATATTCCCCGCCGCTTGCGGCGTAATATGGCGGAATGAGCAAATATATACATAAAAGTCATAATGTTACGGTACTGCTGTATCACATGGTATTTCCAGCAAAATATCGCCGAGCAGTGTTTGACGTATCAGTTGATCAAGTATTACGAGAAATATGTTTAGAGATAGAAAAGAGATATCAAATAAAATTTTTAGAAATAGGGGTTGATGAAGATCATGTCCATTTTTTGGTACAATCTGTACCAACCTATAGCGTAACAAAAATAGTAACAACAATTAAAAGTGTTACAGCTCGTCAAATATTTAGACAGTGTCCACAGGTAAAGAAACAATTATGGGGTGGAGAATTTTGGACTGATGGATATTTTACGAGTACGGTAGGTAAGCATGGAAATGAGAATATGATAGGAAAATACGTAAAAAACCAAGGCAAGGAATATCAGAAACTGCATGAGGATCATCAGCTAGCTTTCTTCTAAAATACCCCGCTGCTTGCGGCGGGGATTACTTTTATTATCTTGATCCGATTGAGAAAGTTTTATTAAAACCAGAAAATTATATAAAAGATTCATCCCTTTTGCAAAAAATTAAGAAAATGGATAAAGTAACTCAAGAAGCAATTTGTGAAATACTTACTGGTAATATTACTAAACACTCTTTTTATGTATAGCATAAATCATTAAGATACTGACAATTTAATAGTATTAAAAACAGCATCATAAAATGTTTCAAAATCTCCTACAACTTTCCTAATTTCATTTTTTATCTTAAACCAGTAATGCTCTATAGGATTTAAATCAGGAGAGTAAGTTGGTAAATACAATATGGTACAACCAACGGATTCAATTAACTCTTTAACTTTAGAATTTTTATGAAAATTAATGTTATCCATAATAACGGTTTGCCCAGGTTGTAATTCTGTAATTAATACATCCCTAATATAAGTTTTAAAGACCTCTGTATTACAATTACCTTCAAATATTACAGGAGCAATAAGATTACCATTACAAAGACCAGCTATCATACTTATTCTAAATTTATGTTGATACACCTTTTCTCCATAACACCTTTGTCCTATAATGCTCCATCCATACTCTTTGCAAGCATTATCCTCTATTCCAGATTCATCAAGATATACTAATTTGTCTTTTGTGATGGTTTGTATCTTTGCTATAAATTCATTTCTTAATTTAATATCTCTTTTCGGATGAAAATGAGTTTTTTTATAGCTATAGCCAAGTTTTCTGATTTGTCTTAAAATAGTTACAGATGCAATATTACCCCATTGCTTTGCTAACTCCTTTGATGTTTTATTCATATTAGCTTTAAAAAATTCTTTAAAAGATTCTGAATCTTTTATCTTATGACTATGTCCTTTCTGATAACCAGTTGCTGCTTCTAAAGTACCTTGCTTATCTTTTAATTTTTTCCATTTATATATAGTATCACGACTTACATTAAATAATTTACTTACCTTACTTATTCGTATCCCTGCTTCTACAGCTTTTATAACTCTTAGTCTTAGTTCTATTGCATATGCTCGTGCCATATCTCTTTACATGCTTGTTAATATTTGCTTACTATAACATGATACTCTCGCTCTGTCAGTACCTTAATGACTTATGCTATATCAAATCAAAAAGACAGTATAGCATCACTTGATGATCTTGATAATGTGCCTTATTTTTATAATATCACTAATTTTGCTAAACAAATTTATGAGTATCTAGAATTTAATGCTTCAACAATAAGTAATGTTATTAATTTTACTATTAATAATGGCGTATTAAATCTCTTTTGGGTATATTCCCCGCCGCTTGCGGCGTAATATGGCGGAATGAGCAAATATATACATAAAAGTCATAATGTTACGGTACTGCTTGTATCACATGGTATTTCCAGCAAAATATCGCCGAGCAGTGTTTGACGTATCAGTTGATCAAGTATTACGAGAAATATGTTTAGAGATAGAAAAGAGATATCAAATAAAATTTTTAGAAATAGGGGTTGATGAAGATCATGTCCATTTTTTGGTACAATCTGTACCAACCTATAGCGTAACAAAAATAGTAACAACAATTAAAAGTGTTACAGCTCGTCAAATATTTAGACAGTGTCCACAGGTAAAGAAACAATTATGGGGTGGAGAATTTTGGACTGATGGATATTTTACGAGTACGGTAGGTAAGCATGGAAATGAGAATATGATAGGAAAATACGTAAAAAACCAAGGCAAGGAATATCAGAAACTGCATGAGGATCATCAGCTAGCTTTCTTCTAAAATACCCCGCTGCTTGCGGCGGGGATTACTTTTATTAATGTTAATATCTCAATGTCGATATTAGCTAATACTAAATATATATTTAAATACATGGCAGAGGAAAGAAGCTTAGGAGAGATATTTGATATGGTGCGTAAAGAGTTAAATAAAGATATTGTCATTGCTAAAATAAAAGGGACCAGTAAATTGCACGAAAAAGGGACCAGAGAAGTTGGTGTGACCTAATAAGGTTAATGTGCAATATTCACTAGATAATTAAGCAAGTAAATATCTAGTGATACAATGATAAGAATAAATATGTATACAACAATTATCACCCTTTATAAACAAGGCAATAGTCAAAGGAATATTGCCAAACTAACAAGAACAGACCGCAAAACAGTACGAAAAATAATAAACCGCTATGTAGAGGCTGGTACAGAATCCCCAGCAATCTATGAACGATCTTCAGTTTTGGATTTTTGGCACGAAAAAATAATTGAGTTATTAGAAAAAAATCTGAGTTACATAAGAATTTTTGAGGAGTTAAAAAATCAAGGTTATACAAGCAGTTATACTTCTTTGACCCGTTATATCAAAAAATATAAAATTAAGGATAACAGTTGCATTCGTTTTCATACTTTAGCAGGAGAGGAAGCACAAGTAGATTTTGGTGACATAGGCTTACAGTATAATTCTAAAGGGCGTAGAGTTAAAGCATATGTATTTAATATGCGTTTAAGCTATAGTCGCCTTGATTATTATGAAGTAGTGTTTGATCAAAGTTGTCAAACATGGATTCAATGTCATATCAATGCATTTAATTATTTTGCTGGTAGTCCAAAAGTAATAAAACTTGATAATCTTAAAGCTGGAGTAGTAGATGCCAATTTTTATGAGCCAGTATATCAGAAGGAATATAAGTGCTTAGCCGATCATTATGGAATTTTACTTTCTCCTTGTCGAGTGTATCAACCGCAAGAAAAAGGCAAAGTTGAGTCGGGAATAAAATACGTTAAAAATAATTTTTTTGCTGGTCGTAAATTTGATAGATATGAAGAATTAACAAATGGTCTTGCAAATTGGTTAAATAAGGCCAATAGCCGAATACATGGTACTACTAAGAGAATACCTAGAGAACTGTTTGAGCAAGAGGAAAGAAGTAGTTTGATTCCTTTACCATTAGAAACTTTTGATTTGTCATCTTGGCATAATCGAAAAGTAGCAAAAGATTGTCATATTACCATAGATAATAATTATTACTCTGTACCAGCAAAATATATATACAGTGAGGTAATGGTACAATTGTCCCCAAAACTTGTTCAAATATTTTCTATACAAAATGATTTAATAGCAAGACACGTTAGAACAGAGGGCAAGGGGATATTTACCACTAATCCGTCTCATTATGCTAAATACAAACGTCTATGCCCAGGTTTTATAGAATATAGTGAACATTATCAACAACAAATGCAGCAGATAGGGAATAATTGCAGTTTATTATTAGAATCATTACAACAAACAAGAGTGAATGATTGGCAACGTTGTGCACGAGGTATCATTTCTTTACGTAAGGTTTACAATGATGACTTAATAGATAAAGCCTGTCATAGAGCACTACATTATGGTATAAGTTCTTACTCTAAAATTAAGAATATTTTAAATAGTAATGCAGTAAACTTACCATTACCAGAGTTTGGAGGTAATAATGCAGAACTTATTTAATGACCTACGAAGCTTTAGATTATCAGGTATAGTCAATAGTTTAAATGAAAGGATTATTTATGCTCAAAATAATAAACTAGGATTTAAAGAATTTCTATCACTATTATGTGAAGATGAAAAATCTAACCGTAAGGATAATAATTACCGTCGCCGTAAAAGTGCTGCTAAATTGCCGGTAACTAAAAATTTAGAAGACTTTGATTTTAATTTCCAACCAAGTGTTGATGCCAAAGTAATAAGTGATTTATCAACTTGTGATTATATTAATACTAAGGGAAATGTAATATTCATAGGTGATTCAGAAACTGGGAAAACTCATCTTGCCATTGGGCTAGCATTAAAAGCTTTAACACGAGAATACTCTGTATATTTTACTACGGTATCGGATATGCTTTATAATTTACATATTGCAAGAGCAGATAATAGTTATCACAAAAAGGTTAAATTACTCCTATCGTTTGATTTATTAATTCTTGATGAGCTCGGGTTTAAGCAATTGCCAAAACATTCAGTAGAAGACTTTTTTAATATTATTGCTAAACGATATGAAAATAAATCTACCATTATTACCACAAACAAGGATTTTGAAAAATGGAATGAAATATTTGCTGATGAAGTATTAACTCATGCAATTATTGATCGAGTGGTACATCATGCTCATATACTAAACATAAAAGGTAAAAGTTATCGTATTAATAACTATAAATCTGGAGGTAATATGGCATAAAAATTTTTAAATATAGTGGTTCCTTTTTCGTGCAATTTACTGGTCCCTTTTTAATTGACAATGACAGTACAGATTGTACCAAAAAATGGACATGATCTTCATCAACCCCTATTTCTAAAAATTTTATTTGATATCTCTTTTCTATCTCTAAACATATTTCTCGTAATACTTGATCAACTGATACGTCAAACACTGCTCGGCGATATTTTGCTGGAAATACCATGTGATACAGCAGTACCGTAACATTATGACTTTTATGTATATATTTGCTCATTCCGCCATATTACGCCGCAAGCGGCGGGGAATATACCCAAAAGAGATTTAAAAAACTTGCTGCTTTTATGTTTATTTTTCTGGATTCCTGCCTCTAGCTAAGAATGACATAGAATAATAACTGTCCGGTACTATTGTTATTTTCCTCTGTCATCCCGCTACAAGCTTGCCGGGATAACAACTGGAAAACTAATATCTACGCAACAATACTTATCCGTGCTTAATTTTAGCTTGTGCGGCGGCGATTCGTGCGATTGGAATACGATAAGGGGAGCAGGAAACATAATCCAAATTCATTCTGTGAAAAAATTCTATAGAAGCAGGATGTCCCGCATGTTCGCCACAAGCACCCAGCTTTAAGCTAGGGTTGCTGCTTTTTCCTCGTTTTATGGCAATCTCAATTAATTCTCCTACTCCTTCTTCGTCTAGCGTAGTAAATGGATCAGACTCAAAAATTCTTTCTTCTAAGTAATAAGGTAAGAAAGAGGCTATATCATCTCTGGAAATTCCATATGTAGTTTGGGTTAAATCATTAGTACCGAAGCTAAAATAATCAACTTCTTCAGCTATCTTTTTACTGTTAAGTGCTGCTCTTGGTAACTCAATCATTGTACCTAAACTAAAAGAAAATTTATGCTCATAACGCTCTTCTAATTCATGAATCATTTCATAAATATCACCTTTAAGCTTCTTAATTTCGTTAACGTTACTAATTAAAGGAATCATTAATTCCAATTTACATTTAATATTCTCTTCTTTATGTAGCTCAAAAATAGCGGTAAAGATTGCTTCAACTTGCATCTGATAAATTTCTGGTGAGCAGATACCAAGTCTACAACCGCGATGACCAAGCATAGGGTTTACCTCATGCATAGCGTGTAGACGTTGATTAATCATTGATAAGGGCAAGTTTAAACTACTTGCTAGGTTTTTCTTATCTTCTTCAGTAGTAGGTAAAAACTCATGCAATGGTGGATCAAGTAATCTAATATTTACCGGTTTATCGCCCATCACTCTTAATAAAGCTTTAAAATCTTCAGTTTGAAGAGGTAGTAATTTCTGCACTGCAAGCTTTCTTCTATCTATATCAGGAGCAATAATCATTTCCCGTACTAGAGGAATTTTGTTTTTATCAAAGAACATATGTTCACTACGACATAAACCTATGCCTGTAGCACCAAATTTTACTGATACTAAAGCATCACTTACTGTTTCGGCATTGGTACGAATTTTTAGTTTACTTGTCTCATCCGCCCATTCTAAAATTAGTTTTGATTCTTCGCTAAAAGTAGGTTGAATTAATGGCATTGCTCCTAAGAAAACTTTCCCTGTACCGCCATCAATTGTGATAATGTCACCTTGTTTAAGTACCAGATCGCCAGCTGTTAATGTTTGTTTTTTCTCATCTATTACTAAATTATTAGTTCCACAAACGCAAGGCTTGCCCATACCTCTTGCTACGACTGCAGCGTGTGAAGTCATACCACCTCGTATTGTTAAAAAACCTGAGGAAACATGCATGCCATTAATATCTTCGGGGCTAGTATCGTGCCTTACTAAAATCACTTTATGGTGATGTGATAGTTTTTCAGCATCATAAGGTGAAAATACGATAATACCAGTTGCCGCTCCTGGAGAGGCTGGTAATCCATCCGCAATAGATGTAAGCCCTTTGCTATAATCTATACGAGTGTGCAATAATTGGTTTAACGACTCAGGATCGATTCTCATTAAAGCTTGTTCTTTAGAGATCAGCTTTTCTTCCACCATTTGTACAGCAATTTTTATAGCAGCAATGGCAGTTCTTTTAGCTGTACGAGTTTGTAGTATATAAAGCTTGCTATTTTCTATAGTAAACTCTATATCTTGCATATCTAGATAATGCTTCTCTAAAGTTTCAGAAATTTTTGATAATTCATCAAAAACTTTCGGCATTGTTGTTTTCATGGAATTTGAGTCATCAGAAATAATAGGCAAAGGTGTTCTAGTGCCTGATACTATATCTTCCCCTTGAGCATTTATCAAAAATTCACCAAAAAGCTTTTTTTCACCTGTGGAGGGTGATCTAGTAAAAATAACTCCTGTTGCTGAAGTTTTGCTTAAATTACCAAAAACCATAGATTGGATATTGATAGCAGTGCCAAAGCTTTCGGAAATATTATTGATTTTTCTATATATAACCGCTCTATTGCTCATCCAAGAATTAAGTACCGCTTTAATTGCCGATTCTAACTGTTCGTAAGGATCGGATATTAACTTTTCTGCATATTTTATATGTAATTTTTTAAAGTCTTCAATGATCTTTTCTAATAATTCCGGTGTAATATCACTATCTCTATAAATATCAGCTTGAATTTTATGTCTTTCATAAATTTGTTCAAATAAATCACTTGGTATGGATAAAACAGTTGCTCCATACATTTCTAAAAATCTTTTATAGCTATCAAGAGCAAATCTTTTGTTCTTACAAACTTCACAAAGAGCTGCACAAACTTTATCATTCATCCCAAGATTAAGTATAGTATCCATCATACCAGGCATTGAAACAATAGAACCCGATCTTACTGATAATAATAAAGGATTTTTAGTGCTTCCAAAAATTTTGCCAGTTGTGATTTCAAGTTTTTCTACAGCTGTTTTTAACTCATGTCTAAAATTTTTAGGAAAGCTATTATCATGAGTATAAAAATAGTTACAAAGTTCAGTAGTGATAGTAAAGCCGTCAGGTATAGGTAATTTTAAGTTAGACATTTCAGCAAGCCCAGCCCCTTTATTACCAAGGATATCTTTCATACTAGCGTTTCCATCGCTACCGTTACTACCAAAATAGTAAATTAATTTCTTCATATATATATAAAATTTGCTAATAATTATTAAACTACTTCCCAAACCCTACTTCTAGAGGTAATTTATACGTCGATTCGGTACTCGAATCCTCACGTACATTTAAGTACGTTCCGGTTCTCCTTTAAATTCGTCCCTATAAGTAAGTTTCGAAAGATGTCTATTGATAGTATTTGGAACTTAAACCCTATTTATACATTATGCTAATAATAGTGGCAACGTTAAATTATTGTTAATACAAAACTTACGCTATGTTTGATATAATTCCTATAAATTAAAGGATATTATAAAGTGATGCACTGTAAAAACATAGCTTTGTAGTAAGGGTTTTTAGCATATTTGCTATAACATAGCGTAAGTTTTGAATAGTAAATATTGACTAATTTGTGAAAATTTAGCATAATCTAAACAGGTCGTGTAGTTGCGTGATTTTTAAAAATTACGAGGAAAGTCCGGACTCTATAGAGGTATGGTGCCGGGTAACGCCCGGCGGAGTAATATTACTTTAGGGAAAGTGCCGCAGAAAATAAACCGCCGTAATAATATTCTATATTACGGTAAGGGTGAAAAGGTGTGGTAAGAGCACATCGGTAAGTTGGTAACAAGTTACGCATGGTAAACCCCACCAAGAGCAAAATCAAATAGGCGTTACAGAGCTTTTATAAGCTCCCGGGTATCTCTAACCGGTTTGTAATGCGGGTAGATTGCTTGAGGTAAACGATAACGTTTATCCTAGATAAATAACTACAACGAGCTATTTATAGTTCATACAGAATCCGGCTTATAGACCTTATTCTGTCATCCCGTGGCTTGGGAACTAGATCCAGTTAAAAATTATGAAATAATTTTTTCGCTATATTAAAAGCTCAATTTATCTCGTTTTATGCTGGATCCCGTGGTCAAGCCACAGGATGTTACCGAAAAAGTTTTTTGATTTATGCAACAATGTTTTCGTAGGAATGACATTAAAAACATAAATATATGCTGCTAATAAATGAAGAGTTGGAGAAATAAAGAAATAAATTAAATTCGTATTCTAGATGGGAACCGCTTTCCATCTAGAATACTCAGTATTATAATCTTCTTTCAAAAGGAGTATGAAATACTACTTTTGAAAGAAAAGAAGTATATATGTTAAACCCCTAATGAAAAAATTATATCATTATCCTATCTGTCCCATCTCAAGACAAGCTCGTGTCTTTTTAAAAGAATTAGATATACAATTTACTACAATTAAAGAAGATTATTGGCAGTTTAATAAAGAATTCCTAAAAATAAACCCTGCCGGAACATTACCTGTTCTGGAAGAGCAATATGGGTTATCTGTAGTCGGTATTTACCCTTTGGTAGAATATCTTCATAGCAAATATCCAAATTTTAATTTTTTAGATGAGGATGTAGATGTTTGTTGTGAAATTAGAAGATTATTCTTTTGGTTTAATGATAAGTTCTATCGTGAAGTTACTAAAATTATTATCGATGAGAAAGTTATAAGATCGATTGCTAAAATGAGTAGCCCAAGAACTGAATTTTTACGTGCTGCAAAAAATAACCTAAATTATCACCTAGAATATATGACCAGCTTACTTGAGAAAAGAAGTTATATAGTTTCAGACTCCCTAACTATTGCCGATATTGCAGCAGCTTGTCATTTATCCGTACTTGATTATTTCAGTGAAATTTATTGGGATAAATGGATTGTTATTAAACATTGGTATTCGCTTATTAAATCAAGACCCGCTTTTAGATTATTATTGCAAGATAGAATCCCAGGCTTTACTCCACCAAACTATTATACAGATTTAGATTTCTAAAAGCTCATACCAGCTATAAAATACAATATTATGGATAATTAAGAAAAAACAAGAAAAGGAACTGAATGCAGAATCCATCAAAATATTAGAAGAATCAGTTAATGGCTTAAACATAAATGAATATTCTTCTTATCAAGAAATGTATAAAAAGCTTGATTTAGGTTTCGCAAAGGAAAACTAAATTAGTTATTTTCGTTTATTGACAATGAGTCTATATCCAAAACTTACGCTATGTTTGGTTCTAAATATCGTAAAGATGGAGAACGCAGCTGTTGTTGCATATAGTCATCTAAAAGCCCTAACTTTATTTGGTAAACCGTTTTACCGATTGTATTTGCAGTCCTTTTGAGAAATGCCCAAACTAAAAATGCACAACTAATATGATTACGCTGAATACGCTGTTTCCTGCATTGACAACGTTCTATCCCAGTAAGTTGCTTAATTTCTCTGTGCATGCTCTCAATTACCCATCGAAAGCCACACTCATCTTGTGCAGCTTTAGAAGATTTGTGAGTTTTGTTATTGGTAACAACATACTCAACTCTGTTGGTAGAAACAGTAAATTTAAACAAATTAACATGCTTATTTTTTAGCAAAGCCTTTTATATGAATCTCTACTCCATGCCTGATCTCTTCATCTGAAAATGTCAACTCTTTTACAGCTTTATAAGGTTTAGAATCGTGCGTTTTACTAACGTTTCTATTGGCTTTAATAGGGGCATAATAAAAGTAATCCCCGCCGCAAGCAGCGGGGTATTTTAGAAGAAAGCTAGCTGATGATCCTCATGCAGTTTCTGATATTCCTTGCCTTGGTTTTTTACGTATTTTCCTATCATATTCTCATTTCCATGCTTACCTACCGTACTCGTAAAATATCCATCAGTCCAAAATTCTCCACCCCATAATTGTTTCTTTACCTGTGGACACTGTCTAAATATTTGACGAGCTGTAACACTTTTAATTGTTGTTACTATTTTTGTTACGCTATAGGTTGGTACAGATTGTACCAAAAAATGGACATGATCTTCATCAACCCCTATTTCTAAAAATTTTATTTGATATCTCTTTTCTATCTCTAAACATATTTCTCGTAATACTTGATCAACTGATACGTCAAACACTGCTCGGCGATATTTTGCTGGAAATACCATGTGATACAGCAGTACCGTAACATTATGACTTTTATGTATATATTTGCTCATTCCGCCATATTACGCCGCAAGCAGCGGGGTATTTTAGAAGAAAGCTAGCTGATGATCCTCATGCAGTTTCTGATATTCCTTGCCTTGGTTTTTTACGTATTTTCCTATCATATTCTCATTTCCATGCTTACCTACCGTACTCGTAAAATATCCATCAGTCCAAAATTCTCCACCCCATAATTGTTTCTTTACCTGTGGACACTGTCTAAATATTTGACGAGCTGTAACACTTTTAATTGTTGTTACTATTTTTGTTACGCTATAGGTTGGTACAGATTGTACCAAAAAATGGACATGATCTTCATCAACCCCTATTTCTAAAAATTTTATTTGATATCTCTTTTCTATCTCTAAACATATTTCTCGTAATACTTGATCAACTGATACGTCAAACACTGCTCGGCGATATTTTGCTGGAAATACCATGTGATACAGCAGTACCGTAACATTATGACTTTTATGTATATATTTGCTCATTCCGCCATATTACGCCGCAAGCGGCGGGGAATATACCCAAAAGAGATTTAACATGTTTAATAGGTGTTCTAGTTTTGTTGCTCCATCATGATCAGGTGCAAAAATTCGATAATCTATTACCCAAAACTTATTAATATCAGGGTTATAATATACCAGACTCACTACTCCTATACCTTTAGTAACTCTACCTGTAGCTCCACTGTACTGCGATCTTGCAATTTCTATTTGCTTCGTATTCCTTTTATTTAAAACCGTATCATCAAATATTGTATATCCATTAGATGAAAAAATAACATCATTCTTGATGTGTTCCCATAACAAAGAAGGTGTATATTTTTCATTCCTTAAAAATCTATTAATAACATCATGACTACATTTCTTTGCATGTTCAGCGTAGTAGGTTAAACTATAATTCTTTTGGCTAACTATTAAAAATTGACAATAATCTGTCCTATTAATTGGTATTGCTTGCAACTTTATCCTCTTTGACATGTTTAATTATTTTTACAATAATTTATCACTTTTTTACTCATAGCGTAAGTTTTGGATAGATGCCGGTATTAGAGAAAATGATTTATTGATAGTTGATAAATCTCTACCCCCTACCAATAATAAAATAGTAATTGCTGTTATTAATAATGAATTTACTGTAAAACGCTTAAAATTTATCAACGACGAAGCTTACTTAATGCCTGAAAATAAAGATTTCCCACCTACCAAAATTGAAAATGGTACGTATATCTGGGGAGTTGTCACAAGCGTCATCCAACAGTTTTAATTTTTCCAAAGAAAGATTCAAGTTATAATTTCTTCATCTTTTCTTGTAAAGAATTCTGACGCAAGCGGGTTTTTAAGCTTTCAAAATCAACTATTTCTGCTTTTTGATTTTGGCAGCTACAAGCAAAAATATATTTTCTTTCATCTTCAACTTTTTGTATACACTGCCCACAAATCCCTTTCATCATGCATTGCATAGATGAATTAACGCTAACAATTATTTCTGCATTTTCACCGAATATTTTTAAACTTTTTAACTCTTCTGCTATTTCAGGTGATGCATTAATTATTACTCTATCTACTGAAGTTAGCTTTTGTGTTTTTATTTCAGGATAGGTAAAAAACATAACTTCGTTATTATTGTCTTTTAGAGTTTTAATTAAAACATTGTTCGGTTCAAAATCAACAATCACTATTCTTTTATTGTTTGGTATCTCTAAGGGCATCCCGCTTGGTCCCATTAAAACTATTTTTTCATCTTCAGAAAATAATTTACATAAACTAGTTGATTTGCCGACGTCATATATTATAAAACTAATCAAGCCGCTTTCTACATTAATATCCACAACGCTTAGGGCTATAGGCTCTATTAATTTAGTTATATCATTAGAATAATTTTGTAAGCGGAAAAACTGCCCTAGCTTAAAATTCCTAGCAGCAAGTGGTGAGTGAATTACTAACTCAAAAATTTTATCGCCTAAGATGTTTATTTTGTGAATCTTGGTAATTAATAGATCATCTAGCTGTTTTACAAAATTTTTATAGTCACCTTTAAAATTCGGGCTATCATTTGCTAACTTCTTATTAATAGCCTCATACCCATCTTTGCTGTTAGCAAGTGCCTTAACTACACTACCTGAATATTGAGGATTGCAGTCTCCAAAGTAGCTATATTTATCTTCATCAAATTCGGTATTGTTTTCTATACCAATTGCCATGATTAGGGTTTTGGCTTTAACAATAATGTCATCCCGTGGCTTGACCACGGGATCCAGAAAGTCTGCTACAGCATTACAGTTTGCTGATTTACTGGATCCCGTGGTCAAGCCACGGGATGACATCAAATAGGTTTGATTCCCGAACTCCACGGACTCCACATGCCCATATTTATCATTATTAATTCTCAAAGGCTGCATATTTTCTTCAAAATTAACTCCTAATGCTAATGCATATATTAGCTCCTCATGATTTAATTTATATGCCGGCGAATCTTGTAGCTTCCCACGATAATAAATAGTAGCTCCGCCAAGTTTCTTAAAAACCCCTTTTAGCTCTTCATTATTCTTAGCTTTCTCAAATAATTTTGCATGAGCAATAAATTCCTCTGCTATCTCATTATCTTCTTTTGTCCAGTCTTTTTCAGTATAATCTTTGCCGTATTTGGCAACAGCAAACTCGTAATCTTTAACAAAACTCTCTACCTGCTTTTTATAATAATATAAGCTTTCTGTTGCTGCATCTAGAGAGGTAAGACCGCCACCAATTACCGCAATCGGCATTCTAAAAAGCATATTAGTATTAGAGTTTTCTAAAAACGCTCCACTGCTTTGCAGAGTCATTAAAAAGTCCGAAGCTGTTTTAACACCTTTAGCATCAAAATTCTCTATATCTAAGATTTTTGGCTTGCCAGCTCCAATGCAGAAAGCTATATGATCAAAACCTAAATCAAAGGCTTGCTCTTTTGTTACATTAAAATCTAAAGCCACCCCATCATAATATTTAAACTTGTTATTTCTCTCGAGTATTAGTCGTAATATATCAAGGTTATTTTTGTCCCAGCGAACAGTAATACCATACTCAGCTACTCCGCCAAATCCTTTCGGTACTCTTTTAGATAATTTATTTTTATATTCATGCCAAAATTTTATTGGCTTATGAATATCAAAAGGCAAAGGTGTAATTTTCAAACCATCAATAGCCGTGACGTTATGACCAGATCGTAATAAATAATAACTAAGACTAAAACCTGCCGGACCAAGCCCTGTAACCAGAATATTATAGTTAGTAGATTCTTTTGGCAGCGGGTTATAAATATTAAGCGGATTCCAACGAGTTAAAAGTAGATATATCTCTAAGCCATAAGGTAGCTTAAGCGTTTCTTCTAAAATATTTGATTCTATTAGTGGTATATTTACCGGATCTTGCTTTTGATAAATACAAGCCTTTGAGCAATCATTGCAAATTCTATGACCTGTTGCCGCAACCATCGGGTTATCTATAACAATAATCGCAAGAGCACTTAAATTAAAGCCTTGAGCTTTAACATAATTCATCTCGGAAATTTTTTGTTTTAACGGACAGCCATCTGTCGTTGCGAGTGATTGAAAGGAGCGTGGCAATCTCATAAGAGGTCCTGAGATTGCATCAAAGCTACGCTCCTTGCAATGACGAACTCGGGGGATGACATTTTGACCCTTAGAACAACTATCTTTATCCTGTTTATGACAATAAATACAATAATGAGAGTGGTTTAAAGCTTCATCCAAATTTAAAAAGGAATCTGTATAATCAAAATTTAATCTTTCGTTTTTTTGATATTTAGATATTTTTTTATCATCTATTAGGTTTTCTTTGTCTAGCTTTTGTGGGAGGTCGAAAAGAATGTCATCATCATTTATGTCATTCCTGCATAGGCAAGAATCTAGGAATTTAGAATTAACAAAGTTGGAATTTATATTATTTTTTTCTGGATCCCCGCCTACGCAGGAATGACAATGATTAGACACCCTATAAGCAGCATATTGTGCAGCTATATCAAGTTCTTGTACAAAATTATCTTCTGCTTGTTGCCATATAATTACCTGCTTAGCAAAATCTCTAGAAGTAAAATTTTTACCTATCAAATTAGTTAATTTTAAATATATATCTCCAAAATCTATATCTTTTATTTTTTCTTTTGGATATTTTTTGATGGCATAACGCTGAACAAATTTTCTTTTACATTCATAAATAATATCAAAATCTTTATGCTGTAATCTCAAACTTGTAACTTCGTTTGAAATACAAAATAATTCTGCTAGAAAATCATCTAAGTAAGGAGATATATTTAATAAAAATTCGGAATAATCTTGAGAGAGAATAGAATAAGGATTAGATCTAAATAATAATATATTATCATAAAACGATTTGTTGGCTTTAAAGAGATAATCTAAAAATATTTGATCTAATTTTTTAAGACCGGTTAAATCTAATTTTTTAAAATCTAGATTAAAACCAAGCTTCATAGGTAATAAATAACTCTTTTTGAAAAACGTTTATATACTAAATAGCTTATACAAACAGTTATAAATGCTACTAACACAGATTTACCTATTGATACTAAATCCGGTAATGTTCCATTAATTACTAATGATTGTGCAGGTCTTATAATTATAAAAAATGGGTTAAGCTCAAAAAAGTCTCTTTGAGCTTCAGGGATTAATGAATATGGATAAATTATAGGTATGCTCCAATAAATGACTCCTAAAACAACATTTAATATTTGTGGTATATCACGGATGTAAGGCGTTAGAAAAGCCACTGCAATAGAACCACTAATTGTACAAATTATTAGTGGTAAAATTAATATCGGCATAAATATTATTTGCCATGTAAACTTTTCTGGAAATAACAAAATAAAAGCACAATACATTGCCAAAAATGAACAAAACAAATTATATAGCTGTGCTAAAGTATCTGCAACTGGGAAAAAAGTCTTAGAAATTCTGACTTTTTTTATTACTTGGTCACGTGTTACTAAAGAATTTGAAGAAATTGTCAAACTACTCAATATAAAAGTCCATAAAGGCATCCCTCCAACCAAATTCATTATCAAAAATTCTCTTGACTGATGTAGTAAAAAACCAAAAAAATATGAAATTACTAATATATTAATAAATGGCTGAATTAGACTCCATAAAGAGCCTAAAAAAGAGTCTTTATTTTGTCTTATTATAGATGCTTTGACTAATAATATTACCGCTTCCCAATATTTCTTAGATAAAAAATACTTTATCATTTTTTTTTCTCGTATAAATTTTAAATATTTCTGAAGGTTTACCATCTCCAACAATATTACCATCTCGTAATAAAATACATCTAGTACAATTTTCTTTTACTATATTTTCTTGATGAGTTACTATTATTGAAATAGGTGTATTTCTAAACTTATTTTTCATTAAATTTAAAGATTTTTCTACAAAATAACTATCTCCTGTAGCAAAAATTTCATCAAGTAAAAGAATTTGAGGTTCTTGAAATATTGATGTAGAAAAGGCAAGTCGTGCTAGCATTCCTGAACTATAATTTTTTATAGGTAAATCAATCTTTTTACCTAATTCCGAAAAATCTATAATTTCCTGTTCTATTTCTTTATTATATTTATCTAACATATTGTTATAAAGCATCAACATTTTGATGTTATCACGACCTGTTTGCTCTTGCTCAAAACCAACACCCATATCTATTATTGGTGCAATATCACCAGAAACATTTATTGTTCCTTTTATTGGTGGATAAATTCCTGCTATCATTTTTAAAAGTGAACTTTTTCCTGAGCCATTACTCCCTATAAAAGCTATTTTTTCTCCCTCATAACAAGAAAAATTAATATTTCTTAATATAGATATATTTGGAGAAAAAGAAGTTCCTCTATTAAGAAAAAAATGCTTTAATCCTTGTGCTCTTTTGTGGGTATCTATACCTTCAACGTAAGCATTTTTTATTTCTATAAATACTTTAGAATGATTAAAAGACATAAAATTAATACTTATATATTATTGTTAATCCATTCTATAAGCGAATTTTTCTGATGCAATCCTACTTTAGTATCTTTCTGTTCACCATTTTTAAATAACATTACTGTTGGTATACTACGAATGCCATATTTTGAAGGAGTTTCTGGATTTTCATCAATATTCATTTTAAGTACTTTTACTTTGTTCTCTAGCTGTTTACTTATATCCTCTATTATTGGGGTTAACATTCTGCATGGACCGCACCACTCAGCCCAAAAATCTACTAATACAGGTAAATCTGATTTTAATACTTCTTCTTCAAAAGATTTATCTGTTACGTTGCTTGCCATATGTCCTCTATAATTTTTTACAAGTGAAATTATAAATTACCAAATTATACTTGTAAATAATGAAATTTTTTATTTATTATACTTGTTTTTTTTATTATAGTATATCCGCATTATTAAAGCTGCAGTTTCTTCTATTGATTTTGTTGATACGTCTATTACTGGCCAATTTCTTAGTTCACAAATTTTTTTAACTTCTAAACATTCTTTTTGGACTATATTAAAATCTGTATAATTTCTATTTTCATTAATTTGTAGCAAATTCAGCCTTGTTTCTCTTATTTCTATTAATCTATTTGGATTAATTACAAGCCCTACTACCAATTGATCTATATTTTTTTCTATAAAATCAGGAAAAGGACAATTATAAACATAAGGAATATTTGCCGTCTTTAATCCATTATATGCTAAAAATACAGAAGTAGGGGTCTTAGAAGTTCTAGATGGACCTATTAACACGATATCTGCAAATTGTAATTCATTAAGTAGCTGTCCATCATCATGTCTTATAGCATAATCGATGGCATTAAGAGTATCAAAATAAGTTTTATCGAATTTATAATTATAATTTTGCTCTTTTTCTATCTTAATTCCTGAAAAAACTGACATTTCTTTAATTATTTTACCTATTACCGAAATACAAGGAATTTTTAATTCATAACAAAATTTTGTCAAATTCTTCCTTAGTTCTTGATCTGCAATTGTATATAGTACAATACCATGTTTTGATTCTATCTTACTCAATACTTCTTTTAATAATTCTAAATTTCTAATCATTGGCCAATGATATAATTTTGGTTTCAAAGAAGTAAATTGAGCAAGAGCAGAATGAGCTGCACTCTTTGCAGTTTGAACAGAAGAGTCTGAAACTAGGTGAATAATCAGCTTTGTCATATTTTACACATACTAATGTGGATAAAAGTTTTGATAACTTATTATTTTTCTTATTAAAAATTTTCTAAAAATATCCAAAATCCTTATTAAATCAAGTAAATCTTGCATTGTTCACTTTAAACAAACAGTTTGTGGATAAAATTGTGAATAAGTAACATTTTTCTTTGAAAATATCACCTTTTCTAAGTAATAAAGAGCTATTACACTTAGTTATCCACTTATAAAAACTTAACTCAAATTTATGTGAATAATTATTAAAATTACTTATTTTGTAGGAATATTTTTTATATATATTTTGTTGATAACTATGTAGAAAACATTTAATCTACATAATTCTACTTACATATACAACAAATAAAGAATACATTATAATTATTTTTATTAGTAACAGTA